>CAZMOT010000160.1:0-6734 GCA_964568065.1 uncultured Anaerolineales bacterium
CGAAGGACCTGTCCTGAGCAAAGTCGAAGGACCTGTCCTGAGCAAAGTCGAAGGATGGCTTTCTCCTCTCCCGCCGCAGGGAGAAAGCGGTTCACTTCAAGCAAGTCACACATATTACGCACTGCCTGAGAGAGGAGGTGAGGCAAATGGCATTCCGAGCACTTCGGCGTTTCATCCTGGATGACCGGGGAGCATCTCTGTGGGAGTATGCCCTGTTGATCATCATCGGCCTGGGCATCTTCGCTGCCCTGATGGCCTTTCGGGATCGCATCCGCGAGGTCTTCGTGCAGGCGACGAACGATTTGCAGTGGTAGTGGCCCCAGGCTCAGGCTGCAGGGGGCCAGGGGAGGCAGGGCGGGTGCAAGCGGCGGCTCCTGCCCTCCCTCCCGATGAGATGTGTTTCGAGGAGGTGCTACGTTGAAGAGACTGAAGAGGTTGACGAGAAAACTGAAGGCGATCTTGCCGGATGAGAGGGGAGCAGCCCTGTTCGAATACGCCCTGGTCATCTTCGTGTACGCGGGGTTGATCTTCTTCATCGTGTCCATCTCGTGGTGGTGGTGGAACCAGGCGGTCGCGTCAAGCGCCATCCACGACGGCGTGCGCACCGCAGGTGCACGGTATGGGGACCTGACGCAAGGTCGCCAGGTGGCATACGAACGGCTGCACATCGCCCTCGGCCGGCTCAACGCCGACCAGTACCAGTCCGGGCTGACCGTCTGGTCGGATCCTACTCATCGCGCCGTGCAGGGCCAGGCCCAGGCGGAGCGCACCCTCGACGTGCCGTTCCTGAGCTCTGCCACCTTCTGGGTACAGGTCGGCAGCTTCCAGCGCCGGTGGCAGTTCTACGGTGGGCCACCCAACGGGTGGGAATGAGCCGGCGGCTTTGAATCGAGACGAGTCGAGGTAGGAGGAAGATATGGGTACCAAAGCACGAAGGCTACTGGTTGACGAGCAGGGACAAGCGCTCTACGAGACCGCCCTGGTTCTGTTCCTGTTCCTGGTGATGATGATCGGCATCGTCATGTTCGGGCCGCTGGTCTACACCCGCTTGGCGGTGGACGCTGCCAGCTACGACTGCGTGACCTCGGCGGTCGAGGCGGTCAGCAGCGAAAGCCAGGGATACTACCAGGGGCGTGTGGCAGCGTCGCAAACGCTCCAGGGCTTTCGCCTCAATCCCTCCCGCATCACGGTCCACATCTGGACCAACGGCACGTGGGGGCGAGGGGCGCGGATGGTCTGCCAGGTGAGCTACGACCTGCGGTTGAGCGGCTTGCCGGGTGTGGCGCTTTTCTTCCCCGGCAGCGACGCCGTGATCGACAGCCAAACGGCCCTGGCGGTAGAGACGTTCAAGAGCCAGTGGTGAAGGAGAATGGAGAATTGAGAATGAAGAATGGAGAATGGAGATGAAAACGCAAGCGAAAACGAAAAAGCGACGCAAGTTTCCGGGAGAACAGGGGCAGGTTCTGTTCCAAACGGCGCTGTTCTTGCCTCTGTTGTTCATCCTGATCGGGCTGGTGGTGGATGGCAGCCTGATGTTCACCAACTACCGCCGGGCGCAGATCGCGGCGGACACCGCCGCTCACGCGGCCAGCCACTGCGTCAGCCGGGAGGTCTTCTACACCAGTAACCAGGTGGTGCTGGCCTGGGAGCAGGCCGTATACAACGCGCACGACTACGGCAGCTACAACTCCCACGAGCAGGTGATCATCCAGCGCATCGTCGTCGGTCCCAACTGGGTGCGCGTGGAAGGGGAGGCGCTCTTGCCAACGATCTTCATGCGCTTCGTGGGGATCCCCGAACTGCGCGTGCGCGTGGTGGGAGAGGCATACCCGGCCTACGGGATCGACTACGAGTGGCAGTGACGAGAAATGAGGAAAAGGAGAAGAATCAATGAAGGATCTAAGACTCTTGAGTGAGGACCGGCGGCGCGGGCGAGTGCGCCCGACCCGCCTGGCTCTCGTGGGTGGTAGCGTGATACTCGTCCTGGCCGTGGCGCTGATCGCCTTCGGCATACGGCGCATCCAGGCCGGGGGGCAGATGCGGCCCGTGGTCACGCGGACGGCGACAATGGCGACGGCAACCTCCTCTGGCGAGGATGGCACGCCAGAGACGGAGCCAATCACTGCACCGAATGACTGTCCCACCGACCGGTCCCAGTGGCACCTGGTGCCCTATAGTCTGCCTGGTTCAGATACGGTGCTCTATGCCGTCGAGCCGGTGTGCGTGATGGAGCAGGCAGAGCAGGTGTTCCGGGAGTATCTGGCTTACTACGCAGAACATGGGCGAAATTGGACCGTCCAAGACCAGGAACGATTCTACTCCCCGGCCGGCTTCACTGCCCCTATGAGCGGCGACACGGTTCACGGGCTGGAGGGGGCCCCGGCAACATCTTGCGTCGAGGAGGTCAACCCGGACGGCACGAGGGCAGAGCACGATGTCCACGTTGTCTTCTACACCATCTCGCAGGACGGGCGGGTGGCCGACGTGCTGTACGTCGCCAGGCCACGCGGCGCGTACGTCACACGTAACTACGACTGCGAGACAGGCGAGCTGATGGATGAGATGCCGAGCGACGGAACGGAGACATTTGTGCTCTACCAGCCGATGTTGTACGAGGGGGAGGGGCGCTGGCGGCTGGGCCATCGGTATGACGGGTATGAGTACATTCCGACGGATCGGATCGACCCGCAGGCTATGGTCGACCTGATCCTGGATGCTCAGGGTCGCAACGGGCCCTGACGGAGGTGAGAAATGACGAAGCGTGCGAATATTGTGGTATGGGGTGCGGTGGGAGTATGTGCGGTGCTGTTGCTGCTGGCATCCGCGTTCGGACAGCAGGCGGTGGCCCGCCCTCTCGGGCAGGTCTGTGAACCGCCGTGCTGGCTGGAGACCCATTGTCAGCTCGTGGGGGCGGGGGTCCAATGCCAGACCCACTGCACCTGCCCGGGGGGCGCGACGCCGGGGGTGACGCCAGTCGGCACCCCGTTCCCGTGGACGCCGATGCCCACACCGACACCACTGCCCATTCCGGGAAGCGTAGCGTGGTGCCTTCCTAATGCCTGTCCCCCGGGCGAGACCCGGCTGTGGTTGCTGTACTATTCCGAAACAAGCCAGACCTACATACCTGCATACACCCTCGAGACCTGCTGCGGCTCGTCCTGTCCCTGCGGGGAGCCGACGGACGATCCCCAGCCGTGCCAGCCGGGGATCGACACGGAGTGCTCCGAGTGGGGGGCCACGGTTCAGGCCGGCCTCCCGGCCTGGTACGCCGACCGGATTCCCTATCCCCGCGGTCTGGTCACGCTGGGCACGTCCTTCTGGACCAGCGACGCCGACGGCAACTTCACCACCGATTTGCCCGTCACCGAGGTCTGGGGGAGTTCGGTGGATCCCGGGGACGACGACTGCGACTGCCGCGACGATGGTTCTTGCGACGACGACCCGCCACCGGCAGGGACGATCTGTGAGTTCAGACTGGGGCTGAGGGCCGAGCCGGGCAACGAGCCTCCGACCTGGGGCTGCGAGGACGACGGCGGGGGCATCGGCTACCGCGTCTCCTGCATGTGGAACCACTCCTCGGCGGGGAAGGAGTACCTGGGCAAAGGTCTGAGCTGCGAGGACCTGCCGGCATTTGCCGTCCAGGCCACCGTCCCCTACTGGTGGTCCTTTGGCCGGCAGTGGGAGCAGTGGGAGGTAGTGGGTACCGACTGTGATGAGTGCGGGTGCAGTGGTATAGACCTCACCGGATCCCCGGAGTGGCAGGGCTGTGGCTCTCCGCCGGATGGCATCTGTGTCGGCGTGCACGACGATCCACAGACGGAGTGGTGGGGGAGATGGTGCAGCGATAGGTACGGCTGGAAGCACCACGGGCCAGACTGGGAACTGCTCGACCTGCGCGACTACGGCTATTCCACGCCCTTCATGCGCAACCCGCTGGTGCAACTGGCGCCGTATCGCGACTGTGGGCCTCATCCGGTAGGCGTGCTCTACGTCCCCTGCATCGAAGTACAGGGGGTCATCTCGAACCCCAAGGAGCCTTGAGCTTGAGTATAGCGATGTCGGATGGTACCAGAATCGCTCTGACCGCCTACCTGATCCTGGCTGCGGCATGGGATCTGCACACCAGGCGGGTGCCCAACTGGCTGACGCTGCCTCTGCTGGCAGGCGTGCTGGCCTGGCGGCTGGCACAGTTGGACTTTACGTTCGTGCCGTACTGGTGCGCCTGCCTGGTGGCCTGGCTGGTCAACTCCCTGGGGGGAGGGGACGTGAAGCTGCTGATGGCGCTCTTCGGCCTCTTCCCCCAGGTGGAGTTGTTCTACCTGCTTTTGATCGTCGCCGGGGTCGGCATCGGTGTGGTGCTGTTTCTGCGGTACGCCCGGGCCCGCAGCCTGGGGGCGTGGCTCAAGCGCATGGCGTACCGGCTGTCCAGGCTGGACCTGTTCCCGTCGAGGTCAGAGATGGAAGCGGGGGCGGAGCCGTTCACGCTCTTCATATCCCTGGCCGGCATCGCGTACGTGTGGGTTCTCGCCTGAGACGCCATCGAATCGAGATAGATTGAGATGGAGGCGGTCGTAGATGCAGTGACCGACGGCCTGAGCATCCTGGGCGGTGTGGTGTCGGTCTACCTGGCCATCGGCATCGGCGTGGCCTTCCTGGAGGGTCAGATCGACGCGATGACGGGCCGGCCCCCTGCCCGGGACATTATGCGGCGCATCACGTTGCTCGTCGTGTGTGTGACCTTGATCGCGCTCGCCAGGAGCGTTTCGGACGACGTGGCGGACCTGGTCGGGGGAGAGCTCGACAGCGACTTGGCGGTGCGGGAGGCGGTGCTCAGGATCGGCCAGTATTTCCTGGACGTGGTCATCGGCGCGGCGGCGCTCCTGCTGGTCATCGGCGTGGCGGTGGGTTTCGTCGGGGCGCAGTTGGCAACGATGGCTGGCGAGGCACTGCACCTGTCTAACGTTCTGGCCAGGCTTCTGATCGTCGTCGCATTGGCTGTGGGCACATTCCTGACCATCAGTATCGCAAACGTGATCATCGGCGCTCTGCGCTGAAGCACCAGGCTCACTATCAGTCTGTCAAGTCCTTTCTCAGCGAACGGCGAGTAGGTGTGTTAGCACAATTCGCAGAAGATGGAGGTCCAGATGAAACTGCTGAAACTCGCAAGAACAACGTTGGCGTTGGCCATCGTCCTGACGGTTGTGACTTCTGCCGTCCCGGCGTTGGCCCAGGAGCCTCCCCCAGGACAGCCTCCGCCACCGGAGGGCGGAGGAGGGCGCGGCGGGGAGATCGTCGACGCCCTGCGCCAGATCGCCCAGGTGGTCATCGACATCCTGATCGGCATCGCGGCCATACTCATGGCGGTGGGTATCGCCACGGGGTTCGTCGGGGGCCAGTTCATGGTCACCGTGGGACAGCCGTATGGGCTCTCGGCCGCCTGGGTGAAGGTCATCGCGGTCGTCATCCTGGGCATTGGGGCCATGCTGACCATCGTTCTTGTCAACACGATCATCGACATCGTCGGCAGCCTGATCCCACCGACGGTGATCCCCATCGTCTGACACCAACCTGACGGGAAGGAGCATATGAGATGGTGTATCGGCGGTGGATCGTCGCCGGTGTCCTGCTGCTTGTCCTGTGGGCGATGCTGCTGTCGCCAACGGGGACAGCCTGGGCTCAACAGCCTCCGCCACCGGACGGTGGGGAGCCGGATGATGGAGACGACGGAGACGACGGAAGCCCGGGAATCCTGACCATCCTGCAGAATATCGTGCACACGATGATCTTCCCCATCGAGAGCATGACGGCCGCGCTCAGGAGAACGATCGCCAACATCGTCTCTGGGGCGGTCGAGGACGCCGCCGCGCCGTTTGCTGAGGCGCTGGAACACGTGATCTTCGGCGGGGCGGCCGACGGGCCCGGTGAGGAGATGTACGGCCCGGCCTGGCGTGTGTTTCGCAACGTCAGCATCGCGCTGTGGCCGCTGACCCTGGGACTCATCGTCGCCACCGCTGCCCGCGGAGGCGTGACCGGTAACCCGGTGGGCCTGGCCGATCTCAAGGAAGGGCTGATCGAGTGGGTCTCTTCTGTCGTTCTGACGGTGGCGTCGGCATACCTGATTGGATTGGGTTTGCAGCTTTCGCGGGGTGTCACACAAGTGATCCTGATGCAGGTTTGGGGGTCGGTGAGTGCGAGGACATTGGTCGGGGCCTTTTTCAACACGGCGCTGGTCGGCCTGTTCCTGGAGGTCGTTCCAGGAGCGGCGATCTTCTTCATCCTGTTTATGCTGATCCTGGGGTTCTCGCTGTGCACGGCGCTGATCTTCGCCTACGTGGCCCGGTATGCCATCCTGTTCATCCTGATCAGCCTGGCTCCACTGGTGCTCACGCTGGGGACGGTGCGGGAGTTGCGCTGGCTGTTCTGGCTGTGGCTCAAAGGGCTCGTCCTGATGCTGCTCCTGGGACCTGCAAACGCCCTGCTCCTGAAGCTGGCCCACGTGGCGGCGGTGTCGGGGCTGGGCGAGATCAGCAGTCTCTTTGGCGGGGTGGTCAAGTTCCTCACGGCAGCGGCGGTGCTGAGTGTGCTGCTCACGGTGGACTACGCCGTCATCAAGGGCGTCTTTGGCGCCATCGGCGAGATCGCGGGCAAGGCGAAGGCTACCACGCAGCAGATCGTGGCGGGACTGGTGACTCTGGGCGGGATCGTTCTCACCGGTGGCCTGGCCGGCCTGGGGC
>CAZMOT010000161.1:0-6713 GCA_964568065.1 uncultured Anaerolineales bacterium
GTGCTCGGACTCATCGAAAGGGCGGGCGAGGCCAAGGAGCGGATGAACCAAGGGGACTGGTGAGGAGGAACCTATGGCCTGGCAAGAAACGCCCTACACTATCCTGTTGATCACGGCAGCGGTTATCTCGGCGTCGTCGGCGCTCTACGTATGGTTGCGCCAACCCGTGCCCGGAAGTAAGACGATGACGTTGATCGCTCTGGCTGGCGCCGAATGGATGGTGGGGTACGCGCTGGAGCTAGGGAGCGTTGACCTCCTGACCAAGGACTTTTGGAACAAGACACAATACGTGGGCATCGTCACCGTGCTGACGGCTTGGTTGGTCTTTACGCTCCAGTACACCGGTTGTGAGAAATGGCTGACCCGTCGCACCCTGCTCCTGCTAAGCATTGATCCCCTCCTCACCTTGCTGCTGGTCTTCACCAACGAGGTTCACGGTCTGATCTGGGGGCCCGCTGCGCTGGAGACTAGTGGCCCTTTCCTGGTATTGGTTCGCACTCACGGTGTAGGGTACTGGATCCACGCGGCGTATACGTACACGTTGCTTCTCACTGTCGTCTTTCTGCTGATCCAGATGCTGATTCGCTCGCGCCACCTCTACCGCCGACAAGCCAGCTTGTTGCTATTTGCTGCTTCCTTGCCCATGCTAGGGAACGTGCTTATGCTGTCCGGTTTGAATCCTCTCCCACATCTCGACCTGACACCAATAGCGTTTACCATAGCCGGCCTGATACTGACGTGGGGTTTCTTTCGCTTGCGGGTGGGGGACATTGTGCCGGTGGCCCGTGGCGTCGTCATCGAGAGCATGAGCGACGGTGTGATCGTGCTGGACGAGCAAAATCGCATCGTGGACATTAACCCTGTCGCCCAGCACGCCATCGGGTATACCGCTTCGGAGACGATTGGGCAATTCGTGGAGCAGATGTGGCCCGATTGGCCTGGCCTGATCGAACGCTCCTCCGACGGGACCGGGACAAGTGAGGAAGTAGTGCTGAGTACAGGAGATGCGCAGTACACCTATGACGTGCGCCTCTCCCCCATCGTTGACTGGCGCGGCCGCCTTACCAGCCAGGTGATCGTCCTGCGTGACGTCACCGAGCGCAAGCGGGCGAAGCAGGCGCTGCAGCGGTATATCGAACGCTTGAGAATCCTGCGCGCGATTGACGGCGTCATCCTGGCCGCCTGGTCGCCGGAAGAGATCGCCCAGGCTGCCCTGCGCCACATTCGGCGACTGGTGCCCTGTTGGCGGGCCAGCGTCATGATATTCGAAAGCGAAGGCCAGGGAGTTACAGTGCTTGCCGCCCACGTGGACGGCGAAACCAGAGTAGGAACGGGAGCGCGCTTTTCGCTGGAGGAGATTGAGGACCTGGCAACGCTTCGGCAGGGCAAGGTTCGCGTGATAGAGGACGTCCGGACTCTCTCACCGCTTTCAGCAGTGATTCAAGCGCTGCAATCCGAGGGCCTGCGTTCCTACGTCTCTATGCCCCTCATCTCTCATGGAGAACTGATCGGCTCCCTCCAGTTGGCGAAGGACAGCCCGGGCGCCTTTGCTCCCGAACACATAGACATCGCCCACGAGGTCGCCGCCCAGGTCGCCCTGGCTCTGCACCAGGCACGCCTGCGCGCGGCCCTGGAAGCCGAGCAGCAGCGACTGGAAGCCCTGGTGGAACACATGCCCGAGGGGGTTCTCTTGCTCGATGAGGAGCGACGCCTTGTGCTATCCAACCCGGCAGCGGAGACCTACCTTCTCGCCCTTACAGACGCCGCCGGGCCGTCTGCGGGCCGCGTCGGCAACGTGTTGGCCCATCTGGCCGACCGTCCGGTGGAGGAACTGCTGCAATCTCCTCCTGAGAGGCTGTGGCACGAATTGGAGGTCGCAGGGACACCCAGCCACGTGTTCGAGGTGGCGGCTCAACCAATATCGGCGAAAGCCAGGATAGGGGGCTGGGTAATGCTGATCCGGGACGTCACCGAGGAGCGGGAGGTCCAACAACGGGTGCAGCAGCAGGAGCGCCTGGCAGCGGTGGGGGAATCGGCCGCCGGCATCGCCCACGACTTTAACAACATCATCGCGGCGATTATTCTGCACTCCCAGTTGCTGTTGCGGACGCCGGATTTGCCTTCTAAGAGCCGCGAGCGGCTGATGACCATCTCCCAGCAAGCCCAACAGGCCGCCAGTCTGATCGGACAGATCCTGGATTTTAGCCGGCGCTCGGTGCTCGAACGGCAACCCTTGGACCTGGTGCTGCTCTTCGACGAGTTTGTCAAACTGCTGCGACTCACGCTGCCAGAGAACATCCGGCTGGAACTGGAATATGAGCCAGACGGGTGCGTGGTAAACGCCGATCCGACGCGCATGCAGCAGGTGCTCATGAACCTGGCCCTCAACGCGCGGGATGCGATGCCAGAAGGAGGAGAACTGCGCATCAGGTTGCAGCAGATCCGCATCCAGCCTGGCGAGGCACTACCCCTACCGGAGATGGAGGCCGCTGGGACAGCGGCTAGAGAATGGGTAGGGGTGACAGTGTCGGACACCGGGACGGGCATGCCACCCGACGTTCTGCCGCGTATCTACGAGCCGTTCTTCACCACCAAAGCACCTGGCGAGGGCAGCGGGTTGGGGCTGGCGCAGGTGTATGGCATTGTGACACAGCACGAAGGCTACATTGACGTGAAAAGCCGGGTAGGGCACGGGACAATCTTCACTTTCTACCTGCCCGCCCTGCCAGCGTCGCAGATGGAACCGCTAGCGCCGGAGACAGAAACCCTGACCGAGGGACGTGGAGAAACGATCCTGGTGGTAGAGGATGATCCGGCCGTACGCACAGCGCTGAGTGCGGCCCTGGAAATGCTGAACTACCGGGTACTGGTAGCGACCAACGGCCAGGAGGCGATGGCTATTTTTGAGCAGCACGCCGAGGAGCTCGCACTGGTAGTGAGCGACATGGTGATGCCAGGAATGAGTGGCAAGAAGTTGATGCGGGAACTGAGGATGGCGGATCCTTATCTGAAGGCACTGGCGATCACCGGCTATGCGCTGGCGGATGATGTGCAGGAGTTGAGAGAAAATGGAATCCTGGAGGTCGTCCAGAAGCCCTTCGAAGTAGACACCCTGGCGCAGGCCATCCGCCGGGTTCTGGATGCGGACTGAGGGGGCGGAACACGGGTAAGACGTCTGCCAGGTATCAAAGGAGCACCCGATGAGCCTCAACGAGCGTAGAAAAACTATCAATCGGCGCGAGTTCCTGAAGAGGGCGGCCACGCTGGGTATCACTGGCCTGGTTCAGCGTCTCATGGGAGGTGTGACTCTGTCAGCGCAAGACGCTGAGGTGAAGCGGACGCCCGAACCACCAGTGGTGCGTGGCGGAGCGGCCGCTGATGAACTCGATCATCACATCTACCTCCCCCTCGTCTCCCGGCAGCGGCCTTTGGCCCACGGGCCCTCCAAACTTGGCCTGCACACGATATACCCTAATAATACGGTTCCGTTCGTGCAGGCCGTAGCCGACGCTGGCGCACACGTGGCCCTGGTGAAGGCGCTCGACTATCTCGACACCCCATATTGGGTGAAGCAGGCCTCACCCGAGACGGTCACCGTCGCCCGTTGGAGCGGTAGGGATGCAGTGGACCCCAGCGGTGACCCGGCGGAGAAGGCTGCTGAGATGATGCGTGGTAAAGACGACTTTAAGGGTCACATGTATTACTGGGAAAACAACAGGGACGGCGTGGATTATTGGGAAATACTGAACGAGAACAACCCGGCCACCATAGCAGGCCACGTCTGGCTGGCGCGATTCTTTATCGAGACCATGAACATCGCCGAGGATAACGGCTACAAATTGGCGCTCTTCTCCTACAACGTCGGTGCGCCCAGGTGGCGCGACTGGGAAGCCATCGTGGAGACGGGGGTCTTTGCGCGGGCAAAAGCGGGAGGCCACGTCCTGGCACTGCACGAGTACAACTGGCCGGTGGCCGATTACCGCTGGGGCGAGCCCATGGAAGATCAACCTCCTTACGAAGACCGAGGTGTCCTGGCCGGGCGGTATCGCTACCTGTACCGCGATTTCCTCATCCCGCGCGACGAGGTCATTCCGCTGGCGATCACTGAAGGCGGGCTCGATCCGGTGTTAGGCGGCCCGCCCCAAGAGGGTCCCTGGAAGGAGCGCTACGTGGAAGAGATGATCTGGTACGACACCAAATTGCGCGAGGACGACTATGTCATTGGCGTGGCGCTGTTCACCGTCGGACCCACCTCTTCCTGGCAGGGCTACGACTACGAAGAACTGCTGTGGCCTGGCAATCCCTACGGTGCCAATTTCCTCGATTACATCGTCTCGCTCAAAGATGCCTGAGCGCGCCGCCGTTACACCCTGACCTGCCCTCAACCTTCCACTGTGGGTGCCGTCGTAGACGCAGGTGCTGCCGCAGGAAGGGCTGCGCTGCCTGAGGATAGCCGTGGTGATGCCATAACGTCGCGCCGCCTCCAGCGCGCACTCGGCTCCACTTAGATAGGCCTCGGTCACGTCCTGCCCCGCGACCGTCAAAACCCGCGCCCGACCCTCAAGCACGTCGTCTCCGTCCCCACCCACGATCTCAGCCGTGGGCCGCGGCATCCCCAACTCTCCTGCCACCTCAGGGCAGATCGGCACGACTTGCCCTGGCGATGCCAGCGCGATCAGTTTCGCCTGGGGACGCGCACTGCCATCGTAGACGGTGGGAAATCCTAACAGGCACGCACTGACCAGATAAACTGGCCCATCCTGCATCGTCACCTGATCTCAAGCGCCCTGTCCTCAAACAGCCCCACGAGTGGACAGTTCAGAGCCTGCTCGAACCGCGCGACAATCCCCGCCAATGACACAAATTGGCCGTCTAGCATGTGCGAGTTGGTGACTCTGCAATCTGCAATCCACAATCCGCAATCCATCACGCCCAGCCCAGATCCTTCGCCCGGCGGGGACTGCGCTTTTTGGGCGGGTCATGGTCGTGGTCTTCATCGCGGCAATGCTCGTGTTCGTGGTCGTGCGGGCGGGCAAAGGTTTGGCGGGGGAAGGGAATGGCGTCCACCACGTCTTGCAGGTCTTTGTCGCCGTCTCCCTCTGCCCGGCGGGCGACGATCTCCCGAAAGACATCCTGCTCAACGGGAGCCATCGCTTCAGCCACGCTGCCGGCTTGCTGAAGAAAACGGGCCATCTCTCCCGGATCCCCCTGATCCACGTCCTGCGAGCGAACTTTGTAGTCGTTCCGGCGTTGGACATCCGAGCGGCCCAGGTGGACTCGGGAGACCAATTTCTCCACCTGGCGGGAGCCACAGCCGGGGCAAGGCGGTGGAGGCTCATCGTAGTGCTGCGCCAGGTGGCTGAAGCAGCCATCGCAGGCCGGGCAATAGTACTCGTAGATTGGCATGGTCATCCTCCCCCCAGTGGCCGCCCGATGCGTCGGGCGATACTTTACGGACGTTACGACAGTTTCAAGCACCCCGACCTGATCGTTTGACTAAAGGTTTGACCAGTAAGCTCAACACATAGACCGCGCCGGAGACCAGGATGCCCAGTATGCACCAAGAAAGGCAGACACGTCAAGCGTACATTCGTACATTCGTTCATTCTTCCTGCTCCAGCACCCGCAGCCGCACCAGCGCCAGGGCGGCGTCGGCGGCCCAGTGTCGCACGCGGGCACGGTCGCCGTTGAAACTCAGCCGGCGGCAGGTCCCACGCCCGCGCAGGTTCACCGTCACGTGGATCACGCCGTAGGGCCGTTGGGGAGTGCTGTCTTCGGGGATAGCGATTGCCCCCACCCCCACGCCAATGTCGGACCTGGCAACCTGTTGTGCGACCGAGGCCATCGTTAACGCGGTCTCCTCGTCCGTCAGGCTGCCCGTCGCGGGCATTCCCAGCGACGCCAGTTTCACGTCGGGAACGATACTGCGCCGGAACCAGCGCTCGGAACCCGTCGGCTCGGTCAGCCTGACGGCTACTAGCCCGCCGGTGCCTGTTTCCACCGTGGCGATGGTCAGCCCGCGCTCGACCAACAGGTCAGCCACCACCTGGGGCAGGTCGCGCCCGTCCTCGCTGATGACGTACCGGCCCAGTTCGGCCCGCAGCGCCGCCAGGTCCGCCTCGATCAGCGCCTGTGCCTCCTCTGGCGTGCTGCCGGCGGCAACCACCTCGACGGTGATAGTACCTCGGTGGGGCAGGAGCCCCAGGAGCGGGTTGCGGTCCCGCGCCAGCATCGGCAGGATGCGCTCGTTGATCCCTGACTCCGGCAATCCGTAGACCTTGAGGGCTGCCCGCCGGACGTGGCGACCGTCTCTCACCAACTCCCGCAGCCGGGGCAGGATAAAGCCCTCCAACATGCCCTCCATCTCGTAGGGGATGCCGGGGGTGACAAAGATGTGCTTTCCGTCCGCCGGCAGGTAGAACCCGGCAGCGGTGCCCCGGTCGTTGTAGATGATCGTGCTGCCGGCGGGCACCTGGGCCTGGATGCGGTTGCTCGTTAACATTTTTGGGGGCATCGTGCGCCCAAAGCGAGCGAACCGCTCCCGGATGCGGGCCAGCGCCTCGGCGTCCTCCACCAGCTCCAGGCCGAAGTATGCGGCGATGGCCTGGCGCGTCAGATCGTCCTCCGTGGGTCCCAGCCCACCGGTGACGATGACGACGGACGGCTCGCCGTCCGCGCCGGCTGCGTCCAGCGCGACGCGCAGTCCCTTGTTG
>CAZMOT010000162.1:0-6621 GCA_964568065.1 uncultured Anaerolineales bacterium
CCGTCGCCGCTGGACGTGCCCGCCATCAAGGGGCACGACGAGCGCGACCGCGAAGAGCACGAGAGTGCGCCAGGAAACAGGCTCACGACAGTGGAGTAATGCATCCACGCCCCACCCCGCCAGCGCTGCCACGCCTACGACGTAGAGCCCCAGCCAACGGGACGGCACACGAAAGTGAATAAAGCCGGGGACGTAGCGGGCCAGGAGGAGGTAGACAGGGTTGTAGAAACCGAGGGAGAGGAAGAGGCCCAGGATGGTGAGGAGGCACACTGGTAGATCAGTAATTGCGGACTGGGACAGTCCGTGGGAATTGGTAGAGGCAGGGCAGCGCCTGGGGAGTGCAGAGATCCCCACAGCGGCGAGGGCCAGGCCAGCGATGCCGACGTAGGCGACATGCTCAATGTGTTCAGGGGGTACGGCCTCACTAAAGCCGGGCAAAAGAGCACGCGCCAGGTAAAACGGCGAGAGAGAGAAAGATACACGCTCCTTAAACGGCAACCCTCCAGCACGCACCGAAAGACGCGAGAGCTCCCAGGTGGGGAGCAGTTGCACCGCCGCCAGCACGATTCCCAGCCCCACCACCGCCACCAGGAACACTGCGGGATGCGCCAGCGGTCTCCACTCGCGCCGGCGCCACCCACGCCACAACGCCGGCCCCAGTCCATAGGCCGCCAGCCCGACCAGTGAGATGAAGGCCGTCTGCGTGTGGCCGGTCAGAAACACCAGGCTCACGACAATGGCGAGACCGGCAAACGCGGCCTTGGGTTTCCGAACCCTTGCGAAGGTTACAAATCGCCCTAGTAATGGAGAGCGTGCGGATAAACTACATCCGTTTGACAGGCAAAGACGCTTTTGGTCAAAAAGCTGCTTCTCAACCTTCGCAAGGATAACATCATACAGCACCAGCATAAGCGGCAGCCAGGCCAGCCCTTGCAACTGGTTGACGTGCTCCACCTGCGCGCCCAAATAGCCCCCCAATGCGAAGGTGGCCCCAACCGTCCAGGCGCCGACCCGCCCCAGCCGCAGCGAGGTGCATCCCCAGAGGTACCCATTAAGCGCCGCCAGGCACAGGTGCAGCACGATGGTAAGATGAACAGATTGATGAGCTGGCAGAAGGAGCCACAGCGGCCAGTTGAGGGGGTAAAAGACCCCCGCCTGGCTGTTGGCCAGGAACGGCGTTCCCATAAAGAGATGGGGATTCCAGAGCGGCAGTCGCCCGGCCCGAATGGCCCGCGTCGCCTCCGCCCAGTAGGGGTAGAAGTAGGTGAAGACGTCGCCGCCGGCCAACACACGCCCTGCCAACGCGATTCCCCAGTAGCACATGCAAACGAGAGCACAGAGTGAAAGAACAGCAATGCAATCACGGAGAAAGTTGGGAGCCAGTAGATCGGTAGAATTGTTGTTCATTGTGTTCATTGTTCATTGCTCGTTGTTCTTGGTTGAATGTGATACACAGTGAACGAAGGCCTGCCGTCGCGTCGGGTCATAGTCAACACAGGCTCCAACTCGTAGCCTACACCAACCAGCGCCCGTTCCACCCGTGCAGGCGACTCCCACGACGGGAATGCCACGTAGCGCGGCTCGCGCGCACCGAAAGCCTGTACGTCCCGCGCCAGCCAGGCCGGGGTCGGCCAGTAGGCCAGGTAGATGGGCGCATCGAACAGGTAATAATCATAGTGCCAGCCCAACCAGTGCTGGTAGACCACCGTGCCCTCAGGCAGACCGCGCAGGAACGCGGCGACTTTGCCAATGCCGTCGTAAGCGCCGTGATTACTGCCGACTGGGTAGCGGCCGTGGGCGGCGTTGAACGCAGGCAAGGCCAGGCAAACGAACAATGACCAATGAACAACTACCAACGACCAAGGAGCGATTCTTTCCTGGAGGTAGGACGCAAGGAGAGCCAGGATGCGGCCCAGGATGACCGCCAGCACGGGTACCAAAGGCAGCAGGTAGCGATCCCAGACCGGAAAGGCCCATAGCCAGTGGAGGAGGGAGTAGAATAGTAAGAAGGAAACGAGGAACAAGTCTATAAGCGCCTCTCGAGTATGATGGCGGTGCGTGAGGGCGCTCCACACCAGCAGAACTGAGCCCACCAGCAAAGCAGCATTGACGACGGGCGAAACAAAAAGATAGTGCGCCTTGCCGACCCACCCGCGCAGCCGCGCCCACAACTCCTGCGGCCAGATGAGGCGCAGTCCCCCATATCCCGTGACACCTACACGCCAGAAACTCTCCGCGCCCTGCGCCACCCGTACCGCGTCCCAGGAGAACACCAACAGCGCCACCATCAGGAAATAGCCAAACGACGATGCCCAAGACTTGATAGCCTTAAGGCCATTAATAGCCTTAAGGCCATTAATAGCCTTAAGGCCATTAATAGCCTTAAGGCCATTGAGTTTTGGATTTTGAATCAGATTCACTCCAAGCGCCAGAGGTGCCCATGCGAGCCCCGTCTGCTTCGTCGCAAAGGCTAGTCCAGCCAGTATCCCCGCCCATCCCGACCGACCACGGGCCGCCGCCACGCAAGTCCCCAGCCCCAGCGCCACCATCAGCGAGTCAGTGAAGACAGTGGCGGAGAAAAGAATGGCGAAAGGCGAAAGTGCCATAGCCGTCGCTGCCGCCACTGCTGCCCATCTGTTGCGATAGAAGGAATGTGAAAGCGCGGCGACCAGTGGCACAGCCAGCAGACCGGCAGCCAGCCCTGGCAACTGCACGGCGAACTCGGAGTTACCAAAGAGTACCTGGGCACCTGCTATCAGATAGGGTAGCAATGGCGGTTTGTAGACCGGCACCGTCGCCAGCCACGGGTCCTGTCCCCGCCCGATCAGGAGGCCCCAGTAGCCATACAGCGCCTCGTCGGGGTGGAGGCGGTTGTCCAGAGCCGGTGACAGCCGCAGTGCCCACGCCAGTAACAAGAGCAACACCAGCGCCGGCGTATAGCACGCGCGATCTCGTCCCCAATGGCGCGCCCGGCAGCGGCCTGCCGCGCCTGCCACGAGAGTACTCTCGCAGTGGAGTACTCGCAGCGGACGCCTCACGGATAGGCCAGATAGCCTTAAGGCCACGAGTAGCCTTGAGGTTATTAAGGCCACGGGCTGAAGCGATACCTGAGCAGCGTCCACAGTACAGTCACGCCATCACGCCAACTGACCTTCTTCCCCTCTTCAAACTCCCGTCCGGTGTAGGAGATGGGCACTTCGTAGATGCGGTAGCCGCGCTTGAGAATCTGCGCCGTGATCTCAGGATCGAAGCCCCAGCCGGACGCTTTAAGGTCGAGTTGTTCTGCGACCTCCCGCGTGAAAACCTTGTAGCAGGTCTCCATGTCGCTAAGAATGGTGTTATACAGAATGTTGGTCACCAGCGTGAGGAAACGGTTGCCGACCATGTGCCAGAAGAACATCGCGGCGACCGCTGCGGGCGCATGGTCAGGCCCGCCACGGAAGCGCGAGCCATAGACCACCTGGGAACGGGCCTCGACAATGGGCTGCAGAAGCACCAGATAGTCGCGGGGGTCGTACTCCAGGTCGGCATCTTGGATCACCATCACGTCGCCGCTGGCGTGCTGGAGTCCGGTGCGCACCGCTGCGCCCTTGCCCTGGTTACATTCGTGGAATATGATGACCGTGTCTGGGTCGCCCTCCAGCGTGCACAGGTACTCCCGCGTGCCGTCCGTCGAACCGTCATCCACAATCACGATCTCCCGCTCAAACTCGACAACCGTGCTGTTGTCTGGCCCAAAACCTGCCGGCACCATCAATTGCACCATCCGCACACGTCGCAAGATCTCAGCGATGGTCTCAATCTCATTGTAGGCCGGCACAATAACCGAAAGCTTCATCGTGACCTCCTGCAAAAACGATGGGCGCATTATAGCCGATGGAAGCATAGGAGGCAAGCTCTGGCATGGCGGGATTTTCGAAGCAAATCAGTCAAGCGTGCGAACTTGCCACACAGCCCGCACATAACGCTCGCAGTCACCGTCCTCGAGACAAGGGCTAGCGGATGCTGCATCCGGCGCAATCATGGGCCTGGCAGCGCTCAAAATGAGCATTTTGGAGCACCTCAAGCGGTTCTTGGCGGCTCATTCAGCGTACTCGAGGCCATCGAGGAAATGGACTGCTTAACTCGCTCTCAAATCAAAATACATCCCTCGCGAACCCGCGAACCCCCTTTGCACTCCCCAGGAATCATGCTATACTGAATATACTGCACAAGAGCATCGCTGACGAGAACTGGCGAATCTTCCACATCTTTGGTATACTGACAGTATCTATCGTGAACAGTGAAGCGGAGCAATTGGTAGCCTTAAGGCCACTAGCCTGGGTTGAGACGTGGGCTAGACGCATTGAGGCACTGGGCCTTTCGTCTATGGTACTACCGCTGATAGAGATTGCCCACGCATTCGGATTTCTGGGCAGCCATGTACTTCTCATGGCCCAGCCGCTGATGAGCGGTATCGTGAACGATACGACGCTTGAGCAAATCTCGGCCCTGTTGGACAGCCCAGAACTGCTGGAGCATCTGGAGATGTGCCTGGAAGGAAAGGAAGACTAGGAGAGGGTCTCTTGAGTTTGAATATTGAGCCACACGTATGGGCTACTCTGTTTCTGGTTCTCAGCGCTCTGGTGCTGGGAATACAGGCAATTCTGCGTGGTCGGAGAGGGCCACGTCCGGCGATACGTCCGCTGCCTGCCTTCCAGGACCTGCGGGATGAAATAAAGCGTGCTGCCGAGAGCGGAGGGATCATTCACATCGCGCTTGGCAACGGCGGGCTGAACGAGGAGGATGCAGTCACATCGCTGGCCGGCCTTCAGCTAGTGGAAGCGCTGGCCGATGCTGCTGTAGCCTACAACGTCCCGCCTATCATCACCGTAGGCGACCCCACGTTGCTCCCTCTGGCCCAAGACACCTTGCGTCGGGCCTACGAACGACGTGACATAGCGGATTTGTACAAACCTGATCGAGTCCAATTTGTCGCTCCCTCACCGGTGGCGTATGCGGCCGGAGCTGCCAACGTGGTCACGGCTGCGGGCGTGACGGCTAGCGTGATAATCGGTGCCTTCGGAGCCGAGGTCTCTCTGATCACCGACGCTGGAGCCCAGCGCAACCTCCCCTTGTTTGCCGCGGTTGCTGCCCCTCGTGCTATTGGCGCGCTGTATCCCGCCACCGACCGCCTGGCTGTGGGGGAGGAACTGTACGCTGCTGGTGCTCAAATGACCGAAAAGCGTCGCTACCTGGTCAGTCTGGTGGCACAGGACATCCTGCGTGTGTTCCTGATTTTATTCATCCTTGGTGCGGCTGCGTTGGCATTTTGGGGAATACTCAAATGAGCCGTCTTATCAAGAAATGGATCCCTACCCTCCTCTTCGCAACGCTACCTGGTCTGGTCGTGCTGTCCGGATACCTGAGCCAGAATCCGGTGCTGACTTACCTCCGCGACACTTTGATCGAGTGGGCGGTTATTGTGGCGGCCTTCGCCTTCCTCCTGGGATTATTCAATATTGCGCGCGTTCACGTAAGGAGGGTACTCCGACGACAACGGGGCTGGGTCTACAGCCTGGTGTTACTGCTCGCTGCGGTAGCATCTTCGATCCCGCCGATCCTATACGGGCCATCAGATAAACTAACCCTGTTGACGTTCGATTACGTGATCGGCCCACTGGGGGCATCGTTGGCCGCGCTGGTGGTCTTCACGCTGGCCTTGGTCACATTCCGACTGCTGCGCGGGCGGCATGGTTGGGAATTTATCCCGAGTTGGGGCTTCATTCTAATCGTGGCCGTGGTGCTGCTGGGCAGTACGCCTATGACGGGCCTTTCGACTGTCCTGGAGCCCCTGGCCGATGTTCGAGACTGGATAGTCAACAAGCCAGGAATGGCTGGGATGCGCGGCCTGTTGTTAGGAGTCGCGTTGGGCACAGTGATCACTGCCATACGGGTCCTCGGAGCCAGCGACCGGCCTCATAGTGAACTCTGAGTGATAGAATAATGATTTACTGTACGAAATGCGGTGCGGCGAATCGAAGGGGCAGTCGTTTCTGTAACGAGTGCGGTGAACCTCTCCCTGTACATACATCGTTGCGCTGTCCAATGTGCGGCACTATGAACCCCGTGGGTAATGCTTATTGCGACCGATGCAACGCTCGTATGGTCCCAATGAGAGCCACTCCCGACAGGGAGGAACGAGAACCGACCACGGTCAAAGGACTTTCTCTGCCCACCATACCGTTGGAGGAAAAGCAACAGGCTGCGGGAATAGCCGAACCCGCCGAGCCGGAGACGAGGGAAGTAGAGGGCTGGCTGGCGCAACTCCGGACTTCGGCGGAGGAAGTCGCGGAGCCTGAGACGGTAGCCGAACCCGTCGAGCCAGCAACGGGGGGAGCAGAGGATTGGCTGGCGCAACTCCGGACTCCAGTGGTGGAGGAAGTCGCGGAGCCTGAGATGGTGGCCGAACCCGTCGAGCCAGAGACGGCGGGAGCAGAGGATTGGCTGGCGCAACTCCGGACTCCAGTGGTGGAGGAAGTCGCGGAGCCTGAGATGGTGGCCGAACCCGTCGAGCCAGAGACGGCGGGAGCAGAGGATTGGCTGGCGCAACTCCGGACTCCAGTGGTGGAGGAAGTCGCG
>CAZMOT010000163.1:0-6478 GCA_964568065.1 uncultured Anaerolineales bacterium
TGCTGCGGGACTATCCCGTGTTGCAGGGCACGTTTCTGCTCCTGGCCGTCAGCGTCGTCGTGGCCAATCTGCTGGCCGACCTGCTGTACTCGGTGCTGGACCCGCGGGTGAAGGCGGAATAGAAGGGGTGTGACAATGGAGCAGTTCAAAGAAATCTGGCGCACTTTTCGGCGCAGACCGATGGGCATCGTCGGCGCGTTGATGCTTTTTTCTGTGGTGTTTGTCGCCATCTTTGCCCCCTGGCTGGCCCCTTACGATCCCGACGAAAAGATAGATGTGGAACCCGGGGACCTCCTGGCCCCGCCGGATGCCGAGCATCTGCTGGGCCGGGACGACGCGGGCAAGGACGTGTTGAGCCAGCTCATCTATGGCGCACGGATCTCGCTGACTGTTGGCTTCGTCGCTTCCTTCATGTCAATATTCATCGGCACCACGGTGGGCCTGGTGGCCGGCTACCGCGGCGGACGGCTTGACAACGCGCTGATGCGGCTGGTGGATTTCCTGCTGGTGATTCCCGACCTGCCGCTGATGCTGGTGTTAATCTCCATGTGGGGGCGGGGTCTGTGGAAGATCATCCTGGTGATCGGCATCTTGGGTTGGACCTACACTGCTCGGCTGGTGCGCTCGCAGGTGCTTTCGATCAAGGAACGTCAATTCGTCCTGCGCGCCCGGGCCATCGGCGCGGGCAGCCTGCGCATCATCGCGCGCCACGTCTTTCCCCAGGTGCTCCCCCTCATCCTCGCCGAGGCTGTGCTGGACATATCGGGCGCCATCATAGCCGAATCGTCGCTCAGTTTCCTGGGGCTGGGCGACCCCACGCTGATCAGTTGGGGCATGATGCTCAACTTTGCCTTCGAGCGGGCCATCAGCCGCATGGCCTGGTGGTTCTTGCTGCCGCCTGGCTTTGCCATCATCTGGGTCAGTCTAGGGTTGGTCTTGATGGGCAGCACGCTGGAGGAGATCGTCAACCCCAGGCTCAAGACCCACCACCTCTTTGATGCACGGCGGATGGTGGCGCTGGTAGTGGGACGGCTGCCAGAGGCGGAGGCAGAGGAGGCAGCAGCGTAATGGCAATTCTGGAGGTACGGAACCTCTCCGTCAACTATCTGACCGATGACCCTTCGGCAGGCTCAGGGCGGCGCGGCACCGCGCTGCGAGCGGTGGAGGGCGTGAGTTTCAGCCTGGAGCAGGGACGGTCCCTGGGGTTGGTGGGGGAGAGTGGGTGTGGCAAGACCACGGCCATGCTGGGGATGCTGCGGCTGCTTCCCGCCGAAGGCCGCATCGTCTCCGGCGAGGTTCGGTACAGATCGCCACAAAATGCTCACAGCCCCCGTCTCGGGGGCGATCTAGGTGAGGTGGACCTTCTGCGCCTGTCCGAGCGGGAGATGCGCAAGTACCGTTGGAACAGAATGGCCATCGTCTTTCAAGGAGCGATGAACGCCCTCAACCCGGTGCGCAAGGTCGGCGACCAGATTGCCGAGCCGATTATGCTCCACGGGGCGGCCACGGACAAGAAGGCGGCCAGCGAGCGGGTTGGCGAGTTATTGGAGCTGGTGGGGATCATCCCAGAGATGGCCCGGCAGTACCCCCACCAATACAGCGGCGGGATGCGCCAGCGGGCGATGATCGCCATGGCCCTGGCCTGCTCTCCCGATATCCTCATCGCCGACGAACCCACCACTGCCCTCGACGTGATGATCCAGGCCCAGATTTTGGACCTGTTGGAGCATCTGCAGAAGAAACTGGGGTTGTCTATCATCCTGGTGACCCACGATCTGGGGGTGGTGGCCGAGATCTGCGACGATGTCCTGGTCATGTACGGCGGCAAGACGGCCGAGTACGCCAGCGTGGACACCATCTACAACGAACCGCTGCATCCCTACACTCAGCGCCTCATGGAGGCCTTCCCCGACGTTGACAGCCCCGCCTCGACGCTGGCCTCTATCCCGGGCTTCCCACCACCGCTCGACGCGTTGCCGCCGGGATGCCGCTTTGAGCCGCGCTGCCATCGCAAGAGCGATGTCTGCGCTGTGGAGAGTCCACCGTTGGTGGCCGTCAAGCCCGGTCACTACGTCGCCTGCCATCAGGTAGGGGACTAGCTGAATGGAACATAACACACAACCACGTGAGACAGTTCTGCAAGTCAATAATCTGCGCACGCTCTTCCCCGTCTCGCGGACCATCGTGGGTACCTTGCTGGCCAGACCCCGTCGCTACGTCCACGCCGTGGACGGCGTGAGCTTTTCCGTCGCCAGGGGCGAGATCCTGGGCCTGGTGGGCGAGTCGGGTTCGGGCAAGACGACTACAGCCCTGAACACGCTGGGACTGGTCGAACACACCGAGGGGGAGATTCTCTTCAACGGCCAGAGCGTCCCCGCGCTGGTGCGCAGCCGTGAGCGGCTAAGGTTGCGGCAGCAGGTGCAGATCATCTTTCAAGACCCCTACGAATCCCTCAACCCCCGCCAAACCGTGTTTGCGACCGTGGCCGAGCCGCTGGAGGTGCATCGGTTGGTCAAGAGCGGCACGGAAAAGGTCGAGCGGGTCAAGGCAGCCCTGGACGGGGCCGGTCTGAAACCTCCCGAGACCTTTTTCGACCGCTATCCGCAGGAGCTCTCCGGTGGTCAGCGCCAGCGAGTGGTGATCGCCGGGGCGTTGGTGTTGAACCCACAGTTGCTCGTGGCCGACGAGCCCGTTTCTATGCTGGATGTCTCCATCCGGGCCGAGATCCTCAATCTGCTACTTCAGTTGCGCGACGAGCGCGGCATTACTATCCTCTACATCACTCACGACCTGGCGACGGCCGCTTACTTCACCGACCGGGTAGCCGTGATGTACCTGGGCAGAATCGTGGAAATCGGCCCCACAAAGACGGTGTTGAGCGATCCCCGGCATCCCTACACCCAGGCTCTCCTTTCCGTAATTCCCGTTCCCAACCCCCGCCGGCGCCGGAAGCGGATGATCCTTGTGGGCGAAACCCCCAACCCCATTGACTTGCCGTCTGGCTGCCGCTTCCACCCGCGCTGTCCGGTGGCCTCTGACCAGTGCTCTCAGACCGAGCCACAGCTACAGAGTGTAGACGCCGACCATCAGGTGGCTTGCTTGTCCGTCTAAACCAACGAAGGAGACATAGCAATGAATTTCCAGGATTTGTCTTTCGCGGATGCCCCCTTGATCAAAGTTACCCCGCCCGGGCCAGGATCGAAGGAGTATCTTGAGCATCAGTCTCGCCGCGAGAGCTCGGCCGTTTCTTACCCGAAAGGGATGCCAATGGCGTTTCGCCGGGCCAAGGGAGCTACAGTGGAAGACGTAGACGGGAACATATACATTGATTTTTTCGCTGGGGCCGGGGTAATGGCCGTGGGGCATTCCAACCCGGAGGTAATAGAAGCGATCCAGAAACAGCTCGTAGAGCTGACCCACGTTCTCGATTTTCCCAACCCCAGTCGCCGGGCTTTGGTGGAAGCCCTCATCGAGATTCTCCCCCAGGGACTGAGCCGGGTCTTTTTCGGAGGCCCCACCGGCTCCGACGCGGTAGAATCGGCGCTAAAGCTGGCCAAGTACAACACGGGGCGATACCCGATGATCGCTTTTCAGGGCTCCTACCACGGGATGACCGCAGGCGCGCTCTCGCTTTGCAGCGGCCTTAGCTTTAAGGAGGACTTTTTGCCGCTGATTCCCGAGGTCCACTTTATCCCTTATGCTTACTGTTACCGCTGCGCCTTGGGCAAGCAACCTGAAAGCTGTGATATTGACTGCGCCAGGTATCTGGATTTTATACTCGACGACCCTCACTCTGGGGTCGGGAAGCCGGCGGCCGTCATCATTGAGGCGATTCAAGGGGAAGGAGGTTCTATTGTTCCACCGGAGCAGTTTCTCCCCAGAATTCGGGAGATTTGTGACAAGCACGATGTCCTGATGATTGACGACGAAATCCAGGCGGGCTTTTGCCGTACCGGTGCAATGTTCGCCTGCGACCATACCGGTACCATCCCCGATATCATAACTATGAGCAAACCGCTCGGTGGTGTAGGTCTTCCGATTTCTGCCACCGCGTACAAGGAAGAATTGAACACCTTCCCCAAGGGCAAACACATCGGTACCTTTCGGGGCAACGTCGTCGCTTGCGCGGGCGGCGTCGCGGCTCTGGGTTTCATGGTCAAAAACGAACTGGCCGAGTACTCGCTCAAGCTGGGCGAGTTGATGCTCTCCATGCTCAAGGAGATCGAGAAGGATTCCAGGATCGTGGGGGAAGCTCGCGGCAAAGGGCTCATGTTGGGAGTAGAGTTCGTCCGGGACAAGGCCACGAAGGAGCCAGCTCCGGAACTGGCGACGAGCGTGCGGACGCTGTGCCACCGTCGGGGCCTCTTGATCGAAATCGGAGGGCACTATGACAATGTCGCCCGATTCCTACCGCCCCTGATCCTCACCGAGAAGCTGGCAAAGAAGGGCATAGAGATACTCGCGGACTCGGTACGAGAGGCGGAGAGGTCGCTGTAGATCGTAAAATGGAAAGTCACGTGCACGGCTACAACGGAGTTATCCTGGAAGTGAATCTCACGGATCGCGCCATCCACAAGAGGGCGCTGGATCCGAAAATCGCCAGGCTCTACCTGGGAGGAAAAGGGCTGGGGGCCTGGACGTTGTACGAGCGGACGAGTCCTGGGATTGATCCCTTGGGTCAGGAGAACGTCTTTGTGATGGCTGTAGGCCCGCTGACAGGCTCGCAGGTGCAAACCTCCGGGCGATGGTGCATCGTGACCAGGTCGCCGCAGACCGGAGCGTATCTCGACAGCCAGGTGGGAGGGCACTTTGGCGCGGCGCTAAAGGGCGCGGGGTTCGATCTCGTCGTGATCACCGGCCGGTCCGATACGCCCGTCACTCTGGTGATAGAAGAGGGTGCGGCCCGCCTGGAGGACGCCAGGGACCTGTGGGGAAAGGGCATCGTGGAGACGACAGATGTACTGGAGGAACGGTACCCGGGAGCCAGGATCGGTGCGATCGGCCCTGCCGGGGAGAACTGCGTTCTGTACAGTTGTATTGGCTTTGACCGTTACCGCCAGGCCGGACGTGGCGGTGCCGGTGCTGTGCTGGGAGCGAAGAACTTGAAGGCATTGGTCGCCAGGGGTAAGTGGGAGCAGAATCCCTTTAACCCTCAGGGCTTCAAGGATGCGGTGGGCAAACTCCGCTCGATCATCCGCGAAAACAGCGTCGTCAAGATGCGCCGCGACTATGGCACACCAATGTGGGTGGAAGTGATCAACGAGTTTGGCCTCCTACCGACTCGCAACTTTCAACAAGGTCGTTTCGACGATGTCCAGTCCATCACGGCCGAGGCGATGAAGGAACGAATCGTCATCAAGAACCAGGCCTGCTACAACTGCGCCATCGCGTGCGGGAAACTCAGCCGGGCCGGGCGGGACCCCTCGGATAAACGCCAGGTAGAAGGCCCGGAGTATGAGACGATTGCCCTACTTGGCTCCAACTGTGAAATCGGATCAATAGAAGCGCTGGCCTACCTCAATTGGTTGTGTGATGACTATGGACTCGACACGATCTCGACAGGAAACGTGGTCGCTTTTGCGATGGAGGCATTTTCAAAGGGCGTGCGCGGCGCGCCCGAGATCGGTTTTGGTGACGTTGAAGCCACGGCGTCGCTTATTGACAAGATTGCGAAGCTTGATGGGTGCGGAGAGCTTTTGGCACAAGGTGTCCGTGCGGTTGCCACATCGTGGAGGCAGGGCACGGATAAATACGCGATGCACGTCAAAGGGATGGAAATCCCCGGCTACGACCCCCGTGGCGCTTTTGGTATGGCCCTGGCTTATGCCACGTCGGACCGGGGAGCCTGCCACCAACGCGCCTGGACCGTCAATGCTGAAGTGACCGGGGAGCTCGCCCCGCCGCTTTCGTTCGATGGACGCGCAGAGTACGTCAAGGAACTGCAAGATAAAAACGCGACGATCTTTTCCGCCCTTCTCTGCGATTTCTGCCCGTGCCCTGATGCTCTCCAACTTGACCTGGTCAATGCGATGACGGGTTTTCACTTTTCATCCGAGGAATACCGCGCGATTGGCGAGCGCATCTGGAACCTCGCGCGCTTGTTCAACGTCCGCGAGGGTTTCTCCCGCGCCGATGACACGTTGCCCGGCCGCCTGTTCGACGAATCATTGGACGCAGATGGACGCATGCGAATTGACAGGGATGCGTTTGAGCGCTCACTGCTTGCCTACTACGCTCTGCGCGGGTGGGACGAAAATGGGATTCCAACACCGCAGTCGCTGCGCCGTCTGGGGCTTGAACCCTAGACGCTCGCGCCATCATCCAACCCTCTTACAGAGCTGGAGCACCAGGTTACATCGGACTGTTTCTTGATACACCCATATTATACGAGGAAGCACAACTGCAATGAGATTCGACGATGTCCTTACCATTCTCAACGATGTCCCCGACTATCAGGTCTTTCTCACGGTGGACGAAC
>CAZMOT010000164.1:0-6464 GCA_964568065.1 uncultured Anaerolineales bacterium
CACCGGCTTACAGGGAAAGTCAGGTAGCCCCTTACGCTTACGTGTGGCCTGCACGCGGCACTCGTTCATACGAAAGACGATGGTGCGCTCGTCCTTGTCAACATCGAGCATCTCCTGCACGTTGAGGTAGGCGTAGAGACGGTACTGCAAGGCCTTCTTCAGCGCGGGGATGCCGCCGCCGGGCTCGAGCCCCAGGCGGCGCATGATGCGTCTGGCCTCGATAACGGTGAACTGTTCCCAGGCGCGCCTATCCAGTTCGATGGCGGTTTCCAAGCCGAACCTCTCTTCGGCAGCCAGAAACCACAGACCATCGTGAGCCAGCCAGTTCTTGGCCGCATCCTCCAGCAGGTTGATTAGCTCTTCTTTGGAAAGTTGGCAAAGTAAGTCTCGGTTGGACATAGATGCATCCTTTGAAGTATCTGTCTACTGTGTCGGCTGAGCAGCAATAGGGCTACCTCCCCTCCGCCAGCTCCCGGCTCAGGATCCCTGTCAGGCAGCCCATCCCCCCGGCGGCCTTGATCAGTTCGCCGCTCTCCACCTCGACGCACTCGATCCCCGCCGCCCGGTACACCGCCTGGGTGCGCGGGCAGTTGGCTGGCATCAGCACTCGCCGTGGCCCCAGGGCGACAAAGTTGAGAGCCATCCCCTGCCGGGCCTCCTCCTCGTCGGGCAGCCACAGCACCTCAAACCCTCGTGCACGCAGCAGTCTCACTGCCCGGTGAGGCACCCGCCCTGGCCAGGCCACTACCAGGTCGCGGTCAGCAAAGTTCACCGTGCCCAGCAGGTGCATCGTGCCGTAGGGCAGACCCACTCTCACCACCTCCACCCCCATCTCCTCCAGCAGTCCTTGCACCTGCGCCGCGCCTGCGTCGTTAGTGCGCAGCCCGGTGGTCAGCAGCACAGTTTCCCCATCCACCCACAGCGCATCGGCCCCCTCGAAGGTGCCAGCTCCACGCACGCTGCGCAGGATGGGCACGCCCAGGTCGGCCAGCCGCCGGGCGACGTGCACCTCCTCACCGGCGCGCACGGTGGACGCAGGTCGGGCCAGCACAGCGCCTTCTGGCGTCATGAAGAACAGGTCGCGCAGGAAAATAGTGTTGGGGGGCGGGGTGGTGGCCGGCTCTAGGTAGTGGACGACGACACCCGCGCTGTGGTAGGCTTCGGCCAGCGCGTCGTGCTCGTGCCGCATCCGCTCTGGAGCTACAGGAGCCAGCATTTGCACTGAGTTGGGATCGGGGACCTCCTCGATCTCGGGACCGGGCCGGTGCAGCAGCACTGCCTGGAGGGGCGACCACTCGGAGGCCACGCCCCAGGGTCCCCAGAGCCGGCGCACTTCCTGGCGCAGCGTGGTAGTGCGTGGCGACCAGCCTGGGCCGCCGTAAGCGGCGGCGAGAGTGGATGTAGTGTTCATCGGGTGTTCCTCCTAATCCCCTTTCTGCTCAGGAGAGGCCCTGCAGGTGGCAGGTGTCGTTCAGCAGGATGACGGTGAAGGTGCCATTCTCTGCGTCGAAGACGTTGACTGCGCAGGTCTCCTGTCCCAGGCGCCAGAAATGGTCGTTGCCCAACCCCAACACGGCACAGAGCAGCACGCGGTTGACGACGGTATGAGAGACTAACACAACAGCCTCTCCTTCGTGGCGGGCGATCACCTCCTCCAATCCAGCCACGACCCGGCTGCGCACGTCGTCGAGCCCCTCCCCGCCGGGGACGCGCACCGTGTGGGGGGCCTCCAGCCAGGCCCGGTAGAGGTCGGGGTAGCGCTGTGCCACCTCATCAGGCGAGAGCCCCTGCCACTCCCCAAAGTCAATGTCCAGCAGTCCCTCCAGCGGCTGGGCGGTCAGCCCCTGGGCGCGGGCGATGGCCTCGGCGGTGCGCATCGCCCGGCCCATCCGGCTGGCATAGACGGCAGCGACCGGCCAGCGGGCAGCCAGGTAGCGCCCGGTCGCCTGTGCCTGCTTCAGCCCCAACTCGTTCAATTCCACGTCGGCCTGGCCACGGAAGCGCGATTCCCGGTTCCAGGCCGTTTGACCGTGGCGAACCAGCACAATGCGCGTCATTTGACTGTTCTCCTTCCAGTACAACCGCTCTGCCTTACAGGCGCGGAAACCACACGCGTCTCTGGGATGTGTGAGTATTGTACCACGCCCGCCCAGAGGCGCAATCAGTTCCGGGTTGACCGTTCGATCCCGCCTGTGTAATCCTGCACTTCGAGGTAAATCACCTGCGGCTCAAAGTCCACCGTCACGAAGGCGTAATAGTCCTGGTAGCTGAGGGTCGAGGCTGGGTAGCGAAAGGCCCACATGGCGACGCACGCGCACCAGGGCCAGTGCTGGTGGGCCCACTCGTAAGCGCCGATGGTGTACTCGATGCGCTGCGCGGGGCGGACAGCGTTGACCCAGCGCGGGTGGTCGTTCCAGCCCGCCTCGGTCACATAGACCAGCTTGCTGCCATCGCCGTAGGCGATCATTATCTCGCGCAGCAACTCGACGCGGCGGAAGTTGATCGTCCCGGGGGCAGGAGGCTCCTCCGGCGAGAATGTGAGTCCATAGGCGTGGGCGGCGAGCGCGTCGAAGTAGGGTGCAGCGCCGGCCTGGTACATGCGCTCCAGGTAGGCCAGGTCGTTCAGACCGGCCGCGCTCCCCTCCGGCTCCAGCGTGGGAGCCAACGCGCCGGCCAGCACGACTACGTCGGGGTTAGCGGCGTGCGCGCGGGGGTAGACCGCCCGCAACAGTTCGACGTATCCCTCGGGGTCCACCGGCTGGTAGCCCCACTCGAAGCTGAGGTTGGGCTCGTTCCAGATAATGACGTGGTTCACGCGCCCACGGTAGCGGCCCACGAAGGCGGCCACAAAGTCGGCGCAGGCGTCGTAGTGGTCGGCGTCCAGGTAGGTGAGGGTGGTCTCTTGCCCGTTTTCCTGGGGGTCGGGGCGAGCCCACGCCGGTGTCCAGCCCAGCCGAGCGATCACGGTCAGCCCCTGGTTCTCGGCGTGTTTGATCACCACGTCGCTGTGGTCCCAGGTGAATTCTCCCTCCTCGGGTTCGACGTAGGGCCAGGGAAAGTACTCGACGACCCAGGGAGCGCCCATCTCGCACACCATGTGCAGCGTGCGCTGAATCTTCCACTCCTCCACCTCGTCGGTGAGGCGGGTGTGGACGCCGACGATGGGATTCGTGGTGACCACTTGCTGGGGTGGGTCGAGGACGATCAGGATGGGGGCCGAGCGGAAGGCCCACAGGATGAGGACCACCGTCGCCAACCGCGCCAGGTGGGGTGGTCGGATGCGGCGCGACAGGGCGAGTGCTCCCTGCCCTGCGGGGGTTGCCAGTATGGATCGCAGGAGCGCAATCAGCTTCATCTTTGTGGCCTATCCGGTGAGTACAAGCAGAAAGGGGAAGCGGTGCTTCCCCTTTTCCAGCGCCTGGCTCCTCGGGCGGGACTCGAACCTGCAACCAACCGGTTAACAGCCGGCCGCTCTGCCAATTGAGCTACCGAGGAACGTAAGCCGCGGCATTATACCGCTGAACGGCCGAATCGTCAAATCTCTGGCATTTGCCCGTAGGACAAAGAGCGGCTATAGTCGAGACGTGGGTCAGTGAACGCGTGTGACAGTGAAAAGGAGGTGCCTATGCACGAATCTGTAGAATAGGCGATATATGGATCATCCGCACAAACCTGTAGAGCCGAGTATGAGTATCAGAAGAAAGGGGAGAACTACCGTGGAAACCAAAAAGTTTTGGAGATATCTCAGCATCGTTGCCACCGTGCTGTTGGCACTCGTGGCGGTTGGCACTGTGGTGGGGCAAGAACCAGATCCGCCTGTGCCAGAACCAGGGGCAGTCACAGGCCCAGCGGAAGGAGAAGAGGGTGCCGGAACAGAAGGCGGGATCAGCATCATGGCTCGTCCCGCTAGTGTGATGAACTACCAGGGCTATCTGACGGATGGCAGCGGCAATCCCTTGGACGGTAGCTACAACATGGTGTTCAGCCTGTGGGACGCAGAGGGTGCAGGCGCCGGCACCAAGGAATGGGGGGACGAGACCCACAATGGTGTATCCGTCTCCAACGGGCTCTTCAGTGTGGTTCTGGGTGAGACCGTGGCGCTGGATCCCTATACTGATTTCGACGAGCAACTGTACCTGGAGATCGTCGTCAACGGCACCACCCTGCCCCGGCAGATGCTGCGGGCCGTGCCTTATGCTATGGGCCTGACGATTGGTGCTCAGTCTATTGGCACGACGGATCTTGCTTCCCAGTACGGTCTTTGGGTGGAGAATTCCGGTGGGCGCGGCCTCTACGTCAACGCGCAAGATAACAGTCTCTACGGCATCTACAACGCGGATGTCACCAACTCAGGGGATGGCTATGCCGGGCCGGACACCTATCTCTTTGTACCGACCTTGAACGCCATCATGCCGTACAACGCCACTAACGTACACCTCGCCCCGCAGAACGGCAACTACATGCGAGTCGATGCAGATGACGCCGGATCCTTAAAATATGTCTATGTACCGATACAGATCGAACGACCCTACGGCCGGGACTACCTCCTAAAAAGGGCCAGGGTCTACTACAAAGTAAATGAAGCCAGCATTACCTGGGCAGGGATCATGGGCATAAATCTCACTGACGGAACTCAGCCCACGATCGGTAGTAATAGCAGCACTCAGTCAAGCACCTCGTTTGACTACTTCAACATCGAAGCTACCAACAACTACACCGTAACCAGTACTATGGCCCCCACCAGTATCTGGCTTTCCATTACCATGAACAGCGACTTTGGCTATGTCGAGCTGTACGGGGTGAGGCTCCAACTGGATAGCACATATTAGAGGCAGGGAGGAACGACATGGCGAAAAGATTTATAGTACTGCCTATCTTGCTGATCTGTGGCTTGTTCCTGGCAGGGGGCGTGCTGGCCTCCAACGGCGTGGCCATCGAGCGCAGTGTGATCGCTGGTGGTGGTGGGGAAGTGACGGATGGCAGCCTGTACATCCTCAACGGCACCGTGGGTGAGCCCATCGTCAGCGCCATCGCAGTGGAGGGCGACTATGGACTCGGCTCCGGGTTCTGGTGGCCCCGTGAGTTCAGAGTCTACCTGCCCCTCGTCCTGAGGAACTACTCGTAGCCTCAGCGACCAGGTGAGATGCGCAAACTCCAGACCCTCGGCTTGTCGCAAGAGCCGGGGGTCTGGGGCAATCGAGCGGCCTGCCTGGTGGGGGAGCGAATTGCCATAATCGGCGGTTCTGTGGTACAATAGCAACAGTTTAACAACATCACCCCGTCCTCCATTTCAGAAGTGGGGCAGTGGACGCGCGTGATAGCGATAGGAGGTGCCTCTCTTGCCGAACCGGGCATGCCCAACCTGAGTGAGCGTGTTCTGTCTTTGGGAAAGGAGGTGCGACTGACAAAAAGACACCTGCCATTTGTGGATCCAAGAGCTTTGAAAGTTCAGTAGGCAGGGAACGCCAGGTGGCGTATCCCTGCGCCGGTACTCGCTAGATGCGTCTATCCTACAAGGAGGACAAAAAATGTCTACCACAAAGAAAAAAACGGCAACTTCGTTTCTGTTCACAGGGCTGACGATCCTCTTGGTTTTGTTAGGGACACAGCCGGCCTTGGCCATCCCCACTGCTCCGGCCCAAAGCATCACCCTTGAGCCCTCCTCCGGCGCTCCAGGGAGTCAGATCGTGGTGCGGGGGAGTGGTTTCTCTCCAGGAGGGAGGGTTAGTATCTATTGGGAGTCCACCACGCCGCCAGACATAGGCTCCGGGCCGATAGACCAGTATGGCACTTTTTCCACCACCGTTACCATCCCCTTGGACAATGTCGATGAGGGGGAGCATACCATCATCGCCCAGAGTACCTACCAGGAGGTGGCCTATGCTACCTTCACCGTGGCTGTGCTCGCACACTCAGTGGACACCTTGATCCTGGTTGACTACAACCGCATGCAGGGTATAGGTTACTCCGCTGCCAACGTGAGCACGCTGGAAACCAAGATCAACACACTGGTGGGACTGCCCAAGTCGCAGAGCAACATGGTGGCAGTGATCAGGCGCTTGGACTTAGTGGCGTGGGGACCTGTTGACTACCGCGGACTTTGGATTGGCAACGAGGGCTTGGTGACCTCGACCAATAACTACGTGGACGCCATAGATAACATCATCGAAACCCTGAAACAGACCACCTATCCCAACCTCCAGTACATCATCATCGTTGGCGCTCACGAGGTCATTCCCATGTATGCCCGGCCCGCTGACGACATGGACACTCCCTACAGGGAAAGCCAATGGGTCAACCCCCTACCTGCTGGCTACTTCAAAAGCCTCTACCAAGCCAGCGGCGGGCCCGGCTACGGCCACTACCTGACCGATTCTGTCTACGGTGACCTGTCCTACGTCAATAACGGCTGTTAAGTCTACATACTTTTTGACATTGGATTGCTAGGCTGCGGCTACCGGAAC
>CAZMOT010000165.1:0-6320 GCA_964568065.1 uncultured Anaerolineales bacterium
GAACTCTGGTATCTCCCCCTCCCTCTCGGAGGCGGTGACGCGAGCCGTGAACCTGGACCCGGCCGACCGCTTCCCATCTGTCAAGGTTATGAAGGAAGCATTGCAGAAAGCGACTCAGCCACGTCGCTTCCGCATGCCCGCCATCCAGCGCAAGCAAGGCACAGGCACAACGGCCATGCCAGAGACGGCGGTTATCTCCATCTGGCAGAGTCGCCCGGCCAAGGTCGCCCTGGGCTTTGCGCGGTGGCTAGGACGTCTGGCGCTCACCATCTCCATTACCCTGGCCGTAATCGCGCTTGTGCTCCTGCTGATCGGGTCACTCGTGCTCTCAGCCGTCGTCGAGCGAGCCATCGCGACGGCTGACTGGGGCCTGGAGGACTCCGACCCAGGTCAGTATGGCTTCACCGAAGATGAACTGAGCGACGGTATGCAGGATGTTCTGGAACCCTTTGCTCTTGATGCCATCCGCGACGTCGAGGCTGACTTCCGCCGGCCGGACAAGGTTGTCGTCACATTGGATCTATCCTCCGGCTCTATTTCCCTGCAAGTCCGTTTGGGAGTGGAAGAGGGCGCACCCAAGCTGATCCTGGAACGGTTGAATGACGTACCACTGTACGTCATCGGCGGCATCGTCTCGGGAGGAATCAACCGAGGTCTCCAGAAAGCCTGGGAGGACTCGCCCATACACATAACCTCTCTTACTGTTAAGGGAGGGGGGATAACTTACTACCTGGAAGAACCTTAGATTGGAGTTGTGAAAGCGATGTTCAACTGGATCGGACGCACAATCGGTGGATATCAGATCGCTGAAGAGGTCGGCAGCGGGGGAGTAGCAGTCGTCTACCGTGCCTATCAGTCTCAACTGGAGCGCTGGGTAGCCATCAAGATACTGCACGCCACCGAGGCCAGCGGCAAAGAGTTTCTCACACGCTTCCGCCGCGAGGCCAAGGCCATTGCCACCCTTCGCCATCCCAACATCCTCACGATCTACGACTACGGCGAGGAGGAAGGGATCGCTTACATCGTGATGGAATACGTGGCTGGCGGCACTCTCAAAACCCATCTGACCGGTCAGCCCATGGAGTGGCCGGACGCGGCCACGTTGGTCATCCCGGTAGGCCGGGCCCTGGCCTACGCCCACTCGCAGGGCATTGTGCACCGTGACGTGAAACCGGCCAACATCCTCCTGCCCCGCCCCGACTGGCCCTTGCTGGCCGACTTTGGCCTGGTAAAAATAGTGGGCCGCCAGCGGGGTATCACCAGGCCCGGCGCTAGCATCGGCACACCGGCCTATCTTTCGCCCGAGCAGGCCGTAGGTGAAGACGTGGACCACCGCAGTGACATCTATGGCCTGGGCATTGTGCTCTACGAACTGCTTACCGGTCACGTCCCCTTTGAGTCCGATTCCCCCGTCGAAATGATGCTCCGGCGACTGCGTGAGCCTCCCATCCCACCTCGTCGCCTCAACTCGCACATCACACCCCAACTGGAGTCAGCGATCCTGCGCGCACTGGCTCAGGATCCGGCGGCCCGTCACCCCTCCATGGAAGCACTGGTGAATGACCTCTCAAGGTTGCCGGGATCCACCGGGCGGGCTATCACCCCTCCCTCCGAAACCGCTGCCCCCCTCGGCACCACGATGCGACTGGAAGCACCTGGCGTCTCGATTGGCCCTCGCATGGTCGTGATGGGCACGGGAGCGCCGCTTTCCTTTCCTCGTCAGCCAGAAGTGTTGATCGGGCGGGCCGATCCTCAAGTATCTCCACAGCCTGACGTGGATCTGGGACCACACGGTGGTGGCCAGGCGGGCGTCTCGCGTCACCACGCCCGACTGCTGCTATCCTCTGAGGGCTGGTTGCTGGATGACCTCCACAGCACCAACGGCACCTTCATCAACAGCATACAGGTGCTGCCTGGGCAGCCGGTCTGTGTGCGCAACGGCGACGTCATTCGCTGCGGTCAGTTGAACCTGGTGTTCTATGAGCAGTAAGGTGACGCTCCGGAACCGTCCCAAATGACACAGTCCTGCCCTCACTGCAACACACCAAATCGCGACACGGCTCAGTTCTGCACCCAGTGCGCCCAACCGCTGCGCCAGTCTTGTCCCCATTGCGGTGCGGACAATGCGGCCCGTTCTCACTTCTGCAAGCAATGCGGTCTAGTATTGCCCAAGTGCGGCGCGCCGCTGACTCAGGAGGTGCGCTGCTCCCAGTGCGGCCGGGTCAATCCTGCCGGATCGCGCTTCTGCAACGACTGTGGTGCTGTGCTGCAGCCCACTGGCCCGCAGCTCCAGCCGCCACCACCGCCCGCTGCGACCGGCACCGGTATGCTGCCGCCGCAGTCCATACTAAGTGAGCGCTACGTCATCCTCCGTCAGGTCGGCAGAGGTGGCATGGGCGCTGTCTACCAGGCTGCCGATACCCGTATCCCCGGCAAGACGTGGGCCATCAAGGAGATGTCCGACGCCGCCATCACCAACCCGCTGGAGAAGCAGCAGGCTCTAGACGCTTTCCGCCAGGAGGCACTGATGCTGGCCAGCCTGGAGCACCCCAACCTGCCCAAAGTCACCGACCACTTTGCCGAGGGGGGCAAGCAATATCTGGTGATGGACTTTATCGAGGGGGAGACGCTGGCCAAGCGGCTGGAGCGAGAGGGCGGCGAACCGCTGCCGGTGGACGAGGTTTTGGGTTGGGCAGAGCAGTTGTGCCACGTACTGGAATACCTGCACGGCCAGAGCCCGCCGGTCATCTTCCGTGACCTGAAACCGGGCAACGTGATGGTGACCCCTGAAGGCACGGTCAAGCTAATTGATTTCGGCATCGCGCGCATCTTCAAGCCGGGCAAAGCGAAAGATACCGCCTACTTCGGCACGGCCGGCTACGCCCCCAGGGAGCAGTACGGGAGGGGGCAGACCGACGCCCGCTCCGACGTCTACGCCCTGGGCACAACACTGCACCATGTATTGACGGGTGTGAACCCGGCCAATAACCCCTTCCACTTCGAGGACGTCCAGCAGCTGAACAAGCTAGTGCCCGCAGACGTGGCGGACGCCGTCATGAAAGCCCTCGCCGACGATCACGCCGACCGCTGGCAGAGCATGGCGGAGATGAGTGCGGCACTTACGAAGCAGCCTCCCCAAAAACCGAAGCCAGCGCGCAGGCCCAAGTCACGGCGTCAGCCCAAAGTGAGCCCGGTCCCGCAACCGGCAGCGGCGGCGGCAGCTCAGGTGGGCGGTGCAGCGGCGGCTCAACCCGTCCTCTTGCCAGCCGCCTCCCGCCTCAACATCTGGCGCGGGCTGGGGCTGATCCTGCTGGGGGCGGCGCTGTACGGCGGCGGGTTGTGGTTGAGCACGGAGATGCTTTGGGAATACGTAGACATCCCATTGGTTCCTCTTGCTTTTCTTCCTGCTCTATTCGGGGTACTGTTTGGCCCTTGGGTGGGAGGTTTCGCTGGTGCATTGGGACCGCTCATTTTGGGCATCTTGACCGAAGACTTTGAGAACAGCTTTATCTTCGCACCGAGCGCCTTCGCAATGGGAGTGTTACCAGGCCTGATGGTGAAGGACGCCCGGAACTGGAAAGCGGTAATAGGGGCGGGCATCGTAGCCGGTGGAGTGCAGGCGCTGGGCATCGCGGCGACCGTGGGCATCCTGGATGAATACTGGGGCGGTTTCTGGGAGATTACAGTTCAGATGCTGATCTCGTTACTGCCACTCAACATCCTTGTGCTGCCCCTCCTCGCCCGCTGGCTGGTCGGGCCGGTGCAGAGGAGAGGGCTGTACTGGCGGGATTCTCACTGAGACAGCGAGGCGCCACAGCCGCTGGTGCCGGATCAGTCAGGGGCTTGGGCTCCAGAAGACAATGCCGCGAGTTTGCGTTCGATGAACTCAAGGACAGTCTGCGCCTGCCGAAAGAAGGTATCCACGTCCTCACGGGTGGGCTTTAGAGGCAAATCGACCGGATAGCGCATTTCTACTGCGCGGTGCAGAAGGCTCATCAGCGGTTTGAGGCTGAAGCCGCTATGCTGGTCACGCTGAGCCACACTGGTATTCCCCAAATGACGCTGAGAGGGAAGGTTTAAGAAGGCAATGAGACTAGCCATTGGTGAAACCCTCCAAAACCGTTACCGTATCGTCTCGCGCCTGGCCCAGGGCGGGATGGGCGCGGTCTACCGCGCCTGGCACCTCAACCTCAACATCCCCGTCGCGGTCAAAGAGATGGTGCCCCAACCCGGCCTGGACCCCAACACCCTGGCCCAACTCCGTCAGCAGTTTCAGCAGGAGGCCACCGTCCTGGCCCGGCTGAATCACCCCCACCTGGTGCGTGTCATTGACTCCTTCGAGGAAGGCGGCTACGCCTACCTGGTGATGGATTTTGTGGCCGGCGAAAGCCTGGGTGACTGCATCGCACGGCAGGGGCCGCTGCCGGAGGCGGACGTGCTGGCCTGGGCCGAGCAACTGTTGGATGCACTGAGTTACTGCCACAGCCAGGGGGTCATCCACCGGGACGTGAAGCCGCAGAACGTGATCATCCGTCCCGACGGGAGGGCGGTGCTGGTGGACTTTGGACTGATGAAGCTGTGGAACCCCAGCGCCCCAGAGACAAAACCGGCGATGCAGGGGATGGGAACGCCCGAGTACGCGCCGCCAGAACAGTACGGCGCTCAGACAGGGTACACCGACCACCTCAGCGACGTCTACAGCCTGGGGGCGACGCTCTATCACGCGCTGACGGGAGAGGCACCGGCGACGGCCACCGACTGCATGGCGGACCCGGAGCAATTCGTGCTGGTGCGGACACTGAACCCCCACGTGAGCCTAGAGACGGCGGAGGTTGTGACCAGAGCGATGGCACTGACCCGCACGCAGCGCTGGCAGAGCGCCGCGGAGATGGCCCAGGCATTGAGCGGCGGATCACCCGCCCTAGCCCGGCCGCCCGCGCCGAAGCGCCAGCCTCAGCCCCAGCAAACGAAGGCCATGCCGGGGGCACGGCCAGCCACCCCGGTCCAGCAGAGGCGCATACCCGCGTGGGCCTGGGCACTGGTCGTGGTGGCGCTGGTGACCATCCTGGCCCTGGGAACAATGCTGACGTTGGGGCACTGGCCCGCCACACCCGGGCAGACCACAGCCACGCCGACCAACGCTCTCACCAAGATTCCGCCCACAGAGCCGCCCTCAACCCCAACCATGGCCCCCACCGCAACGCCACTGTCTTCCGCTCCGCCCGTCAGCATCGGCCAAGTCGTCACCCAGACCCGCCCGGCCGACGAGATGGTGATGGTCTACGTCCCGGCCGGCGAGTTCGAGATGGGCAGCACCGCAGGAAACAGTGACGAGCAGCCGGTACACACCGTGGCGCTGGACGCTTTCTGGATTGATCGCATCGAAGTGACCAACGCGCAGTACCAGCGCTGCGTGACAGCCGGGGCCTGCGACCCACCGGTGGAGAGCGGCTCCTCAACCCGCGACTCGTACTACGGCGACAGCGACTACGACGACTACCCGGTCATCCAGGTCAGTTGGCACCAAGCGAGAACCTACTGCGCGTGGGCAGGGGGGCGACTGCCAACAGAGGCGGAGTGGGAATACGCGGCCCGGGGCCCGGAGGGATGGGTGTTCCCCTGGGGGAACGAGTTCGACGGGACGCGCCTGAACTACTGCGATGTCAACTGCACGCTCGACTGGGCCGACGAAACGGTTGACGATGGCTATGCCGACACCACGCCGGTGGGGAATTACCCGGGCGGGGCCAGTTGGTGCGGGGCACTGGATATGGCGGGGAACGTGTGGGAGTGGGTGGCGGACTTGTACGGCGACTACCCCTCCGGGCGTCAGGTAAACCCCACCGGCCCCTCTTCTGGGGAATACCGGGGGCTGCGCGGAGGCTCGTTGAACAACGACACGAACTCTGTGCGCTGTTCCAATCGCCGCAGGAACGCCCCCACCTACCGGTTCAGTATCGTAGGATTTCGTTGCTCCAATGATTCCGGGTGAGTTGAGTGGAACAATCTGTATTATCTCAATCTATTGTTGTCCTGAAACCTATGCTTCTGGAGGTTCTCCATGAAATGCCCAAAGTGTGGTTTTGAAAACCGTCCCGACGCCCGCTTCTGCAAGGAATGCGGCCAACCCATGCAAGCGCAGGCAGTCGCGCCAACACCTCCGACGCCCCCGACCACCGTCTGTCCCTCCTGCGGGGCCACCGCCAAGCCTGGGGCCCGCTTCTGCCCGCGCTGCGGTAAACCGCTGGCGGCCGAGCCTACTCCGCCGACCCCAACGCCTCCCCCCTCTGCGGCCCAGATGCCGACCCAGCCCTCGATGC
>CAZMOT010000166.1:0-6300 GCA_964568065.1 uncultured Anaerolineales bacterium
GCTGCTGGCTGGGCCGGGTGGCAACTGGGTGCGCGTCGGCGACCCCCACCAGGCCATCTACGAGACCTTCACCACGGCCAGCCCCCACTTCCTGCACAAGTTCTTGAAGGAGGTGGGGGTCGAGGAGCGTGAGTTGCCTGACTCTGGCCGCTCGACCCAGAGCATCATCAACCTGGCCAACCATCTGATTGATTGGACGCAAGCAGCCCATCCGGTGGGAAAAGTTCGGGATGCTTTGTCGCTGCCGCACATCGAGCCCACCCCGCCCGGTGACCCGCAACCCAATCCGCCCGATGACCCCGACCAGGTGCGTCTCGTCGCCCGGAAGCTCAGCCCCAGAGAGGAGCTCCAGAGCGTGGCAGACTCGCTGGCCCGCTGGCTGCCGGAACACCAGGACGAGACCGTGGCCGTCCTGGTGCCACGCAACCAACGCGGCTTCGCGGTGGTGGGTGAGTTGAAGAAGCGCGGCCTGGAGTACGTGGAGCTCTTGCGGAGCACGAGGTCTACCCGCGAGACGGCGGGGGCCCTGGGTAACGTCGTCAACTACCTGGCCGATCCCTCCTCTTCGACCAAGTTGGCGCGGGTCTACCGGGTGTGGCGTCGGCGGACGCAGACGTCCGGGGATCGCAAAGACGTGGAGGCCAGACCACGCCTCGAAGTCGTCGCCAAGGCGTTGCGCACCTGCCGCCAGGTCGAGGATTTCCTGTGGCCGCGTTTGCATCGGGACTGGCTGCATGATCTGGAACTGGCCGACGAGTTCCCAGACACTCGTGAGCAGTTGGTTGCGTTTCGTGAGTTGGTTCGCCGCTGGCAGGGGGCGACCCTGCTACCCATAGACCAGTTGATGCTCACTCTGGCTCAAGACCTGTTCCAGGAACCGGCTGACCTGGCCGTGGCGCACAAGCTGGCCGTGGTCTTGCGGCGAGCGAGCGAGAGTCACCCCGATTGGCAGTTGCCGGAACTCACCCAGGAGTTGGCGGTCGTCGCCCGGAACGAGCGCCGCTTTCTCGGTCTCGGCGCTGACGATTCCGGCTTTGACCCCGAGCGATACAAGGGCCAGGTGGTGGTGGCCACCGTCCACAAGGCCAAGGGGCTGGAATGGGACCGGGTCTACCTGACGTCGGTCAACAACTATGACTTTCCCTCGGCCCTGGCCCACGATCAGTTCATCTCAGAGAAGTGGTTCGTGCGCGACCGGCTGAATCTGGAGGCGGAGGCTCTGGCTCAGTTGAAGGCCCTGCTCTCCGAGGATGGAGTGTACGAGGAAGGCGAGGCGACCCAGGAGGCGCGGCTGGAATACGCCGCCGAGCGGTTGCGGCTGCTGTACGTGGGCCTCACCCGCGCCAGGAAGGAGTTGATCATCACCTGGAACACCGGCAGGCGCGGCGACCAACAAGCGGCGGTTCCGTTCGTCGCCTTGCGGACGTTCTGGGAGGAGAGAGTAAAAGGGTAGGGGGTACGATCTGCTTTTCTTGAGGGGGCGAGCGTTGGTTATGCTGGGACACGCAGTCCGGCAGCGCGCAGTAGCTCGTCGGCCCAGGCGGCGTCGGCCTCTTTCAGGGAGGGCTCAGGGTCGCCGGAGTAATCAATGGCGCGGACGTAGGGCCCTTCCTGGTAAACCCGATTGGCGGCCACCTGCAAATCGAGCGGCACATCGGGGTCCTGCTCGGCCAGAGGGACCGGGATACAAGGCAAAGGCTCACACAGACGGGTGGGATAGAGCGTATAATCCATCCAGTTGCCCTGGCGCAACGCACTGCGGTTGAGCAACACCAGGTAGTCGGGGGCCAGCGTCTCTACTGCCGCAACGAGGTCAGGGTAGGGCAGCAATCGCCGCCCGTCCCGCAGCAGATCCAGTTCAATCAGATTGACGTCGCTATCGAGCACCTCCTGTTGCTTGGTTTCGTAGGCGCGCCGGTCGGGGCCGGGACGTTTGTTGGATGGACTGACGATTTCGATGAGCGTGACGAGCTTGTGTCCTCGTTTCGCGTCGCGGATTTCGACAAAGCGATGCTGGAAAGGGTCTGTATGGACACGCACATCAACGCCGACGGTCATCTCAGTGCGCGGTAGGTCCAGAACAGCCACGCCAGCCCTGCTGGTCGGTCCCTCGGGTTGGGGATAGCGTAACACAGAGACGTCGGGTATAATGTGACGTAGTATGCCTGCTTCAAGGGCTATGCCCAGTTCTGGCCGCTTTTGCAGGCGAGCGTAGTAGGAGGCGGGCAACTGTACGTTGAGCATAGCACTAAGGGTGGTGGCCAGCCGATCGTGAAAATCTGGCCAGATGTCCGGCGCTTCGAGGTAAGGGTTCATACCGGGAAAGGGACACAGCAACAATTTAAGTTCTTTGCTCATGAGAAAACCTCATCATAATCAAGGTCAAAACCTGGAACCTGAGCACTCACCATATTATACCACATCTTTTTGGAAGGTGGACTTGTGACCTTACCTACTAATCTCCAATTCAGCCAGGGCAGTCTCCAGGACTATGTGGACTGCCCGCGACGCTTCCAACTGCGTTATCTACTGTGCCTGGCCTGGCCGGCGGAGGAGGCGGAACCCGCCCTGGAGAACGAGCGACACCTCCAGCAGGGGGCAGCGTTTCATCGCCTGGTCCATCAGCACGTGCTGGGCATCGCGCCGCAGCGATTGTCGAGCACGGTGGCCGACGCAGCTCTCCGCCGCTGGTGGCACAACTACCTGGAAGGCGGGCCGGCCGATCTGCCTCCGTCCCGCTACCCTGAGGTTGTCCTGTCCGCACCAGTGGGCGGCTATCGCCTGGTGGCCAAGTACGATCTCGTCGCTGTAGACGCTGGGCGGAGGTCCGTCATCGTGGACTGGAAGACCTCCCGCAAACGATCGCGGCGGAAATGGCTGGCCGAGCGGCTGCAGACCAGGGTCTACCCCTACCTGCTGATCCGGGCTGGCTCCCATCTCAACGCGGGTCAGCCGTTCGAGCCTGAACAGGTGGAGATGGTCTACTGGTTTGCCAACTTCCCGGCGACTCCCGAACGCTTTGCCTACGACGCAGCCCAATATGAGGCCGACGAGGTTTACCTGACTTTGCTCATCGAGGAGATCAGAGATCTGGGAGACAAAGACTTCCTCCTCACCACCCAGGAGCGGCGCTGTCGCTATTGTCTGTATCGGTCCTTGTGCCAGCGCGGGGTCGGAGCGGGCGCGTTCGATGAGATGGAGGAGCCGGGGTTGAGTGACGATTTCGATTTTAATTTCGACTTTGAGCAGATTGCGGAAATTGAGTACTGAATACGTATCACTCAAGCAGGTGAACGTGAAAGAGTGGATTGAACCAGGAGACATTGAAGCACCCGCAGAGTTACAAGCCGCCATCGGCGGGCATCCACTGGTGGCGCAAACTCTGGCCCGGCGGGGATTCGCCAAAGTTGAGGCGGCGAGGGCTTTTCTTGATCCTGATTGCTACCAACCCGCTCCGGCGGCTGATCTCCCCAATGTGACCCAGGCGGCAGAGCGACTGGAGAGAGCCATCCAGCGAGGAGAGACGATCTGCGTCTGGGGCGACTTTGACGTGGACGGCCAGACGGCGACGACCATACTGGTCTCCACGTTGAGGGACCTGGCGGTTCGGCGGGGCTCACCACAGGGCGCGAACGTCCAGTACCACATTCCGAACCGCCGGCGAGAGTCCCACGGCGTCAACTTCCCCGTGCTGGAGCGGCTCGTCGCAGAGGGAATCAACTTGGTGTTGACGTGTGACACCGGCGTCTCCGCTCACGAGGCCATCGCCTACGCCCAGGCGCGGGGTGTGGACGTGGTCGTCACCGATCACCACGATCTGCCCCCGACTCTGCCCGAAGCCTACGCGGTGGTGAACCCCAAGATGTTGCCGGGTATACACCCCCTGCGTGAACTGCCGGGAGTGGGATGCGCCTACAAGCTGGCGGAGGCGCTGTACGACCGGGCGGGCCGGTCGGAGGATGTGGCGCAGTATCACGACCTGGTGGCCCTGGGGATCGTGGCCGACGTGGCGGTGCAGACCGGCGATACGCGCTACCTGCTCCAGCGAGGGCTTGAGGCCCTGCGCCACACCGAACGACTTGGTCTCCGGGTGATGATGGAGACTGCCGAACTTGATCCTGACTGGCTCACCGAGGAGCACATTGGCTTCGTCCTGGGGCCTCGTCTCAACGCCCTGGGGCGGCTGGCCGACGCCAACGTCGCCATAGAGTTCCTGACGACTGACGATCTGAGTCGCGCTCGCATCCTGGCCACCGAAATGGAGGGCTTGAACGCCCGGCGCAGGCTGCTGTGCGATCAGGTGGCCCAGGCGGCCGAGGCGCAGATTGAGCGGGACCCCTCATTGCTGGAGTATGGTGCGCTGGTACTGAGCCACCCGTCCTGGCCGCCCGGGGTTATCGGCATCGTGGCCGGTCGCCTGGCCGAACGATACCGCCGCCCGACTGTCCTCATTGCTACCCCGCCCGGCGAGTTGGGCCGGGGGTCGGCCCGTTCCGTCGAGGGCTGCAATATCAGCGCCGCGATCGCCACCCACGGGGAGATGTTGATTCGTTTCGGTGGCCATCCTATGGCTGCCGGGCTGGCTATTGATCCACAGCGGATCCCCGAGTTCCGTCGCGTTCTGTCGCCTACCGTCTTGGAGATGATCGGAGAAGTGGAGGAAAGACCCACCCTTCAAATAGACGGCTACCTTTCGTTGGCCGGTCTGTCTCTTGACCTGGTGGAGGAGTTGGAGCGACTGGCTCCCTTTGGGCCGGGCAATCCAGCGCTGACGCTAGCAAGCCTGGGGCTTGCGCTGAAAAGCCATAGCCCTGTAGGCCGCACGGGAGAGCATCTTCAGTTGGTGGTAGAGGACGAGGCAGGCACGACGCAGCGGGTGGTCTGGTGGCGAGGGGCTGGATCGCGGCTCCCGCAGGGGCGTTTTGACCTGGCCTACGCCGTGCGGGCCAGCGACTACCGGGGCCAGCGGGATGTGCAAGTAGTGTGGGTGGATGCTCGTCCGATTGATGTGCCTACCGTTGTGCTTCGCCCTGAGCCGCCAGCCGTCACGGTCGTAGATTGCCGGCAGGAGCCCAGTCCTCGAAGGTTGCTGGAGCGGCTCCGAGCGCAGGAGGGCGTACAGGTGTGGAGCGAGGCTGGGGCCAAGGCAAAAGTCGTGGGTCAGGACCGGTACGAATTGAGTCCATCAAAGGCTCTGGCCATCTGGACCGCGCCCCCCGGTCCTGGTGAGTTGCGGGCCGTGTTGGACAAGGTCTCGCCAGAGATGGTCTATCTCTTTGGGATTGATCCGGGCCTGGACCATCCCGAAAAGTTCCTGAAGCGTTTGGCCGGTCTGATCAAACGTGTGCTGAATTCGACCAACGCAGACGAGAGTCGGGCCAACGTCTCGACCCTGGCAGCGGCCACCGCGCAGAGGGAGGCGACCGTGCGTGCTGGGTTAGCCTGGCTTGTGGCTCGTGGGCACATTGTGGTGCTCGATGAGGACGAAGACAGCGATGAAGTGCATCTGGCTGCAGGCGGCCAAACGGTCGGCGCCGATCTGCCCCGGATAGCCGCTCAACTGGGGGCATTGTTGGAAGAGACGGCAGCCTACCGGGCACACTTTATCCGGGCTGATAAGGAGACACTGATATAGCTGCAACACCATGGCGAGGAGGTCGCAATGTCACGTGACATCGAGCACCAGAACGCTGGTGGCGAGAAAGTCCCTCAGGAGGATGGCGCCAAGGCTGGCTGGGAGGCCCATCGCAAAGAGAAAGAACACTGGAAAGATCTTTATGAAGAAGCGGAGCGGCAGCGCCGGGAAGCAGAGCAACAGCGCCAGATTGCCCTGACCCGGCAGTTGGCAGCCCAATCCCAGATGGTGTTGGACAACACAGCCGCCGGCCTGGCAAGGAGTGTCCTGTTGGCTGTGGAATCCTTGCGCCGCCATCCCACACTGGTAGGTGCCCAGGCCCTGCGCCGGGGGCTGAGTCTTCTCTCCTGCCCGGTGGCCCGGATGGAGCATGGGGATGACGTGTGGGCTGTGGCCTTCAGCCCCGATGGGCGGTGGCTGGCGTCGGGGAGTGGGGACAAAACGGTGCGGGTGTGGGACGTTTCGGCTGCGCTCAACACGGAGGTGGCCCGGATGGAGCACGAGGGGCGGGTGAGAGCCGTGACCTTCAGTCCCGATGGGCGGTGGCTGGCGTCGGGGAGCTTTGACAAAACGGTGCGGGTGTGGGATATTTCGGCTGCCCTCAACACGGGGACGGCCACGGGGCGGGAGATGGTTCGAATGGAGCACGAGGGGCGGGTGTGGGC
>CAZMOT010000167.1:0-6031 GCA_964568065.1 uncultured Anaerolineales bacterium
ATACACTTAAGGTCTCGGTGAGCGAGGATAAGATAGGTGTTTTATTATCCACATTTGGATTCGCTGGTATTGCGACAGCGCCGATTGCAGGTTATCTTACCTATTTTATCGGTAGAAAGAAGATGTTGCTTATCGGATTGATCATCTTGCTCGGTGCGTTTTTGATACTTATGCAGGTGAATACCTACAGGTCCTTTTTCATCCCGATCGCAATCATGGGTATTGGAAATATAACTATCTTTACCACACTTAACACGATGATTGTTGAGTGCGTGCCTGAGTCAAGAGGAGCTGCTGCTTCCATTTATAATAGCTGCCGGTTTTTGGGCTATGCGCTAGCGCCTGTGGCAACCTTACCGGTTTATTTGGTCTATGGGCTGGAGGGGATCGTTCTTTTGTGTGTCTGTTTCGTAGTGATGAATATTGTGATTTCAACGCGGGTTCGGGGATAGGTGGATTTTGGGTAGGTGGCATAGGGTAAAAAGCTCACGATTGGGTAGATGCCGAAAACTACTCTAGATCACCCGGATTGTTATACAGCACATCAGCGGTGAGAACACGTTGGTTCTAAACCATTACGTTCATTTTTTGTATAAATATATTTTATTATCAATTCCAGCATATTCGACGTTCTTTTCTTTTAATGGTTTCCAACTGTCAATTTTATTAATAAGAGATACTACTCTTGTCCCAGGCTTTAATTCTTCATCCAACTTAATTCGAAGCTTTTCGAGTGTTGTTTGGTATAGATAAAGAGTTATAAGATCTGCAGAACTTATATCTTGTTCAAATAAGTCTCCTTCTATTACTTGTATTTTGTTTTCATATTGTTGTGAATTTATCTTATTTTTTAGATCTTTGACTAAATAGGATTGTATTTCAGTGCCAATCGCTCTGGCTTTAAATTCCTCCGCTGCAATAAATAATATATTACCCACTCCACAACCTAAATCAAATAATGCCTCTCCAGGCTTTAATTCACCGAGTTTTAACATCTCTCTTGCTACTGGAATTGGTGTATATAAAAAAATAAAAATAGTGTGGTTCATTTATCTATTCTCCTTTTTTATACTTTGGTTACACCTTTGGTTTTATATTGCATTCTGTTTTAAGGTAAATAGAGAAGGTAACCATAAAAAGAAGAACTCCCATAATGGTTATCAACGGTTCTAACAAATATACATACAGCAACAAAGCTACAAGTATCGAATAAAGCCCTAAGGTATAGTACCACCAACCCTTTAGGTAAACTCTTTCTATCTGAGCAGAATCAAAAGCTGGAATTAAGCAGGTATCATATGCTTCCAAAGTTACAACGAGAAAGATCACTCCGACAACTAACAAACCCATCACTAATTTGAATACATTCAATTCTCCGTCAGAAAATTCCGGCGTAGTAAAAAATATGCTCAAACCCAATACTACAAAAGCAATGGAAAATGCGACAAGTGTCGAAACCACATTTAGACTTCCGCTAATTTTTTGTCTGAGGCGGCCCGCTCTCATTTTTGCATAGTTTACTCTTTCGATACATTCCCAAATATTGTGAAATGGTAACCAAAGAATTAACGATAAATATAAAATTAATAGCCACAAAAAACAAATCGCCAAATGGTCAAAGGATTTCCCTGTCATAATTAGTTCGCTCTTGATACATAAAAGAAGACCTAGAATTACAACTATAATCGTAGCTAAAACCCGCCATACTCGCGCGTGTGGAAATTCTAGGTAGAATATCTTTAGCTTGTCACCCTTCTTTTTAACTTTTAGGTCGATGGTTCTGTCATCGCTGATTTTTAGGGTCGCTTTTTTCTCTTGGTCATCGATCCTTATTTCGACTGCGTTTTCATTCTTAGTGATGCGAATGGTTTTTTCGTCATCGTGCTTGCAGATTTCTACATTTTCCGCCCAGTCAATACCTAGATCGTCAAGTAGGCAGCTTTCGAGTCCCTTTTTATCGTTTTCAGGCAAGCAGACCGAATTTTTTGAAATATCCCAGCTAAACAAAAACTTTTTGAATACCGGTTCATACAAAAAACCTCCGCACCACGACCAAAAACCTTTGCACCAAGTTCCCATTTCATGGCACCCCCACGAGTATAGTTCCGAGAATAAACAGAGCTATTGCAATTTTCTGATTGATTGTCAGTTTCTCTTTTAAAAATGAATGAGCAATGACTACCGTAAGTATAGGATATCCATTTGTAATCGGAGATACTAAACTAACTAATCCTGACTCAAAAGCTAAGTAAATAAAGATGCTACCTAAGGTAAATAAAGCTACGCTTAGAACTCCCCAAAATAGACCCACTTTTTTTGTCCCATTATTTGAAGGCATGCGTTCTTTTGAATATGTAATATAATACAAATTCCATATTATAAAACCAATCACAAAATAAAGTAACATAAAATAGATATGGCTTGACATATCTATTGAAACCTTTGCAAGGACATCTCCGACGCTCCATAGAATCATACAAATAAAGCTTAGAATGTATATTCTATTATTATATTTTTCTCCTAATTTTTTTATTCCTAATAAAATCGTACCCAAAATAACAAAAGCAATTCCAAACGCTGCTAAAATAGGAAACTTTTCTTTTAAAAAAATAACTGCAAGTAAAACAGTAATGATAGGAAATGCACCGGTAATTGAGCTAACTATCGATATTTTGCTAAATTTCACATCTAAAGCAACATAATACAAGATCATACCAATTGCAAAGCATATTGAGGCAATTACTCCTGCAATTGTTGCTATGGAAGTTAAAGGCATTAACGGATGTCCCATTAAATACCAATAGCCACCCCATACAACTAACGCAGCCCAAGCATAGAACAAAAGCATAGTAGGCGCTCTTAAAATATCGGCAGCTTTTTTTGTGAAATTTTCGCCTATCCCCCAAAATATAACGGCAAGCAAAGATAAAACCAACCAAAAAGGAATTTCTATCATAATATTGCGTTTCCTTTATTATTTCTTGTCACCTGCCCTAACAGTTAATATACAGTGCAGTGCCTATATAAAGTTTGCTAATATGGTGCTATCTCTGAGTTTCATAATAGTTATATATGTTGCTAAACACTCGCGATGCCCAAACTAAACGCGAATCTAAAAGCAGAACTACTCGCAACAGGAAGCGTGGATGTAGATGAATCGTTACTTGCAGGAACGTCCACATCAGCCGCAGGTCCCGGCACAGGTTTAAAGTCCTTATTTTTCACGTCCGGTGGTCATCGAGTACGCTTAGACATCAACAAAAACTCACCACTCACGATGATAAAGGAAAACAACGATTTTATAATCCGGAAAGACAATAATGAGCTGGTAAGAGGCGAAATTGAGCCAGTACTCGCGCATTGTCCGGAGCAAGCTTACATCACACTGAGTGAACGCTGTATCTATGACTGTAAATTCTGCTCGGTCCCGAAGTTGCAGGGTAAAATCAAGACGCTGGATGAGGTCGTCAATATCGTTGAGCAGGCAAAGAAGACCGGGCTGATGAAAGCAATCGCAATTACGTCTGGCGTGGCAGAATCGCCGGAAGACGAGATTGAACGTTTAGTTGCAGTGATAAGAGCACTGAAAAGATACAACGTCCCCATTGGCGTTGCGGCATATCCTACCATAAACTCCACAAAACTATTAAAAGAAGCAGGTGCTGTTGAGCTCAAATACAATGTAGAAACCATGAATCGAGATATATTTGATAATGTCTGTAAGGGGCTCTCGCCCGATTTTATATTAGACTCGTTACGGGACGCAGTACCGGTATTTGGCAAGAACAGGGTATCCACGAACTTCATCATTGGACTCGGCGAGACGGACGAATGCGTGCACGAAGGAGTTGAGCATTTAGCAAAGATGGGTGTGATACCCGTTCTACGTCCAATAACCATACAACCATTACGCAAAGACGAGCTTGAAGCAACAAGACCCCGTGCTGAGCGGTTGCTTAAACTTGCAAGGATGACACGCGAAATATTGGATAAGCACGGTCTTCGTGTAGATGTCTCGCAGACTATGTGTCTTCCGTGTACTGGCTGCGATATAACTCCTTATAGGGATATATGAATTTTTTTTCCTTGTTTGCAGCACTTTTTCCTTCGTATGTCCAAAAACATACATCTCTTTTGTGACATACTATAAGTGCTATTTTTCCGCGGCGTTGCACAGCTCCAATTTGCAAACTGCTCCCTCTGCGCGTACCTCCATACATATCCGACAGATTCTCACGACAAGGTCATCCACGGAACCATGCACGAGGTCGTCAGCAAGTTTTTTTATCTCCTCTTTCGCATCCTCCTGAAAATTGAGCCTTGAACCTCTTTTCTTTGATGTATATTGCGACACCGCAGCCTGCGTAATCCCAAGCGTTTTAGAGATTCCATTTTGGGATAAACCTCTTTTAATCAGCTCTTCTGCGAGTGCCGCTCGTATGCATGGCAATACTTCCCACACTATTATCTCACAAGGGAATTTCATCTTACCCCACCTTTTTATATAACGATTGTTATTGTTAATAAATAAGAGATGATAAAGAAAATGTTGGAAGAGGTAAAAGGGGTAATAGAAAAAGAGATTAAACCGCTTTTAGCGATGGAAGGCGGCAGTATAGAACTGGTGAGCGTGGAGAATGGCGCGGTGAAGGTGAAGTTGAGTGGCGCATGTGCCGGATGCCCGATGAGCCAATACACACTGGTGAACTTCGTTGAGGCGACGCTGAAGGAGAAGATTCCGGAGGTAAAGGAAGTAGTTGCGGTGGATGACTCCAAGGAGAGATTTGAAGAGCTGTTGAAGAGGTGAGAGAAATTATGGCTGAGGACTTAGAGGAGTTGGTGAAGAAAATAGACATTGCCAAACAATTGCCCCGGGAAGTACTGGAAGAACTTAGTTCACAGCTATGAATTGCCGGAAATTATCGCACTTCCGATTGTTGCGGGATATGATAAGTATTTAGCGTGGGTAGAATCGTCAATAGGCGCATAAATGATGATTAGCGGTGCTAACTAACCTCCACTAACCCACGAAAGGATAATTATCTCATCATTTCCACTGACCTCTGTTTTTATATCTTGTACGTTTTTGATGTTCGCCCCGTTGAGGTAAACGTTAAAAGAGCGTCTTATCTCACTACCGTCCATTATCTTCTCTCTGAATTCTTCTCCATATTCTTCCACTAATCTCTCTAACACTTCCCCTATGGTCGTAGAACCGTCAAAATTTGTAACGGATTAGATTAGACCACTTTTATATATTGAAACTGGCTTTTACATATTCATGACTTACATAAATAAAGAGGTCTTTACAAGAAGGCGCTGAGGGAAAAGGGAGCAAGGGGATTACACGACCAAAGGGGCGAGGGCAATAACCTAAAATTCACGAATGAAGTGAAGAATTTTGTTAAAGGATTACTCGACTATAAACAGTCTATTACGTCTTCAGAGTTTTAAAATGCGATCGAAAACGAATTTGGAATTGCTATCTCCAATACGGTGATCAACGACTTCCGCAGGGAGAACGATTTGAGCTTCGTGGTAGGGTGAGAGTCGAGGGAGGTCAACGAAACGTATTTATAGAGAGAAATCCAAAACAGGAATATATTATGAAGAAGTTGGAATCGGCACTTAATGTCATTAATCGTATGGGATAAAAGATACAAGGGGGTGCAGGTATAATTTTGTGGCGGTCTAATTTAATCCGTTGATATAATCTAAATAGCCGAAAGTCGTGTTATATATAAACTATAACATCCTCCCATTCAAGACATGGATTTACACTGATTTTTTCTTTCTTTTGCTGGGCTGGCATGGTTATTTTTAACGGCATCGCTCGTTTCAGCTTGTCTGTGTTAATTAAGCCCTTTCAGGGCTTGCGGTGATGTGGGCAGAGCCCACAAGCGTTAATCTGTGTCTATAATTTATTTTTTTGTTTATTATTTTTCATAAGAGCTATATAAATATGGGATGATGATCATAGGAACGCGAGGCAGCAAACTTGCAATATTGCAAACAGAGAAAGTATGTGAGC
>CAZMOT010000168.1:0-6004 GCA_964568065.1 uncultured Anaerolineales bacterium
GCTGGGAGGTGGGCCAGCGGGTGGTCGTGGACCCCGGCGTCAGCACCGGCGAGGATGAGTTCACCCGCCGGGGGGAGCACTCTCTCAGCCCCGGTTACGTCATCCGAGGGGAGCAGACACGGGGTGGGCAGGCGGAGTACGTAGCCGTGCCGGCGAGCAGCCTGATGGTCATCCCCGAGGGATGGGACTTTTCCCAGGCGGCCGCGCCGCTCCTGGTGAGCCTCACCGCCTGGCGCATGCTCGTCCGCCGGGCCAGACTGCGGGCCGGCGAATCCGTGCTCATCGTCGGCGCTGGCGGCGGGGTCAACTCGATGGCCATCCAGATCGCCAAACTGGCCGGCGCCACCGTCTACGCCCTTACCAGCAGCGAGGAAAAGATGGAAAAGGCCCGCCAACTCGGCGCCGACGTGGTGCTCAACTACCGGGAGGAGCCCCGGTGGAGCAAGACCCTCTACAAGATGACCGGTCGCCGGGGGGTAGACGTGGTGGTGGACAACGTCGGGCAGGCGACGCTGACCCAGAGCATACGTGCCGTGGCTCGAGGCGGGCGCATCGTCGTCGTCGGCAACACCTCCGGCCCCCAGACCGAGATTGACATCCGCTTCATCTTCGGCAAGCAGATCAGCATCATCGGCTCCACAATGGGCTCCCATCAGGATTTCCGGGACGTGATGGCGATGGTGTGGGCGGGGAAACTGAAGCCAGTGGTGGACCGGGTAATGCCTCTATCGGATGGAAAGGCGGCTTTCGAGATTCTGGAGCGAGGGGAACAGTTCGGCAAGATCGTACTTACGCCCTAAATGGGAACGCTCATAACATACCAGGTGAATAAGAGATTGAGCGTGACAACGAGAATCAAACAAGCTGGCGGCGGTTCATCGGGGTGCAGACGCCGAAAACTCACCCTTGCCCAGAAGTGGGTAGTCGTCCTCAGTTTCCTGGTACTGGCGCTGGGACTAGCCAACCTGGGGCGGGCGGGCGTAGCCCTACGCTACGATGCCCTCCTACCCGATTTGCCGCTGACGGTACCGTTGACCTACCTGGCGGTGATGGGTGGCTTCTGGGGAGTGGCTCTGACTATCTGTGCGGTAGGGCTTTTGTACTTCCACCCCTGGGGCCGATGGTCCACCCTGGCAGCGGTGACCCTCTATGAGGCCCACATCTGGGTCAACCACCTCCTGTTCGACGCCTCCGACTTCGCCCGCCAGACCCTGCCCCGGGACGTGGCGCTCACCTTGCTTCTGTTGGCCCTCATCTGGGGGTCGCTCAGCCTGCGCAGCGTGAAGAAGACGTTTGAAAGGAAGAAATAAAAATGACCCGTCTCGCTGTCCTTTCTGACAGTCACGGCAACCTGTTGGCTTTGGAAACCGTCCTGGCCGACGTCGAAGCCCAAGGCACCCCCGATGCCTACTGGGTACTGGGCGACCTGGCTGCCTTCTGTCCCTGGCCCGCCGAGACGCTGGAGCGGCTGCGGGTGCTGCCCAACGTTGCTTTTCTGCAAGGCAACACCGATCGCTATCTGGTCACCGGCCGGCGGCCCACGTTCCCGATTCGCTCGCCCGAAGACTGGGCAGCGATGCCCGCCCAGCTTGCGGAGCGCGACGCCAACTTTCGCTGGGCCGTGGAGCGGCTCTCCTATGCCGACTACGAGTTCTTGCGAGACCTGCCGCCGCGGCTGGAGATGGATGTACCCGGCTACGGTCGCGTCGTCGCCGTCCACGCCACCCCCAACGACGACGAGACCAACCTCTACCCCCATACCCCCGACGACCACGTGCGCTCTCACATTGTCGGCCTGGACGCCCACCTGCTGCTCTACGGTCACACCCATCGCCCTGTGGATCGCACTGTGGACGGCATTCGGCTGGTCAACGGCGGCAGCGTGGGCATCCCACTCGACGGTGACCCCCGCCCCGCCTACGCCCTGCTAGAATTTGGGGGCGGCGAGTGCACCGTCACCCTCCGCCGCGTGGCCTACGATCGGGAGGCGGTGATCGCCGAACTGGAGCGGGTGAAGCACCCGGCGCGGGAGTGGATGGGGCGGATACTGCGAGAGGCAGGAGTGTAGTATCCACCGCTGTAGTCCTAATCGGAGCAGCGCTGGTGGCGCGGTCAGCCCCTGACAACGCTGGAGGAGCAACCTGGCCGCTCTACTGACTGGACTGGCTCCCGCTGGCCCGCCGGCCGATACCCGAGCCTGGCTGGCAGGAACGGTTCCCTACCTGGTCGTCATCCTGCTGGGCGTCGTCGTCGGCCTGGCCGAACTGGCCTCAACCTTTGCCGATTATCCGATGGACGCCGTCGTCTCCGCCTGGGGACTGGGCCTGATCGCGCTCAACGGTGCGATGGCGGCCATCGCCTTCACCGTCGTCCGTTTCTATACCTCTGAGACTAACCTGTTCCTGCTCGTCCTGACCGTCGGCGTCGGCTTCCAGGCCATCATTCGCACCAAGTTCACCATGGCCAGGCAATTCTCCAGCGCCGAGGGAGGCGATCTCAGCCTCAACCTGGGATGGCTGTACGAACAGTTCCAATCTCTGTGCAAAACGCAGATTGACCAGGCGTTGATGCGCCGCCGCCGCCAGCCCGTCATTCGGAAACGTTGATGCCTTTCCCAGCCAACTGGCGCTCTTCAATATGGCCTATACACTGTCGTCGCCCGGCGCACGCTGACCCTGGAGGAAGAGTCTCTGCAACTGGCCGAATTAGCCGAGCGGCTGGGGGACACCTCTCTCCCTGACGAGGTTATTCGCATGACCCTGGCCCTCCACATTCTGGAGACCGGCGGGGAAGGACACGCCCAGGTGCTCATTGAGGCCGCATCGCGACGGGCACCTGTGGTGGTGGCGGCGGCGGCTGAGACACCCGACCGCGAAGCGGCTACCAGAGATCTGGCCGAGCGACTCGACCTGAACACGCTCAAGGATATAGCGCTGGAGGTCGTGGAGCGTAAGGCCGCCGGCAATGTGCGCGACGCGTGGCACGCCTACGTCGAGGGCACGGCCGACGATACGGCCTCTCCCGAAGCGGTGCGCCGCATCGGCCTGGCCCGCTTCATCGTGGACAAGGCCGGCCCTGCCTTCGCCGCCGGGAAACTGAAGGCCGCCACCCCCCAGGAGCCGCCGAACCCGTGAGCGCCTCCTGGCACCGCCTGGGGCGGCGGACGATGCGACCCACCCGGTTTTCCATACCCTGGTTCATCCTCTGGTTTGTGGCGTTTGTAGGAACGCTGTACCTGGTGCCCCCGACCTACCTGGTCCGCGTGTTTGGCGCCGAGGTCAGGGCAGTCTGGGTCGTCTGTTCAGCCTTCCTGGCCTCGCTCGCACCGGTGATCGGTGTGGATTGCTCACATCCTCTCTGGTCTGCGTGCGTTGGATCGCTGGGTGTGTGGCAACCGGTCTGAGCAGGTCAGGTGACTCTGCGAATAGTGTGTAATACGAGAGCCGATAGCAACCATTATGATCTGAGACTTTCTGACAGGTTGCGACTTTTTAGCGACTTGACAATCTGCGACAATTGCCTACACTAATGTCACCTCAGCTTGTTATGGAGGTTGACTATGCCAGACGAGACAATCCGAGTCCAAGTATCCCGGTTTGTGCAAAATGGTCAAGTGATCTTCGTGGGCGCGATGAATTCATCGGACCTTGCTCAGATCGCCAACGTAGATGTGCGCGACGAGCAGACCAACCCCAACGGTTACCAACGTCACCGGGACGAAACACGCTGCCGGCGCATCGCCGAATTCATCAACGAACCGACTTCGGCTCTGCCAGGCAGTATATTGCTCAACTTGAGAGGTAGTTCGACTTTCTCCGGCAACACGGAGAATGGCTCGCAAGGGACGCTGCTAATTCCCAAGCGCAAGGGCGCGGCCTGGATTGTGGATGGTCAGCATCGAATGGGTGGTTTCGAGTAAACGGAGCGCGAGTTTGCATTGCCTGTCGTTTTCTTCGAGAATCTTCCCTGCCGCCAGGAGATGGTCCACCTTTCGGTTATCAATGACACGCAAAAGGGCATCAATACCAGTCTGACATTGAGCTTGCTGGGTGAGTTGCGTGAGAACATTGAGGACTGGAAGATTCAAGCCCACGATATTGTGTACTGGTTGAACCGCGACCCGGATTCGCCCTGGCTCGAGCACGTCAATATGACCGAGGCCAAGGGGATGCATCGCCCGGTCAACCTGGCCTCGTTCGCCAACGCCCTGAAACCACTGCTGCGCCAGCATGGTTTTTTCGACATAGTAACGAATTATGTGCTTGAACGTTTGTTCCACAGTTTCCAGCGAGTTTTTGCGCTCAGCGGACGACACTGTGGCGACAAGGTTCCCCGAAGAGGGCCCAGGTGGGCATCCACCACATAGAACAGATGTGCAAGCACATAATTTAGGACTATGTGCTTTTTGGGAAGACAGCAACCGGTCGGGGCGTGTAGTGTCAATGACCGGAAATGAGTTACGGTGGCTATTGGAAGGTTCTGACACCCGCTTGTTTCATCTGACCCGCTGCGAGGGCACTCGTACCGGCGGTTTGGCCGACTTGCTGAACGACAACTACCTAGGCATCGCTGACGGAATTATTCTGTCCAGAGCGCCTTCTGTTTTGGGTTACAGGTGGTCAGTGCCCGCGGCGAGTGCCAAGGAAATGACGCTGGCGTTCTATCGTTCTATCCTCCAGCACGGTAGTCCTGAACTCGCACTGCTAGATGCCCGGCGAGAGTTAGCGATGCACAATAAGGATGACCTCACTTGGGCTTCCCCTGCCTTGATCGTCCAGGGCTAAATGACCGCCGTCATTGCGAGACGTCTTCCATCTCAGAGGTGATCTGACATGTCACGAGATATTATTGCCCTTCTCGCCTCCTTCGTTTATGTCTTCGCCGCGATCGGCATCGCCGAGGGACTGCGCAAGTGGCGCAGCTACTCGGTCGAGTTCACGCGCAAGTTCATCCACATCGCGGTCGGGATGTGGGTCTACGGGACGGTGTTGCTGTTCGAGCACCGCACCTTCGCCATCATCCCGCCGCTGGCGTTCGTCGTCATAAACGCCTACTCCTACTGGCGCGGGACGTTCAAGGCGATGGAGACCGGCGAAAAGGAAAACCTGGGCACCATCTACTTCCCTCTCTCGTTCGCGGCGCTGATCTGGCTGCTGTGGGACCACCCGCACCTGCTGGCGGCGAGCCTGATGCCGATGACCTGGGGGGATGCGCTGGCCGCTGTGGTGGGACGGCGCATTGGTCAACGACGCTACACCGTCGCCGGAAGCACCCGCTCGCTGGAGGGGTCGGTGGTGCTGTTCCTCACCAGTTGGGCAGCGACACTCGTACCCCTCATGCTGATGGACACAGGGGCCGTTGACCCGGTCACGGCAGTGGAGATTGCGGCCGTGACGGCGCTCGGCGCAGCGGTAGTTGAGGCCATCTCACCGTGGGGGGTTGATAACCTGACAGTCCCGGCAGTCTCGGCGCTGATTCTGGTGTTGATGTTGTCCTGAGCGATAAAGAGGCGGTTCTCGCTGGCTCGGTCAGAGACCGGCCAGAGCAGGGTGTCATTCTTCCACGATCATGAACTGGGCAATGCTATGCAACCGGGTCTCGATGAAGGCGTGAATCTCGTAGCGGCCCGGTTGCCATCCCCCTGGCAGCTTGCAGTAGTACGATGTCCACCCGTCGTCACCCCAATTCCGCCCCTCAACCAACCCCCAAGTCCACGTATCCGAGCAGAAATCTATGAACTCCCCATCCTTGTACCAGGCGAAGGTCGTCATGGTGCCATTCTGCATCCCTTCGTAAATGAAGAACAAGTATATCCGGTATTCACCAGGCGGAAACTCGTTGCCCGGTTCCACCGGCTGACCATTTTCGTCCCTTCCGAGCGCCAGGCACCATAGCTCGATGCGCGCATCCTCCCCGGCGGGCACGGCCGAGGGCAGTGGCGTCAACGCCGTGTCGGGCAGAGGCACGGCCGATGTAGGCGTGGGGATCAGGGGCGGGGTCGCCG
>CAZMOT010000169.1:0-5983 GCA_964568065.1 uncultured Anaerolineales bacterium
GCATTCGAAAAGCCCCACGCATCTGGGGGTTGGCTCACGGGACTTATTGCGGAATACCCTGGAGCGACAAACTGGCCAATGTATGGCTTGTGGACTATACTTCACGACAGAGGATGCAATGGAGGTCCATCATTGGGATGGAAACCGGCAGAACGACCGGTACACAAACCTGGGTTTGCTCCACGCACACTGTCACGATCAGATACACGGTGAACGGTACCACTGACAAGGCCCCACGCACTGAGGAACCCCGTGATCGGGAAATCATCACGCGGGGTTCTGTAGTGGCAGTGGGCCGGGCGACCGGCCCACTGACCCACAGCGGTGCGATCCGTTCGCTCGAAACCGCACACCGTGATTTACTCACCCAAAGCACGGGGGATGAGTGGGTAAGGTTTGCAGGTTCATGCGCCAGAGCCGCCCTGCATCCTTCGCTCACCGGCACCAGTCGAGGTGAGGAAACAGGCAACTCTACCAGCGCCAGACTTGGCGTGAGCTTGCCGAACGCTCGGGGCCACCGACCGGCAGATTGACGCGCTGGTGTATGAGATGGAATCACTCACTGAACCACTGAGAGAAATGAACACACTGAGAGAGGCTTCAGTGGTCTCACGGTTTCAGTGGGTCAGTGATTCAGCGGCCTGGCGGAGGAGAAGATTGGCATAGTGGAGGGCGGTCGAACCGCTCTGTAGGGGCGGTGCAATCGTATCGCCAAATGAGGAGTCAGCCAGTATGCGCCTGCCCGATTCTGGCTGCAACAGGAAACATTCAAACTGGGGAGGTTGGAAATGAAAAAGCACACTTTGTTCCTGCTCGTGGCTTTTCTTACTTTTGCTATGAGTGGCTGTGGGCCAGGTCCAGGTACAGCTCCCACTGCTACTCCCGCAGCACCCACACCGACGTCTGTGCCACCGACGCCAACGCCGGTGCCGCCCACGCCCACGCCGGTACCGCCTGCGCAGACGCCGACCCCCAGCGTCAAGCGGGTGGTGCTCATCATCGCTCACGAGGGCTTTGCGGACCCAGAGTACACCGAACCACGTGCCGTGTTTGAGGCCGCAGGGTTCGAAATCAGCGTGGCCTCCTCATCTCTGGAGACGGCCACGGGGGGGCGGGGAACCCAGGTGCAGCCGGACGTCCTGGTGAGCGACGTCGTCGTGGGCGATTACGATGCCGTCGTCTTTGTCGGCGGGATGGGCTGCATGGAATACTGGGACAACCCAGACGCGCACCGCATCGCCCAGGAGGCGGTGGCCGAGGGCAAGGTGCTGGCAGCTATCTGCGCGGCCCCCGTGATCCTGGCCAGGGCGGGTATGTTGGAGGGCAAGCAGGCAACCGTCGCCAATAGCGGGTGGCAAGAAGGCATTAGTGAGCTGGAGGCTGGGGGGGCCACCTATACCGGCGCCGCTGTCGAGCGCGATGGGCTTATCATCACCGCCAACGGTCCCAGTGCGTCCCGCCAGTTCGGCGAAACCATCGTCACAGTGTTGGAGGAATAGCGCTGAATGCGCGAGCCTCAGCCACTGGTCGAAATCGCGCTGCTAATCGGCGCCAGCCAGGGACATGATTCAAATCACGCCCAGCATCGCCATTGACGAGAGCGAAATCCGATTGAGATTCGTTCGCGCCTCGGGGCCCGGCGGGCAGAATATCAACAAAGTCGCCACGGCCGTGCAACTCCGCTTCGACGTGGGCAACTCTCCCTCCCTGCCCGATGACGTTCGCCAACGTCTGGTTCGTCTGGCTGGCAGGCGAATGACCAAAGGCGGCATACTGGTGATAGATGCCCGACGGTTCCGCACGCAGGAGCGAAACCAGCAGGACGCAATTGACCGGCTGATCGAGTTGATCCGCGAGGCGGCCAGTAAGCCCAAGCTCCGCCAGAGGCCGAGGCCGACACTCGCATCGAAGGAGCGCCGGTTAGAGGCCAAGCGTCGCCGCGGCAAGACAAAGCACAGGCGGAGGTCTGTTCCAGTTCCAGAGGATTAGGTCCAATGCCAATGTAAGTTAAGACCTGACAGGTTTCCAAAGGTGCCATTTTGAGCTAGATTCGACCTGATCAGGGGCATGGCAGTCCCATACGCATCAAGTTAAGGCGTTGTTCAGAAACAACGTGACCGTGTAGACATTTTAAACTTTCTCTCAAAATCGCTTCTCTATCGCTCTTTGCGCTATCGCTCTCAGCGGATGTGCCGTCCGCGTTTTTGGCGATGGATAGCTTCACATTAAATCGTGATAACCCTGGAATGGGAGCTTGCCAGTTTTTATCCAAAAATGATGTTCTTTTAGCCCGGAATGACTCACAAAACCCGGCTGAAGCCTCGATTCCGTCAAAGTGCCAACGAACCGCTGCCAGAAACGGGATCGCAGATCCCTTATGAGCGAAACGGGTGGTCCTTAACTTGATGCCTATGCATGGTAGTCCCCCTCTTGGGTGTTGTTGACAGATGCTGTTCAGACTTTACCGCAAAGACGCCAGGAACGCGAAGAAAACATAAGAAATCTTGGCGCCCTTTGCGTCTTGGCGGTGAAAGAGTTCTGTTTTTGCCCACCAACACTCAACCGGGAGACTACCAGAGGCATATTTACGCCGAAAAGTGGCCTGTGAAACCTGTCAGGTCTGGGATGGTCTCTTATCTTGATGACATTGGAGAACTACTCGCCCTCCCGCAGGTTTGGGTGTGTTTTTGGCGCAAAACTGCGTCTCAACTGGCTATTTGAGCCCGCGAGCACAGCCGACCTCAACCTGCGGGAGGGTAGCCTGGTAGTTACAGACCTGATATGCGAAAGGAGTTCCGTATGAAAAGTACTGACAAGTTTCTCATCGGCATCGTCGCCGGCATTGTTTTACTGATCGTCGCAGCCTTTGTCGTCACTCTCACCCGGCCCGAGCCCACGTACCAGGCGGAAGACAGTCCCGAGGGTGTGGCGCACAATTACTTGCTGGCGCTGCAGGAGGAGGATTTCGAGCGTGCTTACGGCTATCTCTCGTCCACGCTCGAGGGTTATCCGGCATCGGCGGACAAGTTCGCCGAGCACGTCCAGGATTATTCCTGGCGTTTCCGCCTCGACGTGGACACCACCCTGGCGGTCGAGTCGGCCAGGGTTACCGGCAATTGGGCGGTGGTGAAGGTGCGCGAGTCGCGCTTCGACGGCGGCGATCTGTTCGACAGCAGACAATCCACCAACGTCTTTGAGATGGAGCTGCAGCTTGAAAGTGGTGAGTGGAAGATTGTGGACGCCGACTACTACTTTGTGTGGTGTTGGAAGCGTGATGAGGGATGCAGGTAAGATAAGATAAAGGGGGATTCTCATGTCTAGCATTCGTCGTTGGTACATCTATCTCGTCAGTGCCATCAGCCTGCAGGCGGTGGCCTGGGCGATCATCGCCCTACTGCGCAATCTGCTGATCTCGCGGCTCAATCCGCCGCGTACGGCGATTGCCTTTGAAATCGCGGTCATTCTAATCGGCCTGCCGATTTTTCTGGCCCACTGGCTGTGGGGGCAGCGGTTGGCCGGGAAGGCAGTGGAGGAACGTGGAGCCACCCTGCGCCGCTTTTACCTGTACGGTACGATGGCCGCGTTCCTGGGCCCGTTCGCGGCCAACGGTTTTGACCTGATTGGCACCCTGCTGCGGGCCGCATCCACCCTGGACAGGCGGCCTTATGAGCTGACCTCTGGCGATGCGGTCGCCTACCATCTGCTGGCCCTGCTCGTTCTGGGCGTGCTGTGGTTCTATCACCAGCGCAGCGCGGCCGGGGATGCCAGAATTATCCCGGAGACAGGCGGCGCGGCCACCGTGCGGCGGTTGTACGTGCTGGGCTTTAGCGGAGCGGGCCTGGTGACGACGACGGGGGCGATCATCCTCCTGCTGCGCTGGATCATGTTCCAATTCGGGCGCGATGTGGTCGGGGGCAGCTCGCTTGACGTGGGCTTGATGACTGAGATCACCCGGCTGATCGTGGGGGTGGCGCTGTGGCTGATCTTTTGGCGCTGGGCGCAGCGACTGTTCGACGGGCCGAGCGAGGAAGAGCGTGAATCGGCCCTGCGCAAGCTCTATCTGTATGGGGCGGTCTTTATCGGGGCGCTGAGCGCGGTCGCCAACAGTACCGCCATCCTGGCCGGCGTCTTCCGCCGCGTCCTCGGCCTGCCCCCGGAGGGCGACGTTCGCATACCGCTGCCGGTCATCATCGGGATGGGGGTGCTGTGGGCTTACCACGCCTTTGTGATCCAGGATGACGCCCAGAAGGCCGGGGAAGCGCCGCGCCAGGCGGGGGTGCGGCGGCTGTACCTGTACCTGGTCGCCGCCGTCGGTTTGTCTGCTCTGCTGATAGGGTTGAGCGGCGACGTCAGCGTGATCATCCGTTCCCTGGGCGAGGGCTTTGGCATCGAACTCCAGGAGCAACTGGCCTGGTTTACGGCGGCCATCATCGCCGGGCTGCCGGTGTGGATCCTGCCCTGGCGGCAGGCGCAAAACCGGGCGGTGGAGCCCGGCCCGGCTGGTGCGGACGCGCGCCGTTCGACCGTGCGCAAGATCTATGTGTATTTCTTCCTCTTCGTCGCCACCATGACAGTGCTTTCCAGCGCGGTGTTCATCGTTTACAGGATCTTGAGCTGGTTCCTGGGCCTGGACGCTCCTACTCTGAGTGAGTTGGGCCACTCGATTGCCTTCAGCGTGATCGCCGTGGGCGTGTGGTTCTATCACGGATTCATCTTGCGCAGCGACCACAGGCTATCTGGCCGCGAACAAGTCAGGCGCTTGGAGTACCTGCGCGTGGCTGTGGTGGATGTAGGCGATGGTCGTTTTGGGCGTGCCGTGGTGGATGCGTTGAGGCGGGACACACCGGAATTGGCTCTGGAGCCAATTGTGCTGACTCGGCCCAGCGCTGTGAGCCTCGGCGAGGACACAGAACGGAGTGACGAAGAGATCGTGACTCAGTTGGCCCAGGCGGGGTTGATCGTTGGGCCGTGGATGATCGCTGTGCCCGGCGGGGCAGAGGGCGCGGTATCTCCCCAAGTCTCCCAGGCTGTGGTGAACAGCCCGGCGCGCAAGTTGCTGGTCCCCGTCCGCTCCACGGGCTGGGAGTGGGCTGGAGTAGATCGCTGGGACAGCGAAGCACTCGTCCGGCAGACTGTGCGCGCCGTCAAGCAAATAGCAACTGGGGAGGAAGTCAAGCCTGCCCGGCCACTGGGCGCGGGCACGATCGTTGCCATCATCATCGGTGCACTGTTCCTGCTGATCGTGATTCTGACTCTGCTAGGTCCGGTCATTGGCAATCTCTTCATGTGATCGTTGCCATCTGGAGGAAAGCCGCCGTGCCATTTCCGACCGGGCCGAGGAAACGGTGCTGATCCCGCGCACCGTTTGTAGTGAGGGGAGTTGCGGCATGTCCCAGTCTCTATTCGGTCCAGACACCTTGAGCGACGGTACTCCGCCCCAGGTGAACGTCTACACCGACGGCGGCTGTGACCCCAACCCTGGCCCCGGAGGTTGGGGAGCCGTCATCCGCTGGAGCGACAGGGAATGGACGCTCAGCGGCAATGATCCCGAGACCACCAACAACCGCATGGAGCTTCACGCCGCAGCGGCGGCGCTGGCGCTGCTGGAAGGACTCCTGGGCCGCTGTCAGGTGGACGTCCATACTGACTCCCAGTACCTGCGCCGGGGCATCACGGAGTGGATAGACGGCTGGGTGAGCCGTGGGTGGCGCACCCGCGATAAGCAACCGGTCAAGAATCAGGACTTGTGGCGTGTGCTCCATCGGCTGACCCAGGCCCACGACGTGACCTGGCACTGGCTCAAGGGACATGCCGGACATGCCCTCAACGAGCGGGCCGACCAGTTAGCGACCGAGGCGCAGCGAGCGCTTCTCCGCCTCCATCGTTCCCGTCGCAGGTCGCGTGCGCGCCAGCCGGCCGACGATGACCGGCCCGTCGTCGAAATCTGCATCAAGGCTTCTTGCCGGTCCGCTCAGGGGCAGGG
>CAZMOT010000170.1:0-5844 GCA_964568065.1 uncultured Anaerolineales bacterium
GTGCTCGGACTCATCGAAAGGGCGGGCGAGGCCAAGGAGCGGATGAACCAAGGGGGCTGGTGAGGAGGAACCTATGGCCTGGCAAGAAACGCCCTACACGATCCTGTTGATCACGGCAGCGGCTATCTCGGCGGCTGTGATCGTGCTGGACGAGCAAAATCGCATCGTGGACATGAACCCTGTCGCCCAGCACGCCATCGGGCATACCGCTTCGGAGACAATAGGGCAATTCGTGGAGCAGATGTGGCCCGATTGGTCTGGCCTGATCGAACGCTCCTCCGACGGGACCGGGGCAAGTGAGGAAGTAGTGCTGAGTACAGGAGATGCGCAGTACACCTATGACGTGCGCCTCCCCCCCATCGTTGACTGGCGCGGCCGCCTTACCAGCCAGGTGATCGTCCTGCGCGACGTCACCGAGCGCAAGCGGGCGGAGCAGGCGCTGCAGGGGTACTCAGAGCGGCTGGAGGAGATGATAGAAGAGCGCACCCAGGAACTGCGAGAGGCGCAGGAGCAACTGGTGCGCCGGGAGAAACTGGCCGTGCTGGGCCAACTGGCCGGCGGCGTGGGCCACGAACTGCGCAACCCTCTGGGAGCGATCAAGAACGCCGCCTACTTCCTCAACATGGTCCTGGAGGAGCCACAGCCGGACGTAAAGGAAACGCTGGAGATCTTGAGCCAGGAAGTGGCGACGTCTGAAAAGATCATCAGCAGCCTGCTCGACTTTGCGCGTACCAGGCCCCCCATGCGGCGGAAGGTTGATCTCAACGACGTCGTCCGGGCGGCGCTGGCCCGCATCACCGTGCCGGAGGACGTCGAGGTGGTGAGCCAACTGGACGAGACGCTGCCGGTCATCCAGGCCGACCCCGATCAACTCGCCCAGGTCTTTGGGAACATCATCCTCAACGGCGTCCAGGCGATGCCCGAGGGCGGTCAGTTGGTGGTCAAGACGGGAGTCCCCGGTCCAGAGTGGGTGACCGTCTCCTTTACTGATACCGGGGTCGGTATCCCGGAGGAGAACCTGGGTAAGCTGTTCGAGCCGCTGTTCACCACCAGGGCGAAGGGGATTGGGCTGGGGCTGGCGCTGGTCAAGACGCTGGTGGAGAGGCACGGAGGCAGCATCGAGGTGGAGAGCGAAGTGGGGCAGGGGAGCACGTTCACGGTCAGGCTGCCCACGGGCAGTTCAAACAAGACCGTCACAGTCTGAAAGTGCAGGTGCGATTGCCGCCAGAGTTAGGAGGTGCGCGAGATGAAAGATGAATGTAAGACCAAAAAGCAACTCGTAGCTGAGTTGGTAGAGATGCGCCAACGAGTTGCTGATTTGGAAGCATCGGAAGCCGAGCGCAAGCAAGCGGAGGAAGCGCTGCAGGAGAGCGAGGAGCGCTATCGGTCTATAGTGGAGAGCATTGACCTTGGGATCAACCTCATAGATTGCGACCACAATATAGTCTTGGCAAACGCTGCGCAAGCCAGACATTTTAACAAACCTCCCCGTGAGTTAGTCGGAAAAAAGTGTTTCCGGGAATTAGAAAAACGTGATGCGGTTTGCCCGCATTGTCCTGGAGTCCAGGCAATAGCTACCGGTCGGCCCGCGGAGGTCGAGACTGAAGGTGTAAGAGATGACGGCAGCCGTTTTAATGTGAGGCTTCGGGCTTTTCCAACCTTCGGGCAGGATGGCACAGTGAGGGGATTCATGGAGATTGGGCAGGACATCACCGAGCGCAAGCGGGCGGAGGAGGCGTTGCAGGAGTACTCCGAGCGGCTGGAGGAGATGGTAGAAGAGCGCACCCGAGAACTCCGCGATGCGCAGGAGCAACTGGTGCGCCGGGAGAAACTGGCCGTCCTCGGCCAACTGGCCGGCGGCGTGGGCCACGAACTGCGCAACCCTCTGGGAGTGATCAAGAACGCCGTTTACTTCCTCAACATGGTCTTGGAGGAGCCAGAGCCGGACGTAAAGGAAACGCTGGAGATCTTGAACCAGGAAGTGGCGACGTCTGAAAAGATCATCAGCAGCCTGCTCGACTTTGCGCGTACCAGGCCCCCCATGCGGCGGAAGGTTGATCTCAACGACGTCGTCCGGGCGGCGCTGGCCCGCATCACCGTGCCGGAGGACGTCGAGGTGGTGAGCCAACTGGACGAGACGCTGCCGGTCATCCAGGCCGACCCCGATCAACTCGCCCAGGTCTTTGGGAACATCATCCTCAACGGCGTCCAGGCGATGCCCGAGGGCGGTCAGTTGGTGGTCAAGACGGGAGTCCCCGGTCCAGAGTGGGTGACCGTCTCCTTTACTGATACCGGGGTCGGTATCCCGGAGGAGAACCTGGGTAAGCTGTTCGAGCCGCTGTTCACCACCAGGGCGAAGGGGATTGGGCTGGGGCTGGCGCTGGTCAAGACGCTGGTGGAGGCCAACGGGGGCAGCATCGCGGTGGAGAGTGAAGTGGGGAAGGGAAGCACCTTCACGGTCAGGCTGCCCACGGGCGGTTCAAACAAGTCCATCACAGTCTGAAAGTGCAGGTGCGGTTGCCGCCAGAGTCAGGAGGTGCGCGAGATGAAGGATGAACGCAAGACCAGGAAGCAACTCATAGCTGAGCTGGTAGAGATGCGCCAACGAATTGCTGAACTGGAGGCATCAGAAACCGAGCGCCAGCGGGCGGAGGAGGCGTTGCAGGATAACACAGAGCGGCTACTGAAAGCGCAGCGTGTTGCCAGAATGGGCTTTTTGGATTGGAATCTGAAAACGAATGAGATGATTTGGTCGGATCAAGTCTATGACCTCTATGGTATCGACAGACAGGCGGAGAAGTCCAACATAGACTTGACCATGCAACTGGTGCACCCGGACGACAAGGAATTCGTAGAAAAGAATCTTGAAATGGCCATTAAAGGTGAGAAGGAATACGACATCGATCACCGCAAGTTGCGCCCTGGCGGCGAGGTCATTTGGGTGCATGCGCAAGCCGAATTAGTCCGTGACGCGGATGGTAACCCGGAAAGCCTGCTCGGAACCGTGGTTGATATCACCGAGCGCAAGCGGGTGGAGGAAGAATTGAGGAAACACCGCGACCACCTCGAGGAACTGGTGGAAGAGCGCACCGCTGAACTAGCACGGATCAATGAACAACTGCGACGGGAAATCACCGAGCGCCAGCGGGCGGAGGAGGAGCTCAAGCGCCGCGCTGCCCAACTGGCGACCTTGCACGACACAAGCGCTGCGGTTGCTTCACGCCTGACCCCGGAGGAGATCTTTGACGCTGTTGTACACAACCTATCACAAACCTTTGGCTATCGCCTGGTCAATATCTACCTGGTCAGAAGTGTAGAGGGGATGCTAGAGCTGAAAGCCCACGTCGGACTCCCCGATTTTGCCGACGCCCGCGTACCCCTGGAAAAGGGGGTTGTCGGGCGCACGGCCCGGACCGGTCAACCCCAATTGGTTACCAACGTGGAGGAGGATCCTGATTTCTTCTACGGCGCGCCAGGCATCACCTCTGAGGCCTGCGTCCCACTCAAAATAGAAGGTGAGGTCTTGGGCGTGTTGAATGTAGAGAACGACGAGATCGGTGAACCTCTGAATGACTCTGACTTGCAGCTCCTCACGCTTCTCAGCAACCATATCGTCATTGCCCTCGAAAACGCGAGGCTGTACGAAGCGGCTCAGCGAGAACTGGCCGAACGCAAGCGAGCGGAGGAGGCGCTGCGGGAGAGCGAGGAAAGACTGAACGAATTCTTGAAATCATCACCCGACCCCTACACCATTTGGGATTCAGAACTCAACTTGCTAGAGGCTAGTGAATCTTTGGTGTATACACCAGATGGGACTACGAAAGAGGACTTTATCGGAAAGAACATACTGGAAATAACACCTGGTATCAAGGAGACAGGTAGATATGACCAGTATCTGGAAGTTATGAAGAGCGGAAAGCCTTTCCACTGTGACGACGTTGTTCCTCACTCCCAATTTGGAGACCTACACCTATCTGTGAGAGCTTTCAAAGTAGGCGATGGTCTTGGAATGATTGTCACCGACATCACTGAGCGCAAGCGGGCGGAGGAGGCGCTGCGGGAGAGCGAGGAACGCCTCAAACTTGCACTGGAAGCGGCCACCGATGGATTATATGATTGGAACATGCAAACGGGCGAGGTGTATTTCAGTCCTCGTTACTATACTATGCTTGGCTATAAACCTTATGAAATGCCTGCATCCTATGATACCTGGATAGACTTGCTGCATCCTGATGACAGGGAATATGCGCTCAATACGGTCAACGAGCACGTTGAAAAGAAAAGAGATAGCCATGAAATCGAACTCCGTCTGAGGACGAAATCTGGTGGCTGGCGATGGATACTGAGCAGGGGTAAAACAATTGAACGGGATGCCAGCGGCAGACCTATCCGGATGGTGGGCACTCATGTTGATATCACCGAGCGCAAGCGGGCGCAGGAGGCGCTGCGGGAGAGTGAAGAGAGGTACCGGTCGCTGTTCGAGGGCGCGGAGGATCACATCTTCGTCGTGGATCAGGATTTCCGGTACACGATGGTGAACGAGAGCGCGCTCAAAGCAGGTGGTTTCACATTGGAAGACATTGTGGGCAAAGAGCCGCGTGAACTCTTCCCCGAGGACGCGGAGTTCTACCTCTCGCAGTACCGCCACGCGTTCGAGACTGGAGAGCCCGTTCGGTTCGAGCGGGAGCTGAGGCTTCCGGATGGTCTTCATTGGTTCTCCGTGACGTTGAGTCCGGTCAAGGACATCCAGGGGTGCGTGACCGCGTTGACTGGCATCAGCAGGGACATCACCGAGCGGGTGCGGGCGGAGGAGGCGCTGCGGGAGTCTGAGAGCGAGAAAAAGAGCATCCTGAACGCCATCTCCGACGTTGTCCTGTTTCAAGACACCAATCTGACTATTCGATGGGGCAACGAGGCGGCCGCTCAATCCGTGGGCAAGACTCAACAGGAGTTGGTCGGCTACTGCTGCTACGAATTGTGGCACGGTCGAAGCGAGCCCTGCGAAGGGTGTCCGGTACTTGCGGCCTTGGAAACGGAATCGCATGCCGAGAGCGTCATGGCGACCCCGGACGGGAGACACTGGGAGGTCACAGGAGAGCCCGTGCGCGACGGTGAGGGGAAGATCGTGGGAGCCATCGAGATCGCCCGCGATATCACCGAGCGCAAGCGGGCGGAGGAGGCGCTGCGAGAAGCCGAGGCCCGCTACCGAGGCCTGTTTGACGGTGTGCCCGTAGGGCTCTACCGCACCACGCCGACAGGAGAGATCCTCGACTCCAACCCTGCCCTGGTGCATATACTGGGTTACCCGGACCGGGAGACCCTGCTGGCGACCAACGCGGCCGATGTGTATTTGGACATCGAGGATCGCCAGCGATGGCAGACCCTACTAGAGCGCGAAGGAGTCGTGCGTGATTTCGAAGCGCAGTTTCGCCAGCGCAACGGCACGGTCATTTGGGCGCGAGACACCAGCCGGGCCGTCCGCGATGCTGACGGCAGGGTACTGTATTACGAGGGGAGTCTGGAGGACATCACCGAGCGCAAGCGGGCGGAGGAGGCGCTGCAAGAGTACTCCGAGCGGCTGGAAGACATGGTAGAAGAACGCACCCAGGAACTGCGAGAGGCGCAGGAGCAACTGGTGCGCCGGGAGAAACTGGCCGTGCTGGGCCAACTGGCCGGCGGCGTGGGCCACGAATTGCGCAACCCCCTGGGGGCCATCAAGAACGCCGCCTACTTTCTCAACATGCTCCTGGAGGAGCCAGAGCCGGACGTAAAGGAGACGCTGGAGATCTTGAACCAGGAAGTGGCGACGTCTGAAAAGATCATCAGCAGCCTGCTCGACTTTGC
>CAZMOT010000171.1:0-5751 GCA_964568065.1 uncultured Anaerolineales bacterium
TACCGGGTTTGAGCAAATCGGTCAACCATTCTCTAAAAGTGTAGGGTAGCTAGAATCTCGAATACTTTACCACACGATTGTCGGACAATGCGCACACAATCCCAAGCCTGGTGCGAGGAATGGCTGAAGAACAGGCTCGCTGGAAGCCGACACCGGAGGAGTGGTCGGTCCTGGAGGTGATCAACCACCTCTACGATGAGGAGAGGCAGGATTTCCGCACACGACTGGACCTCCTCCTCCATCACCCGGGTCAGCCCTGGCCTGGAATCGATCCCGGGGGCTGGGTGATTGAGCGCAGCTACAACACCAGAGATCTCGAGACGTCTCTGAACAACTTTCTTCTGGAGCGGCAGCGTTCCGTTTCCTGGCTGGACAGTCTGTCTTCACCGGCTTGGGAGGCTTGCTGCGAACATCCGCAGGCCGGCGAGATCGCGGCCGGCGATCTGCTGGCTTCCTGGCCGGCCCACGATTTCCTCCACATCCGTCAGTTGGCTCAACTGCACTGGCAGTACGTCTCTCTTCTGGCGAAACCCTACTCCACAGACTATGCGGGGGCGTGGTAGACAAGGTGGAGAAACAGACAATTCACTCGGCGTTACTGTATGCCCTCATCGCGGCCATAGGAAACGCCTTGTTTGCTTTCGGGCAAAGAAAGTCAGTGGCAACGGACCATCCTTTCTTGCTATACCGGGCGTTTCGGGGGGAGCTATGAACCACGAAACTCGCGAAAGAGTATGAAGGACGCGAAGGGGTTTCGTGCGTTTCGTGCCCTTTCGCGCCATTCGTGTTTCAAAGGCCGCACTCGATGCACCGCTGCCCTCCATCCTCGATAGGGTGTTCAAGGAGCGGCTGGAGCAGGCCATCCTGGCGCGGGCGTTTCGGGGGGAGTTATGAACAATACGGAGGTAGGTGCAATGAAGGAAAACCTTTTCACCGACGAAGGGAAGGCCCTGGTCAGCAAAGTCTCGTGCGATGGAGATCTGAGGCAGAACATCGGCCAGGCCGTGGCCGCCATCGGTGGTTTTCATAGACTGGTGGAGCCAGGTGACGCTATTCTCGTCAAGCCCAACTTTAACACCGGCGACCCGCCACCGGGCTCCAGTGACCCTCACTTTGTCAAGGCAGTCATCGAGTTGCTCTACGAGCACGGGGCGGGCAAGGTCGTTCTGGGCGAGTCCTCGATGTTCCGCCTATCAACCAGAGACACTATGCGCCAGACAGGTATGCTCCAGGCAGCCGAAGAGGTGGGAGCCGTGACGGTGTTTTTTGACGAACACGAGTGGGTGGAGGTAGAGACCGGCGGGCGCTATCTCAGAAAGGTCGCTCTGGCCAAAGCGGGGCTTGAAGCTGAAAAGATCGTCTACGTTTGCTGTCTCAAGACGCATCGTTTTGCGGATTTCACCTTGAGCCTCAAGCTGGCTGTGGGCTTCGTCAGGCTTCGGGATCGGCGGGGGATGCACCTCCGGCAATTGAGAGAGAAACTGGCCGATCTCAATCTGGTCATCGCGCCGGGTGACCGGATCGCCATTGACGTGGAGGGCCTGAAGGTCATCCAGAGTTATCCAGGCCACAGTTTGAAAAAGAGTCCGTGGGAACTGACCACGATCCGGCGGGCTGTGGAACTGGGGCTGGGGGCAACGAGCGAAGCAGCGTACCGGGTAATAGCCGGCGCACGGACAACCCCTATCTGATCGCTGGTGTGCTGTCCGACGACGTGAGGCTGACTGCCAGGCTGAGTATCCCTTCCAAACGCTGCTGCTGCACCGTTCACGCACAAGGCGTTTCAGAGACTCTGGAAACCGCACAATGCAAGCACTTAAAACACTACCACTACACTACAGGCTACACGGAACGCTTGATCTCTCGAAGAGCAAGCTGGTAGCCACTGGTATCAACATAGCTGCTGCTGGGTTCTTCTTCCTGTTTGGCTGGATGGCTCTGCTGTTCCTGGCAGTGGTGCGTGAAGACACAGGCCCCATCATTCTCCAAGCCGGCGGCAGGCTTGAGGCTATTGGCACCCTACCAGCTATCGTCGTGCTGGTCGCCCTCCAGTTCGTCATGGTCGTACTGCACGAGTTTGCACACGGCCTGTTCTTCTGGTACTTTACCCGCGAGCGCCCTGTGTTTGGCCTCAAGCTGCCATACGCCGCCTATGCCGCTGCCCCTGACTGGTATTTGCCACGCCATCAGCACTTGATGGTGGGGTTGGCCCCGTTTGTGCTGATCACGCTAGCGGGGCTAACGCTGCTACCCATTGTCCCCGCACCGGCAGTCCCAGTGATACTCTTTGTGGTCGTGAGTAACGCGGCTGGTGCCGTTGGAGACTTTCTGATGGTAGCGTGGCTGCTCAGGCAACCGAAGGAGTCTCTCGTGCGTGATACAGGTAGCGCGATCATGATCTACCGGCCTACGTAGATACCCCAGATGCTGCAGCATGTGTTTTGGGGGACGACTTTGTCTCTTACAGCAGGTGGACCTTATGACCCAACCTTCCATCACCAGCACGACCCACACCCTGCCCTTCGACAAGCTGTCGCCGCGTGACTTTGAGCGGCTGTGTCTGTGGCTAGTCGAGCGCACTGTGGCTGGGCGTGTGCTTACAGAGATGAGCACGACAACTACTTGCTCAGCCACCATCAGGAGCCGTGAGCGCCGATGACTGACAAACGTACTGAAAAGCGCCTTGCACTGATCATCGCCAGCTACGAGTACCAGGACCCCGACCTGCGGCAGTTGGTCGCACCGGCCCAGGACGCCGAGGCCCTGGCGCGGGTGCTGAAAGACCCCGCCATCGGCGGTTTCGAGGTGCAGACGCTGCTGAACGAACCTGCGCACACGGTGACCCAGGCCGTCGAGGCCTTCTTCACCGATCGCAGACGCGACGATCTCTTGCTGCTCTACTTTTCCGGCCACGGGATCAAGGACGAAGATGGACAGCTCTACTTTGCCACTGCCCAAACCCGGCGCAAGTTGCTGCGTTCCACCGCCGTGGCGGCCAACTTTGTCAACGATGAGATGCGTCGCAGCCGCTCGCGGCGGCAGGTGTTACTGTTGGATTGCTGCTACAGCGGGGCGTTTGCCAGGGGCATGTTAGCCAAGGCTGGCACAGACATCGGCACCGGGGAGCAATTTGAAGGGCGTGGGCGGGTAGTGCTGACCGCCTCGGACGCGATGCGGTACGCGTTTGAGGAGGACAAGGTTGAGGGGGAGGGTGCGCGTTCTGTTTTCACCCGCGTCCTGGTGCACGGGCTGGAGACAGGGGAGGCTGACCTGGACAGGGATGGGCGTATCTCCCTCGACGAACTGTACGAATACGTCCACGATCGCGTCGTTGACGAGACGCCGCAACAGAGGCCGGGGAAGTGGGACTTTGGTGTGCAGGGCAAGATCATCATTGCCCGCAGCCCTGCGCCGCCAGTGCCAAAAGCCTCGCTGCCCGGTTGGATCACCGAGGTCCTGGCCTCTGGCGCTTACCCTGCTCGGCTCAGGGCGATAGTCCCTACGGCTGTGTGGATATGGCAGGGAACGTCTGGGAGTGGACAGCGAGTGACTACAGCAGAAACAGTAAGGTGCTGCGTGGGGGCTCGTGGTACCTCGGGGCAGACTACGCTCGCTGCGCCCTTCGCGGCTGGACCGTTCCTGTCGACTTGGGCAACTACATCGGGTTTCGTTGCGCCAGGGGTTCTCAATAGGTTAACTGTCCCCCGTCCGCTGCTATCTGCTAACTAAGAAGCTGAAATCCGCGCGCAGCGCGGTCGCGAGTGGTGAATCTCGAGGCCTGGGGCATTTTGACCACGAAACAGACTGATGTCTACTATTGGCCCCCTGGCCAGCGGTGAGCCGACAGGAGGGTATCACATTACCTTGCACGGCCCTATCTCGCCCTTTGTAAAGCCAACCATCTTTTCCTTCACCCACCGCAATGATGGGCGGCGGGCGCTGTTGGAGATCGTCGGGTTCTGGCACCCAGACTCAGTAGATCCAAATTTCGGTTCGTAGCGGGCGATGGCTGACTTTTGTGCGCAAGCCCACCCTCAAGGACGTGCTGGCGGCTGTCGAGCGTTGTGCGGCATCCCCGGCGACGGAAACGGAACCAGGCGGCGAGGGAGCGTGATCGGAGGGAACACGCTATGTCATCATTGCCCTCGGATTCGGAATAGCATTCAGAATGTTGAGCAGTTTTGGGATTTGGAGTTTGGGATTTGGGCTTTGGAACGCAGTTCCATAAGTCATTGACCCATGTACGGACGTTCCGCGTACGCCATTACGAGTGTGATGCGTATGGATACGTCAAATACGCCAACTACCTGAATTACGTGCAAGAGGCGGCCTTTGACGCCTCGGCCGCTGCCGGCTATGACTTGGCCCGCTACGAGGCGATGGGCCGCCACTGGTTGGTCCGCGAGACGGATATCGAGTACCTGTATCCGCTGCGCTACGGGGACTCGGTGCAGGTCAAAACGTGGGTGGCCGACTTTCGGCGGGTTCGTTCACGCCGGGCCTACGAGCTCCGACTGGCCGGGTCGGGCGGATTGGTGGCGCGCGCCCATACCGATTGGGTGTTCCTGGACAGTGCCACCGGGCGGCCGGCAGCCATCCCGCCAGCAATGATGGCCGCCTTCTTTCCGGAAGGAGTACCAGAACAGGCTCCGCCGCGCTCCCGTTTTCCATCGGCACCGCCACCCCCGCCCGGCGTCTTCCGGCTGCGGCGGCGGGTTGAGTGGCGGGACATTGACACAGCGCAACACGTGAACAACGCCGTGTACCTGGCTTATCTGGAGGAGTGTGAAGTGCAAGCGGCGGCGACCCACGGTTGGCCGCAGGCGCGCATGCGGACGGAAGGGTTTGCCGTCGTGGCCCGGCGACACCAGATTGAGTATCGGCAGCCCGGCGTGCTGGGTGATGAACTGGAGTTGGCCACCTGGGTCTCCGACGTAGAGGACGCCACGGCAGTGCGGCACTATACGGTTGCCCGCGTGAGCGACGGCGCGCTGCTGGCGCGAGCGCGCATGCTCTGGGGGACGGTGGACGTGAAGACAGAACAGCCCATTCGTATTCCAGACGCGTTCCTGGCGGATCTCGCGCCCAACACTGCGGGTGGACTGCCATAATCTCGTGCGGCACCGGATTCGTCGCCAGCGACGATGGCATCCTTGCCGCCTGCCCGGACTTATCGGTGCTGGAGATTGAAAACTGACCTGCTATCTGAGAGCGGTGCGCATGCATAGTACGTGAGGAGATAAGAGATGGCCCAGCAACTGCCCCAACGACCCCGCGCCCACGTCCTGGAGGAACTCTCCCTCCAGCACCTGAAAGCCACCCTACCGGCCGAGTGGATCTGCCGCCGCGTTGAGGACGACTACGGCCTCGACGTCCGCGTCGAAATCGTCGCCGGCGGGCAAGTGACCGCCCTCGAGTTCTCCGTGCAACTCAAAGCCACCGATCGGTTGAGGGTCTCCGGCGAGGACGTGCTGCACCGCTGCAAAGTCTCCACCGCCCGCTACTTCCTGCGCCGCCCCGAGCCGGTGATGTACGTCGTCTACGACGACCAGGGAGAGGCCGCCTACTGGCTGTGGGTGCAGCCCTACCTCCAGGAACTGGACGAGACCAGGCCCGGCTGGCGTGACCAGGAGACCGTGCAGATCCGCATCCCCCGCGCCAACCGCCTCACCCGCGCAAGCGTCCCCGTCATTGCCAACCACGTTCGGGAGTGGTCGGCGCGCGTCGTGCCGCAGGTCGGCTGGGCCTACC
>CAZMOT010000172.1:0-5680 GCA_964568065.1 uncultured Anaerolineales bacterium
GAGCTGCTGAAAACCGTTGTGCCGCCCTAACAACACTCAACGGGGGGACTACCCGTTGGTACGTGGAAGGCGAACACCGGGAGACCGCCCGGCTCGCTACCGTGACCAGGGACGGGAAGGTCAAGAGGTCCAAAGATGGCGTTCAGGCCGTCGCCGACCTGCTTCAAAAGTTCCTCGTCCAGGAGGTTCCTATCCACGGCCGGCCTGGAGAACTGGCCCGGCGTATGGCCGCCCTGGCCCGCATGACGCGCGATCTCATCGAGGAGACCTTCAGACGGGAGACGGAGCAGGGGATGCTGCACGCCCAACTGAAGGCTTTCCGGGAGACGCTGATACCCTTCCTCACACCGGCGCAGTTTGCCGACATGTACGCGCAGACGATCACGTATGGCCTCTTTGCCACCCGCGTCCGCGTTGCGAACGGGCAGGACTTTACCCGCGAGAAGGCGGCCTGGAACCTGCCCAGGACCACCCCCTTCCGACGCGATCTTTTCAACGAGATCGCCGGCCCGGACCTGGACCCCCGCATCGCCTGGCTGGTGGGCGACCAACTACCGCCTCAGTGAAGGACAGTTGGAGATCCTTACCGCGCGGGGTGAAGTGCTGATCTACGGCCCGTTGCCGGAGGGTGCCGACACCAGCCAGGAAGGGATCACCTGGGCGCTCACCACCTTCATCGAAGGGGAGACGGCCACGCCCGTGCTGGCAGAGACCGAGATCACGGTGACGTTTGAGGACGGCACGGCGAGCGGCTCGGCAGGCTGCAACACCTACAGCGCCGCCTATACCTTCGGCTCTTTCTTCACCTTCGAGGTGCCCGCCGCCACAGAGATGGCCTGCAGCGACCCTGCGGGCGTCATGGAGCAGGAGCAGCGCTACCTGGGTTTTCTGGAGGACGTGACCGTATACCGCATCAATGGCAACCAGCTCCGGCTGGAAACAGGCGACGGGCGTGCTTGGGTCTTCACTGCGCAGGAATAGCGATCCCATACGTTTGGGCATCCCTTTGCTGTTTTACATCAAGGAGATGGCAGATTTGTTCAGAAAGTTTGAGACAGATCGAGAAGCAAAAGGAAGGAGAGAGATAAATGAACGTGAAGAAATCACTCGTTGACTTTGCAAGTTCCAACAAACGACAGATACTGGGGTGGATAGCAGTGGGTTTATCCACCGCCATTACCTGTTTTTGGGCAATGTGGGGCATTATTGAAAATTTCCACGAAGGTTGGTACTATGAATCCTTTTTGTCTAACCTCGGAATGATGTTCGGACAGTACCTTAGCCCTATGCTCATCTTTATGGGAGCTACTCTCGTTTCAATATACTGGCCGCGTTTGGGTGGTAGCCTCCACGTGATATTTGCTTTGTTTCTGGTTTGGTATTTTCGAGCATTTAGCAATGCAGCCACTTTTTTCGTCATTATACCGCTGGTAATATTCGGGATTCTTTACTGGGTTGGTCGTCCACAACCTCGTAAGGTTGCCACTCGCCTGGCAATAGGGTTGCCTCTTCTGACTCTCATCATATTCGGGATAGAACCTATCTTTCGTGTCTCCCAACGCATTGATGACGGCAATCTCCAGGCCAGGTTGGTGGAGGGCAATGGTGTGAACTTGATTTGGGCCCCTGATGGACCAGGATGGCCTCGCCAGGGGGCGAGTTGGTATGAAGCAAGGCAAGTGTGTCAATATCTTGCAGAAGATGGCACAATTCTAGCTACCACACCTCAGAATATCTGGCGCTTACCAACAGTGGATGAAGCTGTGCGTTCCATGTCCCGCCACGGCAAGAACAGTGGGGGTGTGTGGGATGCACAAAATGCTCAAGCCTCGTATCAAATCCGGCCAGACAAGGAGTCTCCACTTTGGAATGTACACTCGCTAGTCATCTACTGGTGGACAGGAACCGAAATAGATAAAGTCGACCAGGTCGATGAACAGAAAGCATACATTATTGTTTACGATGGAAAGGTGTGGCCGAAAATAAAGCAAATCAGCCTTCCATATAGGGGTTTTCGATGTGTCAAAACGGTCACTACACAATAGGGGTAGCGAGCACATTCGGGACAAAGCGGATAAAAAACATCCGGCGGATAAAAAACATCCGGCGGATAAAAAACATCCGGCGGATAAAAAACATCCGACGGCAGATGAAATGACCACGCCGCTCCTGAAACCAAACTCTATATCCCGCCTCTCCGACCAGATTCTTCGGCTGCCCCTTCGACCTCGCTCAGGGCATGGCTCAGGACAAGGCTGGTGCCGCGCCCGCGCTTGATTGAGCGACTGAACGCGGGGCTTCATCGCAAGCTGACACGGACATCACCACGTCCGCCGTCCCCGCCCCGGCCGGCTTTGGCAAGACGACGCTGCTGAGCGAATGGGTCGCCGGCTGCGGGCGGCCCGTCGCCTGGGTCTCGTTGGACAAAGGCGACAACGACCCGACGCGCTTCTGGTCCTACGTAATCGCTGCTTTGCAGACCGTTCAACCAGATGTAGGAGAGGCTGCCCTGGCGATGCTCCGATCCTCTGGGGTTGCAAGTGCAACCACGCCGCCATCTTTCGAGGCAATCCTGACGACCTTGCTCAATGAGATCGCCGAAAGCCCTGTTGCTGCGGAGTCGCTTCCCAGACTGGATGTTACGCGAAATCTACCGGTTGCTGGCGCGTCTCGGCATCGAGGAACTGGGCCAGCCGGTTGCGGAAGAAGAGTTGGATGGCACCAGTGGGACCGTTGCGGTGCTTGGCGACGATGATATCGGCGATGTGCTGCTTCTCGGTCTCGGGGTGGTACAACTCGTCGCGGTAGATGAACATCACGACGTCCGCGTCTTGTTCCAGTGACCCCGATTCCCTCAGGTCTGCCAGCACCGGCCTCTTGTCGCTGCGTTGCTCGACGGCGCGGGAAAGTTGGGAGGCGGCCACCACGGGCAAACCCAGTTCCCGCGCCACTGCCTTGAGCGAGCGGGAGATGTAGGAGACCTCCTGCACGCGGTTCTCGGAGCGGACATCTCCGCTCATCAACTGCAAGTAGTCCACGAGGATGAGGTCGAGCCCGTGCTCGGCGTGGAGGCGGCGGGCCTTAGCGCGCAGTTGCAGCACCGAGATGGAGGGGGTGTCGTCAATGAACACAGGGAGGTCAGCGAGCACTCCGATCGCCTGGGCGAAGAGCGCCATTTCGTCCCCGGCCAGCCTGCCCAGCCGCAACTGTTGGGCGTCAATCTGGGTCTCAGCCGACACCAGGCGTTGCACCACTTGCTCAGCCGACATTTCCAGGCTGAAGATGGCCACGTGCTGGCCGTAGCGGGCGGCGTTCCGGGCGATGGAGAGGCACAGCGAGGTCTTGCCGACCGAGGGCCTGGCGGCGATGAGGATGAGGTCAGAGCGTTGGAGGCCGCCCAACAGCCGGTCGAGGTCAGCGAAGCCGGTAGGGATACCCAGTGGCTCGCCCTGGTGATCAACGAGATACTGGATGCGGTCGTAGTAGCGGCCCAACACCTCCTGGATGGGGGCCAGGTCGCGGGTGATCCGGCGCTGGGAGACGCTGAAGAGCGCTTGCTCGGCCTGGTCAACGGTCTGGTCTACGTCTTCTGCTTCCTGGTAGGCCAGTTGCGCGATTTGACTGGCCGCGCCGATTAGTCGCCGCCGAATAGCGGCCTGTTCAACGATGTGGCCGTAGGATTCAACGTGAATGGCGCTGGGAACGGCGTTGATGAGACGGGTAATGTAGGCGGCACCACCTATCTCCTCTAGTTGTCCTCGGCGTTCCAGTTCATCGCACAGCGTGACAAAGTCAATCGGATCGCGCCGCTCGTGGATCGCAAGGATGGCTTCGTAGATCCAAGTGTTCTTCTGGATGTAAAAGTCCTCCCCCTTCAAGAAGGGGGAGACACGAAACAACGCTTCGGGGTCGATGAGGAGAGAACCAAGGACTGCCTCCTCAGCCTCAACGTTATGAGGAATCATCTTGTCGGGAGAAGCCATGTTCTTTCCATCATCTCGTTCCCCCATCTTGACTACCCTGGGGCGCTGCGATTGCGCTCCCGAAGTCGGGGATTTCAATCCTCGGGGGTGTCGGGTGAACGATCACCGCATCACAGAGGGCTATTGCAAGGGCAAATCATCCAGGTCGAGGCTGTCGACAAAGTCACGAAAGGCCGACAGTTCCTCGTCACCTATATCCTCGGTGATGTCCACCTCTGGGACGATGCCGGCCTGCGCCATAACGTCCTCCTCAACGTAGATGGAGACATTGGCGCGCACAGCCAAGGCGATGGCGTCGGAGGGGCGCGAATCAATCTCCAGTTGCCGCCCATTCAGGTTCACGGTGATGCGGGCGTAGAAGGTGTCGTTGCGCAAATCGTTCACGGTGATATGGGAGATCTCGCCACCCAACTCGGCGATGACGTTGTTGAGTAGATCGTGCGTCAGAGGGCGGGCGACCTCAATATCCCGCAATCGGATATGGATAGCCTCGGCTTCATAAGGCCCGATCCAGATTGGCAGAAGCCGTTCGGAGTCTATCTCTTTGAGGATGACCACGCGATGCTCAGTCATCAGACTAATCTGGATGCTCTCCACCTTTACCTCAATCATAGTTCCCCTCCCAGCATGTAGCTGATCCAATTATACCACTGACCCGTGGCGGATGGCAAATCCGGCAACCACTCGGAGTGATGGATTTCATGGCTCTTTTATGCTCAGAGGAGAAGGCAGTATGATGAAGGTTGCACCCGTAGCGGCGGCCACTCGCTCCAGGGTGATGGAATCGTACAGTCCCACTTCGACGCGAGCAGAGCCAGCGTATGCTTCGCGGAAGGTCATTTCGTGATAGTCAGAGATGATCTCGCCAGGGAGCCAGCCAGGGGTAGGGCGAGCGCCCCCGGCCGGTGGGCCATCGTGCTGGCCGACCAGGTGACCATCGGCGGCCAGGATGTGGGTGAAGACGATGTAGTCGGCTCCGGCGGCTCCCTCCAGGGCGCGCCAGTAGAGGGTGATGGGAATGGGCTGGTCGGAGGTGTATCCCTCCCCCGTCCCCTCCCCCATGGGGAGAGGGGAGTGAAGGTCGTAGCCCAACAGTTCAGCCACGTCGCCGAAGCGAACGCGCACCTCGTGGGCCATCGGCGGCGGGGTGAAGACGCGCTCTCCGGCGGCAATCTCCACGCTACCCAGGACGAGGCGGCGGTCTTCCAGTTCGAGGGTGATGATGGCAGTGCCATCGGTGGCGGTAGGGGGGACGGTGAGGCGGCGGTGTTCCAGAACGAACTCGCCAGCCTGCCAGCGGTCGGTGGGATAGCGACCCCCTGCCGGGGCATCATCTACGACGACCTGAGTGCTGCCCGCCTGACTGAGGATCAGGACTGGGCGGAGGTCGGGGAGCAGGGCGATTGTGGCACGCCAGCGCAGGGTGACGAAGAGGGATTGGCCTGGCGCGACGGTCTGGCGGTCGAGTGTGAAGCCCTCCAGCAGCAATCTCTCAGCAAACGCGGCTGGCTGCGGCAGAAGTGGCAGGCTGAGAGCGACGCCGTAGGGATCGCTGCTCAGGCCGCGGGCGGGCGCAAGGGTTACGCTGCCGACCTCGTAGGACTGTCCCTGGGGGTTGCCCGCCGCGTCCAGCAGGTCGAGGGGGCGGATGGTGTCCTCGTCATCGGTGGTGTAGACGCCGATGGCGAGGGTGTAGG
>CAZMOT010000173.1:0-5566 GCA_964568065.1 uncultured Anaerolineales bacterium
CGCCACCACCGCCACCACCGCCGCCACTAAACCCGCCACCACCGCCCGAACTGCTGGGCGCGCTGGCAAATGTGCTGCCAGCCGAGTTAAGCATGGAGGTGAGTCCATCGGACATGCTTTGCAGGCCACCCGCCAGACCGTCAGACATCTGCTGCAGCGAGGGCGCGCCACGAGCCCCCGTCACTCTGCCAAGACCCGTCGCTCGCCCCCGACGGCCGGTGTGCATCGGCGTTGAAACGTACCACACTGGAATCGGTACCTGGGCCGTCTCCAGACGCGAGAACTTGCGCACCCAACTCCGGTCCAACCCAAAGGCGATGGCGTAGGGCAGGTACTTTTCGAACGTGTCGGTGGCCTGGCTCAGGTCGGTGTAACGCTCAATCTCGGCCAGGTAGTGCTTGAAAGCACCCCACCAGGCAGCCTGCTTGGCCCCCTTGCGCGTCTTGGCCGGCATCCACTGCCCCACAATAACCATCCCGAGAGCCGTCACGCCGATCCCAATAGCTGGGCAGACGGTCATACCAGTGTATTCCGACAAGGCGATAACCAAGCACATACCGCCCAAGATGGTGCCCATCAGTAGCACGAACCCGAGCGCAGCATACCGCTTGCGGACCTTGTCCGGGCTGGATCGGAAGTAGCCGTGCTTGACCGTTTCCTTGTAGAGTTGTGTCTTGATCCTGGGGATTGCGGTGTAGAACTTGTTGCGCAGATCGGACATGCGCCGCTCGGTGCGCCTACCGAGCACTTTCCTCAGCAGCATCCGCTCATAAGGCAGCAAGTCGTCAGTGGGCTTCTGGGTGCGGCGGAAGACGAAATCAAAGCCGGCGCTGAAGAAGCCGGACTTGTGCTTCTCTTCGATGACGAGGTATCCACGCCGCGCCAGGTCCACCAGCGTGGCGATGATGTCCTGCATGTCGGCTTTTTCGTCCACCAGAGTGCCGGCCACGCCAGGCGGATCGTCGGAGGGGGGCTCGGGCAGGTAGGCCGCCGGGAGGACGACCTGCGGGTCGCGCCCGCGCACGTACCACAATAGCAGGAGGAAAAGCGGGCCACCAATCAGGCTCAGCGCCCCGGTCATCCCCAACCCCAGATCAACCAATGCTTTTTGGGGGCTCTCATCCCACTCGGCCCTACGATCGTAGGCCGCCTGCCAACCGGGTTTGGTGCCCTGTACGATGCCGTGGGGGAACTGCACGCGTACCTCAAGCTCCTGCCCCGAATCGAGCGTCTCCCGGGCCTTAAAGGCAACGGTGCTGCTGCCCTGGCCTTCTATCGCCGCCTCGGCACCGTAGGCTTGCACGGGATCGGCCGTCGCCCCCCCCGGCAAATAGACCTTGACGGTAGAATTGTAGACGGGGAAATCGCGGTCGGGATAGACCGCGACCCAGTACAATTGGTCACCGCCATCGTAGTAACGCAGGCCACCCTGTACTGTGTAGCGGAGGACGAAGGTGTGGGAAGTATTGGAGGTGTAGGGGAAGTACCATTTGATGATAAAGTCTCCCTCGTCCGTGGAGGTCGCGAAAGTGTAGTCTCCGCCGTAGCCCCGCTCGTACTGCTGTTTGCCTTCCCACACCTCCACATTGGTGATGTTCTCCAGCCGGTCTATCAGGACGTTGCGATAGCCGAAATGGAACTCCCCGCTGGTGAAGACGATCTCCTGTATCTCCTCGACGACGAAATCGCCGTTGGACAGGACTCTGATGTTCACGTCAAAGCGTTCCCAATAGAGGGTCTTACTTTGAGCGTGGGCCACCCTCGTCAGTGCCAATGCTACTATCAAGGTCAGCAAGAAAATCCAGTGGAAACGCCTCATGGAGGCACACTCCTCGTGCTGTTGTTGTGACATAGCTATTATAGTGTAATTTCTGTGAAAAGGGAAGCCAGATCCCAGTGTCTGGATGTACCTGCTGTGTCAGGGCGCGGAGCGCGCGGATAAACTACATCCGAACGTGACCGGTAGGTACACGCGGTACACCTCCGGCACGATGAGCAGTGTCACCGGCACCACCTGTGGCACGTCCAGCACGTCGGTCGTCGTCGCCGTCACAGTGATGCTTCCTGTGAAGGTACCCGTGACGTAGCCCGTGCTGTCCACCGTCACCGTCAGCGGTGTTCCCTGGAAGCCGGTAGTGATCGCCAGTGTGGGCGTCACCTGCATCCCCAGCGATATCGTCGCCGTCCACGTCAGCACGCGGTATCCGGCGTTCCACGGGCGAAGCGTGGTTGTGACGACGCCCGGCTCATCCACGTCGGCCAGGAAGGTGAGGGCGGAAGGGGTGACCGCCAGCCTCGGGCCAAAGGGGCCGGGGTGCTTCTCCATCGCCGCCAGCGCGTCGTAGGCCAATGTGGTCGTGTACGGAGCAGGCGGAGGGTCTGTAGACGGATCGTAGTCCGTGTAGTTAATTTTCAGTAAGGAGAAGTAGCGCGCAGGCTCGCACAGCCAGTCGTAGTCGTGCCAGTCCAGATTCCAGACAAACATCGCGCCCATCCAGGGCCAGTTCTCGTCGGCGTACTGGAAGGCCCGCGTGATGTAGTTGGCCTGCTGTACCTCGGACACGTCCATCCAGCCGAAGTTGTCTCTGTATTCGGGGATATTGTGGCACCAGCCGGGAACAGCACCATCCTCAGACGGGTCGCGCAGCCAACTGAACTCGGTGGCCCATAAGGGCTTGTGACCCAGGCCATACTGCTTCAGAAGGTCGTGCATCACCTCAACACCACGGAAAGCAAAGCCGTTGGAGACGCTATGAGGATCGGTCTCTGGCTCGTAGGCGAAGCCGTAGGGGTGGTAGCCGAAAGCATCGAGATAGTCACCCGCGCCTAAGAGGAACATCTGGCGGGCATACTCCCGCTCGTCCATCGCACTGCAATCGTTGCCGTTCCACCCATTGCAATTACCCTCAATGCGGCCCACCGGCGCCAGCCCCGCGCTGACGACGGTGGCGGCTGGGTCCACCGCTTTGACGCGCTCGTAGGCCACCTGGAGCACCTGGACGTACTGGTATGGGTCAGGCGGAGCACCACCCCAGAAACGCTCGGTGTTAGGTTCATTGCCGATTTCGTAGGCCTCGACGACCCCCAAACCGGCTCCGGCAATCGCCTCGACGTGGTTCCCCCACTCGTCAAGGTTCGTCGGCATCCCATTGCGCTCAATGGTGAACAGAATCTTGTACGGCAACCTTTCTGCGGGTGGACCACCCACGTACTCCTCCCACAACTTGACCCACTCAAAGCCCAGCGGCGCAACGAGGTCAATGTTGTCCTCCAGGCGCACGTTGATGCCGTAGCCCAGATGGGGCGGCAGACCTTGCCGGCGGGGAATCTCTGCGTGCGTGGGTGGTGACGCTGTCCCCGGTCTGCCGGTCACCGCGATTGCGGATAAACTACATCCGAGCGCGGCAATTGTTGCCGCGCGTGCCCAGGCTTTCCAGTCCCTCATCGCTTCGACTATCCCTTCCCGGCCCTCTTCCACAGAGGGCGGATAAACTACATCCGAGGTAGAAATGCTGGGAGGAGGGTGGGTCGAGGAAACAGCACTACCGCCGGCTACGGATGCGGACGAAGTGAGCGATGGAGCGGTCGTAGGTGCGCTCGGCCTCCGGTGGAAAGAGGCAGCCTGGCAATTCGCCCATGCGCCAGTGGTAGCGGATGCATTCGCAGCACTTGCCCTTTCGCGAGCAGGGCTCGTAGGTGCAGATGCACCGTGCCACGTTTTCCTCTATCTTACATTCCATGTCTTTGCACCTCCCACAAAGTGAAATGGGTGCGTTTCATTTCAGTTGGTGTCAGACTGAAAGTCTCCAGTCGAGCGTTTCGAAGGCAAAATCAGCATCGCCTTAAAAACCGTTGGGTGAGAGTACTTTTGAGACTTCCAAAGTCTTGTCTAACTCATTTGAAACACACCCAAGTGAAATGTACTCGGACAAAGTATAGCATAGACTGTTCCAAAGCAAAAGGCCACCGGTGGATGCCGATAGCCCTATGCCTTACGTCAGCCAGCGTGGAGTCTGCGCATCAACTCATATGCTGCTCAATATACTCCACTACCTGGCCAACCGTCCTGATCTCCTGGGCATCCTCGTCGGAGATGGTCCCGCCGAATTCCTCCTCGAGCGCCATGATTAGTTCAACGAGATCGAGGGAATCTGCCTCCAGATCCTCGCGGAAGCGCGCTTCTGGCGTGACCTTCTCCGGATCCACCCCCAACAGATCCACGATGATTTTCCTGACTTGCTCAAGCTTCTCTGACATTGTCTTTACCTCCCTTGGATTTGCGAGTCTGATGATAAAGATATTCTATCCACAGAGAAAGGTTTGTCAAATCAAGCGAACTCTGCGATTTGACAACCATCCTCACTGCGGGTATCATAGGCACCTGTTATAAAGAACACTCAAGAGCATCCCAGGTTACGCCAGGAACGGCGGATAAACTACATCCGTATGCAACCACAGAACCAACAGCGTAAATCCGATCACATCCGCATCAGCCTGCAAGAGGACGTTAATTTCAAGCACGTCTCCACCGGCTTCGAGCGCTATCGCTTTGCCCACTGTGCATTGCCGGGCTTTAGCCTCGAAGACGTGGACACCTCTACCACGCTGCTGGGCAGGCGGTTGGCGGCCCCACTCCTCATCTCTTCGATGACCGGTGGCACGCCGGAAGCCAGCGCGATCAACCGGCGGTTGGCAGAAGCGGCCCAGGCCGCCGGTATCGGAATGGGATTGGGCTCACAGCGGGTCGCCATCGAAGATCCTACACTGGCAGATACTTACCGCGTGCGTCACGTCGCCCCCGACATTCTTCTGCTGGCCAACCTGGGCGCGGTGCAACTGAACTGCGGCTACGGGCCGGACGAATGTCGCCGTGCTGTCGAGATGATAGAAGCGGATATCCTTATCTTGCATCTCAACCCGCTGCAGGAGGCGCTCCAGCCTGAAGGAGAGGCTCGCTTCTTCGCCTTGCTACCCAAAATCGAAGCGGTCTGCCGGGCATTGGAGGTGCCGGTGATCGTCAAGGAGGTGGGCTGGGGTATCTCGGAGCAGGTGGCTCGCCAACTAGCGAGTGCTGGTGCGGCGGCGATTGACGTCGCCGGGGCCGGAGGCGTTTCGTGGAGCCAGGTGGAGATGCATCGCGCCAAGGATGCACGCCAACGTCAGGTGGCGGCAGCTTTTGCAGACTGGGGCATCCCAACCGCCGAAAGCCTGTTGATGGCCCGTCGTGGTGCGCCGGGGTTACCCATCATAGCCAGCGGAGGCATTCGTGACGGCATCCAGATAGCCAAGGCCATTGCGCTCGGCGCAACCGCGTGCGGCGTTGCCGGGCCGTTTCTGCATGCTGCCAGCGAGTCCACCGCTGCCGTGTCCGAACTCATTGCCGTGCTCGTGACCCAGTTGCGCGTGGCCATGTTCGCTGCCGGTGCTGTTGACATCCCGGCTCTCCAGCGCGCGCCTATTATCCCTGCCGAGCCTTAACCTGGGCTGCCCTTGCAGGTTGTAAAGTACGATGCGGATAAACTACATCCGGCGGATAAACTACATCCGGCGGATAAACTACATCCGG
>CAZMOT010000174.1:0-5533 GCA_964568065.1 uncultured Anaerolineales bacterium
ACCACGAGGAGCACCCCCAGCGAGGGCGTGAGCGCCCAAGCCAGGAGGGAGAGTCCGGCCAGGATCGCCCCGCCAAAGACGAGTTGTTTGTCACTGAAACGCTTCACCAGGAGACGAATGCCTACCCCCTGCACCAGCACTACCAGAACGCCCACATAGGTGAGCACGTAACTGGTGGTCCGGGCATCCAGCCCCAGTCGCTTCTGAGCAAAGAGGGAAAAGATGGTCTCAAAGGTGGTAAAGGCCAGAGCGAAGAAGAGTTGGGTCTGCAGAAGAGGCCCCACGCAGGGCAGCCGCAACGCCTCCCACAGCGCCCGCGCTGTGAAGGCGGCCCTGGGCTCCCCGGCCCGCCGTTCTCGTTCCTCCGGCGGCAGCGACTCGGGCAGCCAGAAGAGCACGCCGAGGAGGTTGAGGAACGCGAGCCCCGAGGCGATCAGGGCGGGCAGGGCATAGTTCCCGTCGCCGGCCAACGTTCCGCCCAGGGCCGGGCCGATGATGAAACCCAGGCCAAAGGCCGCGCCGATCAGCCCCAGCCCCTTGGCCCGCTCCTTGTTGTCCGTCACGTCGGTGATGTAGGCCTGGGCCAGGGAGACGTTGCCCCCCAGGAAGCCGTCCAGGATGCGGCTGGCGAAGAGCATCGCCAGCGAGCGGGCCAGCCCCAGCATCAGGAAGCTGACCACCGTCCCGGCGATGCTGGTCAGCAGCAGGGGCCGACGCCCGTAGCGGTCGGAGAGGCGGCCCAGGATGGGTGCGCCCACCAGTTGCGTCAGCGCGTTGGCCCCCAGGAGCAGCCCCACCACCTCAGCCGTCGCGCCAAAGGCCTCGGCGTAGTAGGGCAAGAGCGGCAGGATCAGGCTAAAGCCCAACACGTCCATGAAGACGAAGAGAAAGAGCAGAGTGAATGCACGACGTTTGTTTTCCATCGAGTATCCTTTCGCAGGTGACAGTCACCTCAAAGGTGACTGTCACCTGCTGTCACCTGCGATTCAGGACGATCCCCAGCAACTCCTCTCGCGCCTCGGGAGACAATCCCAGATCATCAATCTCGGCCTGCAGATCGGCGAGGGTGCCGTACCCGCCCAGGTAACCGTTCACCCGCGCCGCCGCCGTCGAGTTGGCCAAATCGGCTGGGTCGGGATATATGGCCGCGAACTCGTCCATGAAGGTGGGCGACTGTCGCAAGCGGTACTTCTGGTGATAGTCCTCGGCCAGGTAGAACGTGGCGGCGGGGACGATCTCGGTATAGGCCCGACAGCCACATCGGGTTTCATACTGCTCCTTCGACGCCTGGGCCAGTCGTCGCTGCTCCTCGTCGTGGTAAAAGATGGTGGAGGCGTATTGCCGTGACCAGGCGGGCCGGGTCGGGTCGTGGCCAGCCCAAAAGACATCGAGCAGTTCCTGGAACGAAGTCCGGGTCGGATCGTACTCGATCTGGACCGTCTCGGTGTGATCGCCCAGGTTGTGGTATGTCGGGTTCTCGGTGGTGCCGCCGGCGTACCCGACGCGGGTCCGTGCCACACCGGGGAGACTCCCGAACTGGGAGTCGGGTCCCCAGAATCAGCCCATCGCGAACGTCGCCATCGCCGTGTTGGCGGGAGCGGCGGCGTCTATGGGAGGGATGGCGAAAAGTGGCAGGTATTCACCGTACCCCTCCTTCTCCCAATCCTCTATGGGAATGAAGCGCAAGGCGGCGGAGTTGATGCAGTAGCGCAAACCGGTGGGCGGCGGGCCGTCGCGGAAGACGTGCCCCAGGTGAGAGTCCCCGTAGCGGCTCCTCACCTCCACCCTGACCATCCCCAGCGACCTATCCTCGACCTCCACGATGTTCTCCGACTCCAGCGGCCTGGTGAAACTGGGCCAGCCGGTGCCGGAGTCGAACTTGTCCAGGGAACTGAAGAGCGGCTCCCCGGAGACCACGTCCACGTAGATGCCTTCCCGATGGTTGTCCCAATACTCGTTCTGGAAGGGGGGCTCCGTCCCGTTTTCCTGGGTGACGCGGTACTGCAGGGGTGTGAGCATGGCTCTCAACTCGCTCTCGGATGGCTTTTGAAAACCCATCCAGGGCCTGGGCTCCCCATCGGAGGAGCCGGGGGCAACCTCATCCCGGCCCGTTTCCGTCCCTGCTTCCGAGTCCATCGTACCGTCCTGTGTCACAGGCTTGAAACGCGTCCAGGCCAACAGACCAGCGATGGCAAGGACGAGAAGCAGGAATCCTGTGACAAGGATGGCAGGGGATTTACTGATCATAGTACACCTCACTTTACGCCGCACTTCTGTATACGCCTGTCAACTGGTCAAGCTGGCTGTGATCCAGATCCAACGGCGTCATGTTTATCTAAGTATACCAGATAAACGTTAGATTTATATTTGATTTCCGCCAGATTTTCGCATGTAAGGGCGGAGGTCGAACTTCCTGGCCAGTCCCAGCGGCGTCATCGAGCGTACCTTTCCAAAGATCGACCGCTCGTGAAAGGGGTAGTCATGGAGACCAAAGCACCAGCCGACCGCGTTTCTTCGATCACACCGTCCTCACAAACCGGGGATCCGAGGAGGCGATCCGCGCCGCCAGGAGCGCGCTTCGCTCTTTGTCCTTCACCTCCAGCATCAGGTCAAAGTCGTGGGGCCGGCTCTCCGCCAGAAAGCGGCGGAAGTGGGCCTCGTCCAGCGCATGGGCGTGGCTCCCCGTGCGTCCGTCCGGCAGCGGCGAGGAATAGTCCACCATCGGCAGGCCGTCCCCCTCGCCCCAGGTGGCCGCCGCGACCAGGGCCTCGGGGAGGGAGCGTCCGTTGGGGTTGAGTTCGTGGTGGAAGGCATCAAGGAGGACCGGGATGCCGCACGCGGTGTGGATCTGGAGGCAGTCCTCCAGCGTGTAGAACCACTCGTCGTTCTCCACCACCAGACGATCGCGCATCGTCCGGTCCAGGTCACCCACCCGCCGGACGAACCGGGCCATCGCCGCCTCCTTGTCCTTATACACGCCGCCTACGTGGAGTTGGATCTTGACCGTCCGGTCCAGCCCCAGCAGGTCCAACACGCGGGCGTGGTAGGCCAGTTCTGCCACGCTCGCCTCCAGCACCTCCGGGCGCGGGGAGTTGAGGACGGTGTACTGCCCCGGATGCATGGAGATGCGCATCCCGTACGACCGGATCAGTTGGCCTATGCGGGCCAAGTCCGGGGCGAACGCCCGGTCCCACGGGAGGTGGTTGGCCGGATGAGAAGCCAGGGGGACCAGGTCGGAGGTGATGCGCAGGAAGAGGAGCCCGTGGGACGCGTTCCAGCGGACCATCTTCTCCAGGCAGGCCAGGTTCCCGGCCACCGTCTCCCGCAGTCGCTCCCAGGAGAGGGATGCAAGCCGAAAGGTGCGGCTGGGCCGACACACCAGGCTCAGGTTGATGCACGGGTAGCCCAGGCGCATCTCAAATTTCCCTCCCTTTTCCCGAATCGAGCAGAGAGGCCAGTTGGCTCATCTTCTTACCTCAGGTGACAGTCACCTTCAAGGTGACTGTCACCTAGATCTCTCCTTTAGCGTCATAAGCCGCTGGACATCGCCCACCACCTCCAGGCCGCCATTGCGAGCCGTGTCCTCAAGAATCGCCGTGGGTCGCGACCGGTCAAGCTGCACAAGGCGCGCCGTTGCCGTGGCCTGCAACGTCTCCGCCACCCTTCCGCTCATGTCCTCGATGTCCGGGGCGTAGAGCAAGCCTGCCTCCGCTCGACATAGATAGAGCTCGAGGCGGTAGTGCCGATCCCGCATGACCCACGTCACCGCCTTGTCCTCGATCGCCAGCTGCTCGATGCGCGCCCCGGTGTAGGTTGTGAAGCGATAGAGCCTGCCGCCGTGCCACAGGCCGACGATGGTGCCGCGGAATGTGCTGCCCAGCCAGGGGATGATCGCGACCGAGGCGGTGATACTGGTGCCAGGCGTGTCGAAGTGATTGCTCTGGAACCACACCCAGGCTGCTGGAAAGCGGCGCCCCCAGTCCTTCTCGGTGTATCCACGCCCTCCGCTGAAGTCCACTGCGGTCCGATCTATATGGAGGATACCTTCAATGGTGTGGTCCAGACTGAGCACGCCGTGATAACATTCCATGAACGGCACCCAGGCGTACCAGCCCATGACCCCGGGTGATAGCAGCGTGACCGGCCAGGGGTTGATACCGGAGAAGCGCAACGATCCCCTGACGTTTCGCTCCGGCGTCTCAAGATGCAGGCTGGTAGCCTCCGCCGTGAACCGGTTGAGCCCAATCAGTACCTCAAACGCCCGCTCTGCTGCCTGGAACTCTGTCAACGGGTAGCGGACATACGTCACCTCCCCCGTCGTCCCGTCCATGAACTGCACGAAAGCGTGGCTGGACGCCGCGTCTCTTCCCTTGTAGATGCCGGGGATCACGGCGTACCGATGCTCTTCGGAGGCATCGATCAGCTTGTAGTACCAACCCTCGAAGTAGGGATAGCGGCGGTGGCCTCCCTGGTAGCGCTCCGGATGCAGTGTGTTGCGCAGGAATCGCATTGGCATCATCTCTGGCCGTGGACCTCAATCAGCACCTGGCGCCGCCGCCGGTAGGCGACGACGGGGTGATCCCCCTGAATCAGCTGCTCGCCGGTCCGGAGCCCACTCGCCTTGGGCTCCTGCGTCTGCACGACCCGTCGGTCTTGGTGGGCGACCAGCCGGTTGAAGGGCATCGCCAGGCGCGCCACCAGGTCGCCCAGGAGGGGCAGGCGGATGAAGCGCTGGTAGAAACGCAGATAGAGCAGCGTGTGATCCTCATCCACCGGTACAAAGGCCGCCACCACTCGCACGTCGTCCGAGATGTGGTTCTGCCACAGGTTGGGGAAGATAAACCCCAGGTAGACCTGACTCTTGGCGATGTCCACCTCGTCCGGCTTGAGAGGCGGCGTGCCATCGTCAACACGATTGTGCGTGTAGACGCGGAAGCGATCCTCGTCCACCCACTCGAGCCCGGGCCCGTCCACCACCGTGCGGTTGCCCCGTCCGATGGTGTTGTGGTGGATGAAGGGAAGGTGGATGGGGTCCAACTGGTTCTCGATCACCCGCGAGTAGTGGGCGTTCCAGGGGTCAACGATCTGCGCCCAGCGGAAGCCCTCCTCCAGGTCCTCAAAGAAACGGGGCGGCTGGAGGTGTGCGAGCGGGTCATCCCCCCACCAGGTCCAGATGAAGCCGTGGGCCTCGTGGGTGGGGTAGTGATGGACGCGGAACCGCTCGGGGACGGGCGTGTTGCGCCCGTTGGCGGGGATGACCGTCACCCGCCCCGACGGGTCGTACTCAAGGCCGTGGAAGGGGCACTGGAGACAGCCATTGTCCAGCACCTTGCCCGCGCTGAGGGCCACGCCCCGATGGACGCAGCGGTCGCGCAGGCAGGCGACACGGCCCTCGGAATCGCGCCAGAAGACAAGTTTCTCCCCCATCCGCGTCATCCCAACGGGGCGGTCCTTCACCTCCCCAGAACTCAGAACGATGTACCATTGGTTGCGAATCATATGCTCACCTCTTACTCCTACCTCACCCCCTCCC
>CAZMOT010000175.1:0-5438 GCA_964568065.1 uncultured Anaerolineales bacterium
CCCTAATAGAGGGAGGGCCAGAGTGGGGGTAGTGGAAGCGCCGCCACCCCAGCCAGAGAAATCGGTCTTGATCGTCGCTTCGACCTGTTCGCGATGACTGGGGGGAAACTTGACGTGCACGATCTGGCGCAGGGGGAGGCCGTCGCTATCCAGCCAGATTTCTCCTTCGCCGGTCATATCCACGTACAGATGCACCATATCGAGGCGCAGTCCAGGAGGAAGTTTCCCGCTGCGGCGGAGTTCATCTTCCATTTGGGTGCGCATATACTCGGCAAAGGCCAGCCCGTCCACCTCGAAGCTGTAGCGAGTGAACTGGATTGCGGCCTGACCGATTGTGGATTGGGGATTGCGGATTGCGGATTGAGATCCGAAATCAAGCTGTCGGGTTTCTGTCCCGATTTTGACGATGTTTTTCGCGCCGGCCAGATAGCCCAGCACGTCGTGACCCGGGGCGAAGAGATCGGTAAAGTCATCAACCTCTTCCCACTCGCCTGCACCGACCCGCCCTAAGGCCTTGCCATCGGCGACCCGTAGTTCGATGCTATCCTGGCCCGTGTGGGCACTGCCGCCATCAGACCAGAGCTTCATCTGCATCACCCCGGCGGGGAGGTCGGTTTGGCCCTCAATGTAGATACGCTCCTCGCTGCCGGCCAACCCGACGTTCTCCAGAACCGGCAAGGGCAATGTGGTCTGCACGACGTCGGTGGTATAGTGGTACACCCCGACACTCTGGGCCTTTCGCCAGGCTTGCCGCACCTCGGCGCTGGCCGAGAGGGCCGGGAGCGCGGCCCGAGGCGGCGCACCCATCGAGCGCGCGGTCCAGGGCTGCGCACCCATAATGATAAGCAGAGCGGCCAGAGCCAGGATGAGATAGGTAAAGAAGCGATTGCTTTTCATGATACTTCCCTCCCCTATTCGATGCTGCCTAAACCTTGCGATACTTGGCGTAGCGGTGACCTCACCCCCACCGTAGGCAGGGGCTTCATCACTAGCCTGAGCACTACTCCCACCTGATCCTGCCGGATTGCCAACCCCGGTCCGGACTTCCGAACCCGGCGGTATGGCTTGGATCTGGCACTCCAGGCGTGGATCGGTTCAGCACCACTGGCAGGTAGATCCGATTCTGTCCGTTCCCGAACAGAGCAAACTCGGTCAGATGCGTCACCCTCACGACCAGCCGGTTGATGGCCGTGTCACGCTTCACCAGCGCAATACCGTCGCCGGCCCACGCGCTGCCGTCCCAATAGCGCAGTTCCAGCGTGTCCTCGACCAGCCCGGCCACATCGGCGCCAGAGTAGTGGATGGTGATCGTGATCGGCGTGGAGAAGACAATGCCCGGCACAGGTTCGCCTCCCCGGTAAGCCTCCAGGGTAAAGGACTGACCGGCGAACGCAAGGCTGGCGGCGGAGGTGGTCGGCCCCACCAGCGGCGTGTAGCGGAACTCCGTGGGCTTGCTCACAGCACCGGCCGGGATGTCCACGATGATCGTGGAACCCTGCTCGTCGGTGTAGAACAGGCTGCCGCCTCGCGTCGGAGTAGCAACGGTAGACAGCGTCTCTTCAAAGACAATAACGCTCACCGTGGCTGCGTCGGTCAGGCCGCCGGGGTCGCTGACGGTGTAGGTGAAGACGTCCCGGCCGCTGAAGCCCGGGGGCGGCGTGTAGGTGACCGTGCTGCCGCCGGTGCTGGCGCTGCCGTGCGCCGGCGTGCCCACGGCGGTCACAACGAGCGCGTCACCGTCGGGGTCGCGGTCGTTAGCCGGCACGTCCAGATCGGTAGCACCGCTGTCCGCGGGCACGTAGAAGGAATCATTCATGGCCAGGGGCAAGTTTGGCTGGTTCAGGTAGAGCCTGTTGGTTTGGTACAAACCATTGCTATTCCCGAGTAAGGCATCCAGGTCGCCGTCGCCGTCCGCATCCCCCAGCGCCACGGCCAAAGTATCCCAGGTGCCCAGGCTCTGGCCACCGCCGCCAAAAGTGCCCGTCCCATCGTTCAGCCAGACCCAATTGGGTTGATCCAAGGCATCCCCGAAACGGACATTTCCGACAACAGCATCGAGATCGCTGTCCGCGTCCACGTCCCCCAGCGCCACGGCCCAGGTGGCCGAACTGCCCAGGCGCTGGCCGCTGTCGCCAAAAGTGCCCACCCCATCGTTCAGCCAGACCTCGTCGGCTTCGCCGTTCATGTTTCCGACGAGGACATCGAAGTCGCCGTCGCTGTCCAGGTCCCCCAGTGCCACGGCGTAGGTATCCGAACTGCCCAGGCGCTGGCCGCTGTCGCTGAAGTGACCCGCCCCATCGTTCAGCCAGACCTGGTTGGCCTGGCCATCAGAATTCCCCGCGAAACCATCGAGGTCGCCATCGCCGTCCAGGTCCCCCAGGGCTATACCCCTTGTGTCCCGGAAGCCCAGGCTCCGGCCGCTGTAGCTAAACGTGCCCGCCCCGTCGTTCAGCCAGACCCGGTTGGCTTGACCAACGTCATTGCCGGTGACTGCGTCGAGGTCGCCGTCCCCGTCCACGTCCCCCAGCGCCACGGCGTAGGTGTCCGAACTATCCAGGCTCTGGCCGCTGTCGCTAAAAGTACCTGCTCCGTCGTTCAGCCAGACGGTGTTGCCTTGACCATAATTCCCCACGCAGGCATCAAGGTCGCCGTCGCCGTCCAAGTCCCCCAGCGCCACGGCCCAACTGTATGAACTGCCCAGGCTCTGGCCGCTGTCGCTAAAGGTTCCTGTTCCATCGTTCAGCCAGACCGTGCTGCGGGCTCCATTTCTCACGACGTAGGCATCGAGGTCACCATCCCCATCCACGTCCCCCAGTGCCACGGCCTGGGTATCTAAAACACTCAGGGGCTGGAGGCCCCTCAGGAGCCAAGGAAGGTCGCCGTAATAGCCTAGAGCCTGACCGCTGTCAACAAAGACACCTGTGCCGCCCCCCACTGCCGCCCGGAATTGCCAGACGTAAGAAACCAGAGAGCTACCATCCATCGCCTTGAGGCCATCGCTCAGGTTGACCACGATCTCCTCGCCCGGCTTGAAATCGTTCGCGGCGTCGAATTGCACGGAACCAAACGTAAAGGTGCCCTCAAATTGCATGGAACCAAACGTATAGTTCCCCCCATAAACCCCCGTTTGCCGCCCCCGCACTGTGAAGGTGCGCGTGTCGACCGTGCTGTCGTCTGCAGTCTGGGTCAATGTAGCCGAGATGGCCCCAGTCCGAGCGATCGCCAGGCCGTTGCCCGGCGGACTGGTCGCGAACACCTCGAAGGTTGGCCTGACTATCACCTGGAAAGAGCGGCTGGTCTGAGAAAAGCCGTCGCTGACGGTCACGTCCACCGTGGCCACGCCCCACTGGTCGAGAACAGGGGTGAAGCTGAGGCTGCCGGTCGGGTTGGGGCTGGTGTAGGTGACGCCGGGATGGGGAATCAGGTTGGTGTCCGTCGAGACGGCCGTCACGGTCAGGGGTTGGCTTTCGTTTGGCCCGGCAGTGATGCCGCTCAGGGGAACTGTCTGCACGCCCGCGTTTTCGTCAGTCACCAGGTCGGGAATCGCACCCAGCGTCGGCGGGTCGTTAACCGGGTTGACCGTGACCAGGAAAGAGCGGCTGGTCTCAGAGAGGCCGTCGCTGGCGGTCACGACCACCGTGGCCAGGCCGAACTGGTCGGCGATCGGGGCAAACTGAAGGCTGCCGGTCGTGTTGGGACTGACGTAGTTGACGCTGGGGTGGGGGATCAGGTTGGTGTCGGTCGAGGTGGCCGTCACGGCCAGGATTTGGCTTTCATCCGCGGCCCCGCTGGTGATGCCGCTCAGGTTGACCGTCTGCATCGTGGCGTCTTCGTCAATCACCTGGTCGCCGATCGCATCCAGCGTCGGCGGGTCGTTGACCGCATTGACGATGACCTGGAAAGTGCGGACAGTCTCAGAGATGCCGTCGGTGACAGTCACCACCACCGTGGCCAGACCAGACTGGTCGGCGACCGGGGTGAAGACAAGGCTGCCTCCAGTGTAGTGGCCCGGGTGATTATCATAGTAGACGCTGGGGTGGGGGATCAAGCCCACGTTGGTCGAGAAGGCCGTCACCGCCAGGTCCGGGCGTTGTTCGTATTCGTTGATGGGCCCGAAGCTGATGCCGCTCAGGCCGACCGTCTGTGGCCCAGCGTCTTCACCAATCACCAGGTCGGAAATCGGATTCAGCGTCGGCGGGTCGTTGACCGAGTTGACGGTGACGCCGAACTTCCGTTCAGTTTGAGCCAGACCGTCGCTGACGACCACTGTCACCTCGGACCAGCCGAACAGGTCGGTGATCGGGGTCAAACTGAGTATGCCGGTTGTGTAGGGGCTGGTGTAGGTGACGCTGACTACGAGCAGATCGGCAAGGTCGTACTTGGTCGCGCTGGCCGTCACGGTCAGGACCTGATTCTCGTCGAAAGCCCCGCTGGTGATGTTGCTCAGGGGGATCGTCTGTGTGGGGGCGTCTTCGTCAATCACCATGTCGGGAAGTGAGTCCAGCGTCGGCGGATCCTCGATCGGGTTGACGGTGACCGTGACCGTGGCCGTGCCGATCATCCAACCGTCGCTGATGGTATAGGTGAAAATATCCACACCGCTGAGGTCCGGCAGTGGCGTGTAAACCACTTTGCTACTATCCACAATGGCACTGCCACTGATCGGCGTACCCACGGCCAGCACGAACGGGGTCTGGCCATCCGGATCGCTGTCGTTGTCCAGCACGTTGATCGTCACCGGTGTATCCTCGTTCGTCGTGGCGGAGTCGTCCTGGGCCACGGGTGCATTGTTGACGCCGCCCACGTCAACCGTGATCGTGGCCGTAGCGGTCAGCGCACCGGGGTCGCTGATGGTGTAGGTGAAGACGTCCGTGCCGGTGAAGCCCAGGGTCGGCGTGTAGATCACCGCGCTGCCATCCGTGCTGGCGCTGCCGCTCACCGGCGTACTCACAGCAGTCACGGTCACAACGTCGGCGTAGAGGAAGCTACTGTCGTTAGCGAGCACTCTCAGGACGTTGGCGCTGCTGTCCGCAGGCACGGCGAAGTGATCATCATTGGCCGTGGGTGGAATCCTGGTGTTCAGCCAGACCGTGTCGAGCTCACCTGAGCCCCTCTCGTTCCCGACGAAACCATCAAGGTCGCCGTCCCCGTCCACGTCCCCCAACGCCACGGCGGTGGTGCCTTCGTTGCCCAGGCGCTGGCCGCTGTCGGCAAAGACGCCGCCGTTGTTCAGCCAGACCATGTTGGGTCTCCCCACTTCGCCGCCACACCCGACAAAGGCATCGAGGTCACCGTTCCCGTCCACGTCCCCCAGCGCCACGGCCATGGTATTTGAACTGCTCAGGCTCTGGCCGCTGTCGGTAAAGACGCCGGTTCCATCGTTTAACCGGACCTCGACGTTGCCGACGTTTCCAAAAAAGACGTCGAGGTCGCCATCC
>CAZMOT010000176.1:0-5423 GCA_964568065.1 uncultured Anaerolineales bacterium
TACCTCGGGGATGAGACCGGGGGATCGTTTCATCTTGCGCAGCGGGCGGTTGTACATCCCGGCCCAGCGTCACTTTTGTCTCTATGCTTTGTACTCTGCCCTTCCGCTCCTGCCGGCCAAACAGCGCCCCCTGGAGGATGGCGACTGGCTGAAGGAGGACTGCCACGTCATCTGCCCTGATCCAGCGGGCAACGTCATCATGCGCATCGAGCAGTATCCGTGATGGGCCTTACGGCGCGGGTGTGGTGTTGTGGAGGCCGAATGAACCATGTCAACTTGCCTAGATCAAGGAAAGGAATATACTAATCAGCGGAGAGGAAAATGTCAGCGCTTTCGCAGAGCCCGAGGCCGTATTCAGAGATAGAGCCGCTACGATAAGAGTGTATGGGAGGTAAAGATGCGTCGCCTTGTCCGAATTTCCATTCTGTTAGTTTTCGTCTTGACACTTGGCAGCCCCAACTCCACGATAACAAAATCGCAAGCGACTGATTTGCCAGACAATGCATCCCTGACGCAGAGCCGCCTGGTAGTCTTTGAGGCATTCATGCGCCCCGGCTGAGGGCTTAGCAAGGCCGCCGGTCCGGTGGTGGATCAATTGGCAAGCGATTACGCAACTCAACCAGTTGTGTTTCTGGAACAGGATGTGGACAATTCCCTCGGGAATCGGAGAGACCGTTGGTGGGCCGCGCATGGCCCAGGATCGGTCTCCTTGCCACTGGTTATGGTAGACAGTGGGCACCAGATACATAACGGCTACGTGGACTATGCCACCAATTATAGCACTTACAAAGCCATGGTTGACGCTGCACTGGCGCGGCCGACTCAAGTAGAGATTGAAGCCCAGAGCCAGCGTATCGGGAACAAGCTTCACTTCGATATTCAACTGACGAACCTCAGCGGTGTGACCCTCTCTTCCAGCAACTCGGCGACGGTCCACGCCATCGTGTACGAAGAACATACACCGGTAGACCCCAACGTGGATCATATCACGGGTTGCATCGTCCGCGCAGCCGTTTCGACCGGCATATCCCCTGCCCTTGCACACGGCGCGACGACGACGTTCACGTTGGAGACCGCTGAGTTGAGCAACGTTGTTGACTGGGACAAGATTCACTCTATTGTGTTAGCCGACTATCGTCCTGGTGGTTCATCGGGTGCCTATGACATGCTCCAGGCCGCTTCGGTGGATTCTGAGCCTGCCTTGACGATAAGTAAGCAAGCCACCCCTGACCCGGTGGAGCCCGGAGCGCCACTAACTTATACCATCCGCGCCGTCAACACCGGCGACCTGGAACTGCACGCCACCATCACAGACACGTTGCCTACCCACGTCACGTACACGGGGCCGCTTGTCTGGACGCCGACCATCACTACGCTGGGCGGTGTCTGGGAGCATACGTTCGTCGTCACCGTCGAGACAGGTTACACTGGGGCATTGGTCAACAAGGTGCAGGTCACGACCGACGAGGGCGCGACGGGCATCTGCTTTGCGATAACGAACGGGAGCAAAGTCTACTTGCCCATCGTCGTGAGAGACAACTGAACAACTGGCGTGCGCTGAAGGACACTGAGATGAGTTCCTAGCCGTCATGTAGTGTGCCTCGTCGGTGCACCAGTTTGGCAAAAAAAGCGGAGAGTCTGGCCCCCTACCTCACTATGCCAGTCTCTCCAGTAAATTCACCTGTCGCTGGTGCGCCGAGTTCGGTTTCGAGGATGGGGCGTTCTCGCCCCCTACACCCCCAGGGCTGAACCCCGCCCCTTGAGGTGGGGCTTCTCCCTATCGTCAGAACAATGTTGCATAGTCGGCAATAACCAAATTGTATTCTCCCAGGGCAGCATAGGCCGCACCCCGGTTGTCGTACATAGCGGTATCGTCGGGATCCAGTGCGATCACGTGCGTGAAGGCCTCGGTCCTTGCCGGTAGAAGTTGTTCACGCGAGTCCGGCATCTGTACTCACGTTGATAAATCGTAAGCGTTCACGTGGGGGCCAAGAAACCGGGTTTTTCGTACAGGAAGACCTCCCTGGCAGCGGAAAAACGCTTGCAAGCAATACTACTTCGCTTGTGGAACACCAAAAACCCGGTTTCTGGTCTACCCCCTGGACGGATACGATAAATCTACCCCCGAATAACGAAGCGGCAGACCGGATCGCCTTTGGCGACGCACTCCGTCTCCTCTGAGTCAACGTCGCCGCCAAAGATGCCTGCCGCCATCCCGGCCAGCACACCGCGGATCATGTGGCAGACCGGAAGCTGGGAAGCGGTGCCCTGAGCCTGTCGAAGGGTTGAAGGCTGGTTCCGCACGTAAGCCTCGGCAAAAGGTGAACCTTCGACTTCGATGATGAGCCGTTTGTTCGTCGCATCCAACTCGATCAGGTTGAACCTGCCCCAGCCGATCTCGCCGCCCATGCGGCACATGAAGGCGACGATCTCCTGATCAGTATAGTTGAACACCTCTTTATACCGCTTGGACGAGCGGGAGCCGCCGGTGTAGCCGCCGGCCATCAGCGCCTCGGCACACTTTTCCGGCCCGACCATTTCCTCCACCGCCTTTTGCAAGTCCACCACGGTGTCGGGCCGGATCAGTATGTAGCGCACATCTTTGAAGGTCAGGCATCCTGCTTCAACATCCAGATTGTCAAGGATTTCGTTGCTCATCGAAGGCTCCTTCTCAATTTTGCCGTAGCCTCCTGGTCAATCGTCAGCATCTCCGGGTCAATCACCACCTGATAGTCCCGGCGGGCGCTCTCCAGACTGACCTTGCCGTCCCGCACGTCGGCCAGCAACAGGTCGGGGTCCCGCTCCAATGGGTCGCCGTAGCCGCCCGCGCCGGGCAAGCGCAGGCTGACCACGTCTCCCGTGTTGAGCACGTCCAGTCCTTTCGACTTGAGCGGCCGCTCCTCGGGCGTGCCGGGGTTCAGCACGAACCTCCCCTTGCTCCCCTCCTTCCCGCCAAAGAGGCCAAAGGGAGCAAAGCGCTGCCGGTCGCCGTAGCGGGCCAGGGTGACGTCGTCGGTGAGTATCTCAATGTCACGGCGCACGGTCAGGCCACCCCGGTATTTGCCCGCCCCGCCCGAGTCGGGGATGAACTCGTAGCGCAGGATGCGCACCGGATACTCCAGCTCGACCGCCTCGATGGGCGTGTTTTTGAAGCGGGCCAGGTGAGAGTCCTGCCCGTCACGACCGTCCTTCGTGGGCCGGGCGCCCGCGCCGCCACCCTGGATGTCAATGTAGACGAAGCGCTGGCTCGTCTGCGGGTGGTAGCCACTGAAGCCGCAGTTGGTGATCTGGCCGTGGCAGCCGGCCATCACGTTATCCGGCACCGCCTCCGACAGGGCCAGCATCATGGCCTCGGTGATCTTCTGCGAGGTGTTGGTGCGCGCTCCCACCGCGCCGGGCATCCTGGGATTGACGATCAGCCCCTCCTCTGCTTCGATGCGGAAGGGGCGATAGCAGCCGGAGTTGGGCGGCACGTGGGGATCAATGACGGCGATCAGAGCGTAGTAGACAGCGGCGTAGACGGTGGCGATGGGGCAGTTGATGTTCCCCTCCACCTGCTTGGCCGTGCCCTCGAAATCAACGACGATCGGATGCTTGTTATCCGCCGGATGCTGTCGACCGCTGCGGTCGGCGTTATCCGCCGGATGTTGTCGACCGCTGCGGTCGGCGCTATCCGCCTCATCTCCCTGCTTGTGGATGTTCACCTGGAGCTTGATGGGGGTGTCGCTGCGACCGTCGTCATCCACGTAATCCACGCCGGTATAGGTGCCGTCGGGGATGCGCTTTAGCCCGGCGCGGATGCGGCTCTCCGAGTAGTCCAGCAGCATCGCCTGACATTGTTGCACGACCTCGACCCCGTACTTGTCAAAGATCGCCTGCATCCGCTGCACACCTACAAAGTCGGCCGAAGCCTGGGCGCGGATATCGCCCAGCGTCTTGTGGGGCACGCGGATGTTGTTCTCCAGGATGCCGAACAACTCCGGGTCTTCCTGGCCCTTTTTGTAGAGCTTGACCATGGGAAAGCGCAGCCCCTCCAGATAGATCTCGTTCAGCCCGCCGGCCGTCCCGCCCGGCGCAGCGCCGCCCATGTCGGAGTGGTGGGCGATGCTGCCCACAAAGCCGACCAACTCTCTCTCGTAGTGGACCGGGGCAAAGGTCACCAGGTCCATCACGTGCTGGCCACCGGAGTAGGGGTCGTTAAAGATGATGACGTCGCCCGGATCCAGGTCTACGGGCCTGTATCTTTTGACCAGGGCTCTCATACCCAGTTCAAAGCCGGTGAGCAGCATCGGCGCGTGGTGAGCCTGACCGATGGTGTTGCCGTAGCGGTCGAAGACGGCACAGGTGATGTCTTCGATCTCTTTGATGACCGTCGAGCGGGCCGTGCGCACCAACGTGCGGCCCATCTCGTCCGCCACCTGCTCCATGGCGTAGCGGATGACTTGCATGGTGATGGGGTCGGCTTTATAGACCATTGCTATCTCCTTTTGTGTCTCGATAATTGACTTGACAGATAAACCCTCTTGGCGTATATTCCAACTGAGGTGACAATCATGGCCAAGACAGTGAGCCTCAAAGAGACACAGGCTACGTATTCTCTCTCCGTGAACAAAACGGACCTGGCTCAGGGTCCCCTTATCTTGGAACACGAGGGAGAACCTGTGGTCGCCCTGGTACCTATCGCCGAGTACCGCGAGTTTGAAGCCTGGCGGGAACGAAAAGCCAGGACACGCGCCGGGTCGGATGAAGCTTTTGAGCGAGAGCGTGCTGCCTTTGAGCGACTAAAGCCAGAACTCCTGAAAGCCCATCGCGGCAAATTCGTCGCTGTTGTCAATGAGCAGGTTGCAGATGTGGATACCGACAGAGTCAAACTCGTCCTGCGAGTGTACGACCGATTCGGCTATCGTCCAATCTACGTCCAACTGGTCGAGGAACATCCACCGCGCCTGCGTCTGCCGTCAGTTTGGATAACGCGATGATATTTCACTACGACCCTGGCTTCAGCCCACCTGCTCCCGTATTAGAAGTCATTGTCCATCATCCGAAGACGGCTGGCCTCGAAACCAGGGTGCGTGCACAATTGGACCCCGGTTCTGATATCTCGGTGCTTCCCGAATCGGCTGCTCACGCCATTGGGTTGCAATACGACGGCGAATTGGAAGTCGAAGGTTACGACGGCCTCGCGGCCTGCCTGCCGCTGTGCGTGGTGACACTGGAGGTTATAGGAGAGATGTTACCGCCGATGAACTTCGTAGTTATGCCGCGTTCCCTCGCCCTCTTGGGCCGTGATGTGCTCAACTACTTTATCCTCACCCTCAACGGAAAGGATCTCGGTTTTGAGTTAAAAGATCCCTGACTGCTTCTTCTCTCAATCTGCTGAACTCCCAGTCCCCACCCCCAGCTCTACGATGATATTCCCATAC
>CAZMOT010000177.1:0-5416 GCA_964568065.1 uncultured Anaerolineales bacterium
GTCCAGATGATGGGCGTGGGAGTGGGGCCGCCGATGGCTATCTGCCCGCGCAGCAGGTACAGCGCCCACAGACCGCACACCGTCAGCGCCAGTAGCACCACGATGAGACCCAGCACCCAGATGCGGGCAGGGATGGCTGCCAGGTCCGGACGATCATAATCCCCTGCCTCGTCATAATCCGGCCTGACGCGGTGGCTGGGGACAGTCTCATCCGTCCAGTTGTCACTGGGCATTTCAGCCTCCTTTCGAGTAGGAAACCCTTGCGAAGGTTCGGCACCGGGTTTCAGGCCATTTGTCTGCCAGGAATTGCCCGCTGCCAAGATGATTTAGCAACCCTCGCAAGGGTAGTTCAATATTGGGGGCAGCAATCTGGAACGACTCTGGGTGATGTCATTTCTCACCTCCCGTCTGTCTGATCAAGTCTTCGGTGGGGCCAACGGCTCCAGGAACGCGATAGTTGTGGTATGTCGGCGGTCGCCGTCCTCCACACTTCCTCCAGGTCCACGGTGTCGTACTCGTGAATCAGTTTGTCCCGCATTCCGGCGATCAGCCTCCAGCGCATCTCAGGGTGATGGTGACGAAATTCCTGAGAGCCGTTTGATGGCTTCTCCCAACACCAACAACTGATGCAGGATGGCCGATTGCGTCTTCAAGTCGTCCAGAAAGGCGGACTCGTTCATACCGGCACTGAACTCAACGACAAGCCGGGCCGCTCTCAACGTATCCAGTAGGATAGCATCATCCCTCGACATTGTAGACCTCCGCAGTCTCAAGGATGGCCTGGCGGCGAATCCAGTTCGGACTTCTCTCCACTGCCCTCCGGCTGATCACGTCCACTTCTCGACCAAGAATGACCTCTAGTTCTTCCTCCATCTGGACATGATCAAAAAGGCTCCACTCGGCATCTGGGGCAAACGTCACGAGGATGTCAATATCACTCTCTGGACCAAAGTCGTCCCGCAACACGGACCCAAATAGGGCTAACTCGGTAATCTTCCAGCGGCGGCAGAACTCTGCGATTTTGTCCTGCGGCAGATTGATCCTCCGTCTTTCCATTGCAGTGCCCCCTTACCTTATTGTGTTCTCGAGCAATTCCGGCATTCCTTCGTACCCCGGTGCGGTCATCGCCCGGGGATTGGCCTGCCGCACCAGGTGGATCGCTTCGTCGGAGGACAAGCCCTGGTAGCGCATCAGGTAGCCAGCCAACACTGCCCCGGTGCGGTCCTTGCCAGCATGGCAGTGGACCAAGGTAGGGCAGCCTTCGGCCAGTTGGGCCTGGATGAACTCAATGGCCTCATCCATCAGGTTCAGGAAGGCCCTTTTCTCAAACCGGGTGAGCAAAGGGATGGGGGGGAAGTAATACCGACCGTGATGAAAACCGGTGGCGGCGATAGCTTCCTCGTCCACCTCGGCGGAGAGGGATAGAATGGCCCGCAGCCCCCCTGACTGCAGCTCTTCCAGGTCCCAGGGCATTTCCTGGGGCCCGGGCCGCCCTGCCAGCAGATCCGGTATCACCCAGTAGACTGCCTTCACGGGCAGATCTCCAGCATCACGTCGTCCACGTACAACGCTGCTGTATCGTCGTCCCCATCGTTCTTGGCGCCGATGTAGAGGGTCACCGTCTGGCCCAGGTATGGACTCAGGTCGTACTGCCGCGGCACCCACTCCGGCTTGTGAGTCGTCGTCGTGTCCAGCACGTGATGACCGCCCCACTGGTCGTACAACGTGATGTAGTGCTGGTCGCCGGAGTCGTTTCCTTCGCTGATGCAGTAGATCCAGAGGCTCAAAGTGGCATTCGTGCCCGCAGTCAATGTCACCTGCTGGCTCACGGAGGAGTAGATAGGAGCACCGCCCCCTGGCTCTCCCTCAGGGATGCCCACTTGCATACTCCATGCGCCGGAGTGGACGTACGTGCTATCGTTATTGTAGGTCGCCAGTAGGTTGAGCACCCAGCCCTCGTCCGACTCGAACCCGCCGTTGACCAGGACGTCGGTGCAGGTGTTCCCACCGCTTTCGAAATTGTGCGCCACCAGCGGCAGCCAGCGGCGGTAGCAGTTGACGAAGAAGGTATCCGTGATCCATCCTGAGCGATTGCCCGCCGCGTCAAAGACCTGCACCGCCCACGTGTGCATCCCGTGGCTGACGTGCGTGACCGTGTACATGGATTGAGTGGTCGTGTAGGGCTGCCCGTCCAAGTCCACCACGTAGGCCAGGGGTGAGCCTCCGTCTGGAGCGACCGGCTGCCACGCTAAGCTCACCGTTGCTGTTGTGATGACGACCCCACCCGTCGGCGTGATGAGAGTCGTGCTGGTGGGAGAAATTGTGTCATAGGTGAAGACAACCGTGGCGGGCGACGTGTCAGAATATCCATCCGTCGTCCAGGCGCGGGCGCGCAGGTGATAGTCACTGTCATCGCTGCCGTCATCGCTCAAGGATGGAAGATCGTATGACCACGTAACCGTTCCAGTCGCCGTCAACCAGGTCTGTGCCGCATTCCAGTCACTCCCTGTCCAGTAATACCCGTCGCTGACGCGCTCGACCTGCACCTCGACCCGCTGGAGCGTCCCGCTGTACACCTCCGACGTCCCCTCAAAAGGCGGCACGATGCTATGAACGCTTCCATACGTCGGGGCGACGATGTTCGTGTTGACCGGCAGTTCCAGACATTCGTCCAGGAAATCCAGCACGCGCGCCATCACGGCGGGCCGCTGGTCCGGCCAGATGGTCTCAAAGGGGAAGCCAAAGTAGGCCAATCGCTCGCACCCGTCGGCGTACTGGATCGCTGCCGTCATACCAGTGTTGTAGGTAAGCGCTGCGACAGATCCGTTGATCGGTGCCAGTTCGTCCGGGTAGTCGGCGTCGTACATCCCTTGTGCATCAAACTGGAAGGAGGCCAGCCCCTCGAAGATGGAGCCGGTGACCGGGTTGACCTCGTAGGTCTCTGCGTCGTCCCCAACGTAGTCAGCCCGCAGGACAGAGTTGTAGAAATCGGGGTCGCCCTCCAGGTGGTCCAGGTGCCAGCCGACCTCCGTGCCGCTGAGAAACAGCGCCCCACCGCCATCGAGGAATGCCTCCAGCAGCGCCCGCTCCTTTGCATCCAGCGTCTCGTCGGGGGCCGATTCCTCTCCCAGGATCCAGTCCACCAGCGCGTAATCGCCCAGGCTGACCATCCCCGCCTGCACCGCCTTGTTGCTGGCGCTATCGAAGGGGTAGGAGATGACTTGCCCGTGCTGGATTGCGTAGTCGTACCGGTTCATCCGGCTCAGGAACATACGCAGGTTGTATCCCTCCACCGGGTCGGTCTCGGGCACCAGCATCGTGCGGTTGAGCCGGTCGAAGCCGTTGGCCAGCAGCACGCCGGCGTCATCTCCCACGCGGACTCCCAGCGTCTCTGTGGTGAAAGACTCGCCGCCGTCGTTGGCAGCGGTGACGCGGACGAAGAGGAGTTGCCCCGGCGAGAGGCCAGTGAGAGTGCAGACCGTGGTCTCCGTCACGACCACCCTGTTCGACCAGCCCAGACCGTCGGTGCTGGTGTAGACCCGGTAGCCGGTGGCCGCGTCGCCCACCAAGCCGACGGTGTCGGTAGGAGAGGGACGCCAGGAGATTCTTGCCTGCCCGCTTCCGACGTTTTGAACCGCCAGGTGGGTGGGCGGCTCCGGGAGAAGTGGCAGGTCCAGGCCGTCCCGCTGCTCAAAGTACTTGACGATGCCCTGGTAGAGCGCGCGGGCCGCCAACAGTTGGAAGGCCGGTTCCTTCAGGGCATCTGCGTCGTCGGGGTTGTCGTGGAAAGCGATCTCGGTCAACGCGCCGGGCATTCGCACCGACTCGTCCTCATCCCACAGCAGGCGCAACTCTCCGAGATTCTTCACCTTCTCTCCCCGGTCTGTCCAGGTTGGATCCCAGCCAGCGCGGATGTCGTTCACGACCTCGGTGTGGATGGCGTGACGCAATTCCAGGCTCCCCTCGGTGCGGGTCAGCGTCTCGCTGTTGTGGGCATAGGTCTCGGTGCCCCGGACAGTGCCGTTCCACCCATTCGTGTGCCAGGAGACGTAGATGGAGTCATCGCCGGTGCCGGCATGCTCCCAGCGGGCGTAGATAGGCCGGGCGGTCACGTCGCCAGGCATCTGCTGACTCATCCCCATGCGCTGGACGTAGTAGTAGGCGGCCATTTCCCACCAGGGCTTGTTCGGGGGACCAGTAGCATCGGTCTGGATACCGGTCAGGTCATCGAAGGTGCCGCCGCCGAAGCGGACCGCGTCGGCGACGACGACCCGGCCAGCCACGCTGGATTGGTTGGTCAGCGCGATCCGAGCCTCCTCCCCCGCCCGAAAGCCGTAGGTGCCGATGTAGTGCCAGGTGAGGCCATGGTGCTGCTGATTCACGATCACCGTGGTCTCGCCTCCGCTGTGATGGACGGTGTAGCGGGCATCGGGGGCGCGGTCTGAGCCGGGCCGATACCAGATGTAGACGGCGTACTCACCATCGGCGGGAAGCGTGGTGGTCCAGACAGCGGTGGCGGTCGGAGTATCGGTCGCCGCCCAGTGGTAATCACCCCCCGCGTAACCGGTCCCGCTTTCCGTCGCCCACGTGCCTGTCTCGAGATATCCTGTGCCCGAAATGGGATTGTCGTTATCTACCACCACCTCGGCACTATTCATATCGCGCTCGCGGACCGGCCACACCTGCGCGCCCGCGTTCCACAGGTATTGCAGTAGATACTGGTTCACCGCCTCGGCGTTGTTGTGATCCTCGATGAATTCCTGATAGACGGGGCGCTGGGTCTTCCACCGGTCACAGTCGCATCGGCCATCGTAGTCCCACTCCCAGCCGTGCCCGGCGCTGACGTAGACCGTCTTGCCGCTGAGCGTGCCCTGTGGCTGGCCCTGACCGGGGGCCGGAGGCTGGCCCGTGTAGGCTGGGGCAATTTCCAGTCCCTCCTCCCCTGTCAGCACTGTCTCCTTACGCGGGGCTGGAATCTCCGGCAGGAAGGCTGCCAGCGGCACGAACTCCCCGACGCTTAGGTCCCAGGTCTGGATACGCAAATCCCGCCAGTCCAAAGGCTCCAGCGTCCAGCCGATCTGGTTGACGATGATCTCGAAGGTGGTGTGATCCAGACCCAGCAGTGATTCCAGCGGCACACCCAGGCGGACGATCACGGTCCGGTCGGCTTGTACTTCTAACTCCTCCAGCGTGGTTCCATCCGGGATGGCAGACCATAAGCCCCGCGCCCGCTCCTGGGGGGTGGGGCCTGCCAGAAGCGCTGCTAACAACTCCTCCGGCTCCGGTCCGGCAGCTCTCTCGACGCAGACCAGCCCCTGGGCCGACCAGAAGCAGACCGGGCTGGTTGGGGGAGGCTCAATTCTCTCCCCTTCAACTCCGGGGAAAAGGGGGAAGGAGGCAAGGGTGGGGGATAGGG
>CAZMOT010000178.1:0-5156 GCA_964568065.1 uncultured Anaerolineales bacterium
ACCGCGAGTACTCGCAGTGGAGTACTCGCAGTGGAGTACTCGCGGTGGTAGTGCCTATGACAAAGGCCCGGTTGCTCAGGAGCGGAGTGAAGCGAAAGTTTCACGCTCCGTTCTGTAGCGGGGGGCGGGGTCGGGAGGCCCCGCCCTACCGTAACTTGGGCTGCCACGCCACGTACCGTATCATATACTCAACAACCAATTCTGGTCGATCAAGATCTGCTCAACCTCCACCGATCAGATCGATAGCCGGGGCTCCGTCTGCGGAAATCACGCACTTGGCTTGCCGACACAGATCCCTTGTAGCGTTTACACTGGAATATGACGTGGAAACTCAACAAGCCCGCCAGGCGCATTATCCCTTTCCCATCAATACCGCCATCGCCCGTCCGACCAGTGACTTCCACCTGGGTGAAGCCCGACTCTCGAAGAAGCCTCTGCACCAAGCGTTCGAAGGCCGATGAATCCATTTGCAGCAAGGTGTGTAGCAATTCATCGCGCCAGGATACCTGTACCTCAGTCTCGTCAAGTTCGTCAACTGCAACAGATGCACGCCTTTGTCTGGCTTGATCTTGCACAAATCGGCGTACTGCTTGCGGGTTGACCTTGTCTGTCTGACGGCCCTTGGAAGTCAGTGCCCACACGCCCCGGCTTGAGTTCTCAAGAATGCCGTACTTCTTCAAGTAGGTTCTTGTCCAGGCCAACCTGTACTCAACCTCGGTCTGGCTACCTTTGTCTGGATTGTGCAACACCTAGACCATCCCGTTCATAATAAAGAAACCCAACGTGCCAGAATTCGGCGGCACGCGGGTTTAACGCGAGCACCTGAACGATGGCCCCACAGGTCGGCTGCCTGACTCTTGGCCTGAAATCCCGAACGGCTGGTTGTCCTTTGCCTCAACAGCGCACAGGTAGGGTGGCGTGGAGATGCCACCCTACCTTTTTCTCTCAGCCCCTGGGACCGAGCACTTCCTCGATGGCCAGCTTGTGGCGCGCCTTCTGTGCCCGACGGTCGGGGGTGGTGAGTTCGAGTGCTTCCTTGGGACACCACTTGATGCACTGCGGGCCGTCTTCCAGGTCTTCGCACAGGTCGCAGATTTCGACCAGTTTAGTCTCCGGGTTGATGGAGATCGCGCCAAAGTCGCAGGCCTCGATGCACCAGGCACAGCCGTTGCAACGATCGGCATCTATGTGGATGATGCCGGTGATCGGGTCCTGTGACAGCGCATCGCGCGGACAGGCGATGACGCAGGGAGCATCCTCGCACGTGCGGCAGGACACCGATGTCATCAAAATTTTGTGCGCGCGTACGGTGCGGATGAGGCTGCGATAGGTGTTGAACTCACCCGTCTTGGTGTATGAGCAGATGTACTCGCATAACTGACAGCCTGTACACTTTTGTGGGTCATTCGCAATGTATTGGTACTTGGAAGTTGATGCAGGCATCCTGGCCTCCTATACCCCGATTTCCTCGGCAACGTCGTCCATCCCCAATGCGATCAGCTTTTCCTTGGGGATCAACCCGTCCTTGGTCCAACCTTTGGCCTCGTAGTAAATGTCCTTCAGGTACTCCAACTCCTCTTCAGTGACCACGTACCCGGCAGAGGGTCCCACTTCCATCGGGTCGTGTTGCCAGCGGTAGGGCAGGTGATCGTCCTCACGGGTCCACCCTTCGCGGATGTTGAAGGCCTTTTTGATCGTGTGGGCCCGCTCACCGATCAGATCCACGTCGTCGTAATCAAAGTCCCAGCCGGTCGTGGCGTTGATCAGATTGGCAATGGCTGGCCACGCGCCCGCCCGGTCGGCCTTGCCGGTGAAGCAGCGACGAATGAACTTGCACAGTGGCAGCGTGTCGTACACGGCCGCGTACTCCTCAGTGCTCTTGGCCAGCTTGCCACGGGTCTCGTCAACGCTAAAGCGGTCCACCTCCCCCTTGATGTCGGGGTCGTAGGCAGCCGTCCGGTTGTGGCAAGCGCCGCGCGTGCCCGCCGCCAGACCCAGGGCAAAGGTCTTGAGTGTGCGCGCATCGTAGCCAGGGCACTCCAACCCCTTGATGTGCATGGCCCACTTGTAGGTCTCGGTGCTGCGCTCCTGGTCAACCTGAGCGCAGGCGCGGCGGGTGCCTTCGGCCAGCAGGTTGCCCATGTACCCCTCACGGTTAGCCATCATCTCGGTCAGCGTCACAACCGCTTCACCGTTGCCAAAGTTGGCCTCAAAGCCTTCGGGGTACTTTTCGCATTTGAAGTCCTCTTTGGTAAAGACACCCCGCTCGTAGCACTCCATGGCCCAACTGATGATGACACCCGAGCTCATCGTATCCAGGCCTAACTCGTTACAGTTGGTGATGGCCTGGATGACTGCCGGAAAGTCGCTCACGCCGCAGTTCGACGACAGAGCGTAGAGCGACTCGTATTCGACGTGACCCATGGCACCGGCGTAGGGCCCTTCTTTGACATACCCAACCTGCTCACAGGCAATGGGGCATTGAGCACAGGCGATCGTCTTCGCTTTGTAGTGCTCGTGCAGATACTCGCCGCTCACCAGTTCGGCATCCTCAAAGGTGCCCTGCTGGTAGTTGCGAGTAGGTAGAAGCCCCAGTTTGTTCATATTGAGCACGTTTGACGATGTCCCCAGGATGCGATACTTTTGCGTGTGCGGACCCTGAGCCGCCTGGAGGATATCGAAGGACAACTTTAGCAGCGTCTCTGGGTCGGCCACCTGAACACCGTGCGTGCCGCGAATGGAAAGGGCCTTGAGCTTTTTGGAGCCCCATACCGCGCCATGGCCGGTACGGCCTGCTTTCCGCCCATCATTGGACACGTTGGCGACACGTACCAGGTTCTCGCCGGCCGGCCCAATTGTAGCAGAACGCACCTGGTCATCTCCCAGTTCCTCGCGGATCGCCTCCTCAGTCTCCGTGGTGCCAAAGCCCAGCAGATGAGATGCGTCGCGGAACTCGACCCGGTCGTCGTCAATAAAGACGTGCACCCAATCGTCGCTGGCTCCGTGGATGACGATACCGTCCCATCTGGCACGCTTGAGCGCAACCGTGAACCAGCTCGACGACATGCTGTCGCCGATGAACCCGGTCAACGGTGACCTGGAGGCCATGCCATATTTGCCTCCAACCGGCACCGGCGTTCCGGCGAATAGACCGTTGGCGATGCAGATCGGGTTGCCCGGAGAGAGGGGGTCACAGCCCACCTCGATGTTCTCCCAGCAAAGCCGGCTGGCCATGGACACACCGCCGATGTAGATCTTGTACCACGCCTCCGGCTTGGATTCGACCCGGGTCTTGCGCGTGGCCAGATCAATGTGAAGAATTTTCCCACTGTAGCCATACATATTTAACCTCCCGCTGATATGGACATCAATATGATTCGATCACCATCGCTGGGGCCGTCATCCATCTGACTCGCTTGAATCATTCGCCTGGCATTCAGATTGAGAATGTTGGGGACCTGCAACGTTTCGCCATCGGGCTGGATCACGTTCCCGATCATTGTCGGGTACCTGGTGCCCAGCATACGCACGATGTCACGAAACGTCATGCCCTGTTCCAAATCTAACGCAATTTCTTTTACCCCTGCTGCGAATCTGGAAAGCCCCAAAAATTCCACGTGGATACGCATATTCACACTCCGTGACTGGCTTGCGCCGGACACCTTCCATCCTGCCTCCTGCTTCCCGCGTCTTGCCCCTGCTACCCCCCAAAGAAAACCGTAGCGGCGCTCTGCAACAACCCCAGAAGCGGCGTTGGGTAGAGCCCCAGCGCGAGCACCCCTATTATAGCCATTCCCAGCGCAACCGCAAGTGTGGGCGAAGTGGTCAGCCGCTCCTCTGTCTGTGTCGGGACAATGTACATGGCGCGGATGACCTTCCAGTAGTAGGCCAGCGAGATGACGCAGTTGATCACGCCGACGACGGCCAGCCAGAGCAACCCCTCCTCAATCGCTGCGGAGAACAAGTACAGTTTGCCGATGAAGCCGGCCGTCGGTGGAATGCCCCCCAGCGACAGCAGGCAGATAATCAGCACCAGGGCCAGAGCCGGTGCCCGCTTGTTCAGCCCGGCATAGTCCTCGATGGCGTCGGAGCCGGTCTGGTTGGAAAAAGCGATGACGGCGGCGAAAGCCCCCAGGTTGGTCAGCGCATAGGCGACCAGGTAGAGCAACACCGCTGTAACCCCCATTGGTGAGGCTGCCACCACACCGATGAGAATGTAACCGGCCTGGGCGATGCTGGAGTAGGCCAGCAGTCGCTTGATGTTCTGCTGCCACAGCGCCATCAGGTTGCCGACCGTCATCGTGAGTGCTGCGATTGCCATCAGCAGGGCCCGCCAGTCCAGGGCCAGACTCTCCAGGTCTACCGGCAGCGCGGTCAACAGCACCCGCACAATGAGCGCGAAACCAGCAATTTTGGGTCCCACCGAGAGGAACGCTGTGACGGGAGTCGGTGCGCCCTCGTAGGCGTCCGGGGCCCACTGATGGAAAGGCACCGCCGCCACCTTGAAGGCGAGGCCGGTGGCCATCAAGATCAGTGCCGGGAGAATGATCGGCCGCAACGTGTGCTCTGTTTCTCTCAGGGCCACCGCGATACCGCCCAGGTCTGTAGAGCCAGTCAGTCCGTAGAACCACGACATACCGTAGAGCATCACCGCCGAAAGGGCCGCGCCGTACAGGAAATACTTGATCGCCGCCTCAGCAGAGCGCCGGTCGTCGCGCAGGTAGCCCGTGAGGATGTACGAGGTGATGCTGAGGAAATCAAAGGCCAGGAAGATCATGATCAGGTTGGTCGCTCCGCCCAGCAGACATATCGCCAGGGTGGAGAAGAGCAACAGGGCGTAAAACTCACCCTGATACCGGCTGCGGGCCCGAATGTAGGCATCGGAGGCGAGGATCACGATCCCCATCGCCACCAGCGCGACCATTTTGACCACCAGTGCAAAGGGGTCACATGAGAGCACGAAGAGCACCCGTGTGATGTTTACAGGGCTCCAGAGGGTGATCGTGGCGATCAGCGCACCGGCCAACCCCGCCAGCGCGACGTACGGCAGCCAGAGTTTCTCCTCCTGGCGCGGGCGGATCGCGTCCAGCCCCAGCACGAGCAGACCGGCCAAAAGGAGCACCAGTTCTGGCGAGAGCAGCCACAGTGTCTGACCC
>CAZMOT010000179.1:0-5132 GCA_964568065.1 uncultured Anaerolineales bacterium
GGAGTGGGGGTAGGCGTGGGAGTAGGCGTGGGTGAGGGAGTAAAATTGACGGTCGCCTCATAAGTCGCCAGCGCATCACGGGTAGCCAGCGCAGCGCCAGCGGCGGCAATGTCGGTCGCGACGGTGTCGGGCGTCGGTGTCGGCGTGCCGGTCACACCAGGTGTGGGTGTTGCCGTCTGCGAAATAATGGCAGCCAATAGGCGTTCCAGTGGTTCCGCTCTCCCTGTGGCGAAGAGAGCAGCGCTGCCCCCAATCGCGATCAGTGCCAGTAGAGCGATTAGCCATCTAATGCGGTGGCGTTTGGGACGAACGGCGGGGACTGCCGCCGGAGCCGCTGTATTTGACGGCGGGCGATAGGCTGGCGCACTCGGCAGAGTTGCCATCTCCCACTGCTTTGACTGATCCTGCACACGGGCGCCAGTCGCCACCGCGGACGTCGCCGATACTGCGGTAGATTCCAGTGCGACTGGTTCGATGGGTTGGCTAGCCAGGATCCGTTTTAGATCGGCGGCGAATTCCTTAGCGGTCTGATACCGCTCTTCGGGAACCTTGGCCAGCACACGCATAATCACCGTCTCGACATCCGGAGGCAGGTTACAGTTGCTGGCGGTGAGCGGCGTCAGGGGCTCGTTGATGTGCTTGAAGACGATGCCCATAGGCGTATCAGCCTCAAATGGGAGATGGCCTGTGATGAGTTGGTGCAAGACAATCCCAAGTGAGTAGATGTCGGAACGCTCATCCCCAGCTTGGCCCATTCCCTGCTCAGGAGCCATGTACGCTGGCGTTCCGATCATTGCACCGCTGGCCGTCAGCCCGATAACGTTCACCATTTTAGCGATGCCAAAGTCTGTCAGGATAACTTCTCCCTCCTGATTAAACACAATGTTGGCAGGTTTGACGTCTCGGTGCACCGTCCCGTGCTGATGAGCGTAATCCAGGGCGTTGGCGACCGCGATGACGATAGGAACTGCTTCCTCCAGTGACAATGTCTGGTCTTCCTGTGCCATCTCTTGCAGACGCGTCTTCAAATTGGGACCGTCAATGAACTCCATCACTATGTAGTAAGTGTTGCCTTCTTCGTCAAGATCGAAATCGTAGACCCGGATGATGTTGGGATGTCGAAGCATGGCGATGGCCTTCGCCTCGCGCTGGAAGCGAGTCAGAAAGTTCCCTTCGTCAGCCAGGAAGGAGTGGAGCACCTTGATCGCTACATATCGGTCCAGACCGGGTTGGTAGGCCTTATAGACATCGGCCATGCCCCCGCTGCCCAGGTGCTCGGTGATACGGTATTTGCCCAATGTCTTGCCGATCAATATTTTATTCCTTGTATGCGAGATATAGAGTTTGTGAGGCAGGTCATTTCACATAACAGATGGCTGGCGCGTGTATTTTTCCATATTTTACTACAAAACCCCGTGGGCGAGGGTTGAGAAAGCATTGCAGTTTCGTTAAATAGAGGTTACATTTCTGTTTACACGTGTGGAAAGCTGATTTGCATCCTGAGTGATAGCTGAAGTGTTTACATAAGGTGTGCCTCAGCCAATGATGCCGCAGAAAGGCTTGATCCTCGACCAATATCACAGCCTAAACCGGCCACAACAGAAAAGTGGGCGGCACGCAACTCCCCTCTAGTTCCCCCCGTAGAAACGGGAGGGGGTTGGCTTCCTCCACGATGTGGTGGACATTGAGGGGGTGTTTGCCAGCGTTGCCACTGAGTTGTAGCCGGAGTGGATCGGGCTATTGCGGGACTTGCCTCCCGATGGTATAATCCTCTCCCATGAAGAGGCAATGGCGATTATGGGTTGGTTTGGCCATCAGTGTGGTGGCGCTGGTTTGGGTACTGCGGAAGATTGACCCGCACGAGGTGGCGGAGACGCTGGCCCAGGCAGAATACGTCTATCTCATCCCGGCCGCTGTGGGTATACTGGCTTATTTGTTCACCCGCTCTGTTCGCTGGCGGCTGTTACTGGGACCAGAGGTAAGCCTTTCCCGCTGCTTCTGGGTTACCAACATCGGCTACCTGGTGAGCAACGTGCTCCCCTTCCGGCTGGGGGACCCTGCCCGGGCGGTCGTGATCGGCCGGGGTGAGAAGGTCTCTACCGCAACCGCTCTCTCCACCGTCGTGGTGGAGCGGGTGCTGGACCTGCTGCTGGTGGTGGCGCTCCTGGCAGGGGTGGTTCCCTTAGTGGGTGTGGGCGAAGCAGAGAGCGCCGTGGGCAAAGGTCTGTTCGCAGGAGGGGCAGCGCTGGCAGCCTCGGCCGTGCTGCTGCTGCTGGCCTTCCGGCCGGATTGGGGGCGATGGGCGGCGCGGCGAGTACTGGGGTGGGTGCCCCGGCTGGACAGTGAGCGGTGGATGCGGGCGTTGGATGGCCTGCTTGAGGGCCTCGCGCCACTGCGTTCCGGCCGACGCGGGTTGGCGCTGCTAGTATGGTCGGTCGTGACCTGGGCCTGCGTAGTCGCCTACTACTGGACGTTGATGCGAGCCTTCATGCCTCGGCCCTCGGTCTTGGCGGCTGCCTTCGTCGTCGTCGGCGCGGGGTTGGGGATGGCGGTGCCCTCCTCGCCAGGTGCGGTGGGTGTCTTTCACGGCGCTGTCTTCCTTGTGCTGACGGATATCCTCGCTGTGCCGGAAGGCCAGGCGGGCACTGTTGCTTTCGCAATCCACACGTTTCAATATGTGATCGGGTGCTTGCTGGGCCTGGTCGGCCTGGGGCGGGAGAGCCTCTCCCTGGGCTGGGTGCGGGCACAGATCGCCAGTGCGGAGGAGGCTGAATGACAAAACACTACCTGATCACCGGTGGAACTGGCTTCATCGGCTGCAACTACGTCCAACGTCTGCTGAGCCGGGGCGAGAGGGTGGCGGTGTACGACAACCTGTCGCGCCGGGGGACGGGGACCAACGTAGCCTGGCTGCGCGAACAGCACGGCGCGGAATCCTTCCGGTTAGTCGTAGGCGACGTGCGCGATTATGACCTGCTAGCCGAAGCGACGCGGGGTGTCAACGTCGTCGTGCACCTGGCGGGGCAGACGGCGGTCACCACTTCGGTGAGCGACCCCCGGTCCGATTTCGAGGACAACGCGCTGGGCACTTTCAACGCGCTGGAGGCGGCGCGGCACACAGGCACCAATCCCATCTTTCTCTATTCCTCCACCAACAAGGTGTACGGCGGGATGGAGGAGGTGGCGGTGATCGAGCAGGAGACCCATTACACCTACCGGGATTTCCCACTCGGCGTACCAGAGACCCAGCCGCTCGACTTCCACTCCCCCTACGGCTGCTCCAAGGGGGCCGGCGACCAGTACGTGCGCGACTATGCCCGCATCTACGGCCTGCCAACGGTGGTGTTCCGTCAATCAGCCATTTACGGCCCTCGACAGATGGGGGTCGAGGACCAGGGCTGGGCGGCCTGGTTCATCATTGCTGCTGTCACCGGTCAGCCCATCACCATTTACGGCGACGGCAAGCAGGTGCGCGACGTGCTCTTCGTGGACGACCTGCTGAACGTCTATGACGCGGCTATCGCCCACATTGACGTAGCAGCCGGTCAGGTGTACAACGTCGGCGGGGGGCCAGCGCATACGTTGTCGGTGTGGGCTGAGTTCGGGCCTATCCTGGAGCGGCTGATGGGTCTCCATTCTGATGAGGCCTCCATTCCTGTTTCTTACGCCGATTGGCGGCCGGGCGACCAGCGTATCTACGTCTCCGATATCCGCAAAGCCGAGCGCGAGTTGGGCTGGAGGCCCCAGGTAGGGGTGGAGGAAGGTATCCAGCGGTTATATGAGTGGGTCGTTGCCAACCACTCATTGTTTGAGTAGTTCACTTGTTCTTATCACACCTAAGGAGTGTCCATTGCGAATTTTGATCATGCTCACTTACTACCGCCCTCACATCAGCGGCCTCACCATCTACGCTGAGCGACTGGCACAGGGGCTGGTTGCGCGAGGGCATCAGGTCACCGTACTGACCTCGCACACGCACGTCGCCCGCTCCTATCCCCACGATACGATGGAGGATGGCGTGCGGGTCGTGCGTGCACCGGTTCTTGTCCGCATCAGCAAAGGAGTGATCATGCCCACCATCGGCTTTCTGGCTACCAGAGAGGTGCTCCGCCACGACGTCATCTGCCTGCATCTACCGCAGTTCGATGCGGCGGGCGTGGCGGCCCGAGGTCGCTTGTGGCGTAAACCCACCGCGTTGGCCTATCACTCTGACCTGAAACTCCCACCTGGTCTCTTTAACCGGGTGGCCAACCAGGTGGTGCACGTGATGAACCGGCTGGCCGGACTCTTGACCGACCGGGTGGTTGCCTATACCCAGGATTTCGCCGATCATTCCCCCTACCTGCGCACCTTCCGCCGCAAACTAGAGGTCATCCCGCCACCGGCGGAACTGCCGGAGGTGGAGCCGGGGGCGGGGGCGGCCTTTGCCAGGATACACGATCTGGATGAGAGCAGGCCGGTGATCGGCATGGCAGCGCGATTGGCGGCTGAGAAGGGTGTTGAGGTGCTGTTGGACGCGCTGCCGCGCGTGTTGGAGGTCTACCCGGAGGCGCGGGTGCTTTACGCTGGCCGGTACCGGGGCGTGATGGGTGAGGAGGCCTACGCCCGGCGGCTGGCGCCGTTGTTCCGCAAGTACGAGGGGCGCTGGAAATTCCTGGGTGAGCTGGACCCGTCGCAGATGGCGGCCTTTTATCCCAACCTGGACGTCATCGTCATGCCCAGCCTCAATTCGACCGAGACGTTTGGGCTGGTGCAGGTGGAGGCGATGTTGTGCGGGACGCCTTCGATTGCCAGCGATCTGCCGGGGGTGCGCCAGCCGGTGTTGCAAACGGGGATGGGCGAGGTGGTGCCGATAGGCGATAGTGCAGCCCTGGCCGAAGCGATCATCAGAGTAGTCGGTAACCAGGCCGAATACGTGCGGCCTCGGGAAGAGATTGCAGAGCGATGGAGCACGGAGCAAACGGCGGCGGGGTACGAGGCGCTTTTCGAGCGGCTGCTAAGGGAGAAGCGGGATGGCTGAGGATAGTGAGTGATGGCCTGGGTTGTTGCGGCGGAAGTGATGTTCCTGGCCATCTACGCGCAGATGGTCCTGACTCGACACGTGGGGTGGGGGCTGGTGGTGTACGCAATGG
>CAZMOT010000180.1:0-5092 GCA_964568065.1 uncultured Anaerolineales bacterium
CGTCTACGTCGAATAGCTCCACAAAACTGTCCAAAGCGGCCGTCAGATTGCCCAGGCCAGGTGGCACTGGCGGTTCCAGCGCGTTTTTTACATCGTCAGCCAGCATCACCCCCTTGAGCCACGCCAGGTAGAGCAGGCGATAATCCCGCCGGAGAATCGCGTCCCGCAGCCCCACCAGGGAATCCAGCCACCCTTCCCCCTCGATCCAGCCGAGACCTTCCTCCTCGTGCAACTGGATATCGAGGATCGCGTACTCGCCTTCGGCATACACGTTGACGGCGTCCGAGGGGTAGTCTACCGTGACCACGTTGTACTGCTGCAAATCTTTCAGGTCCACGAGCGATTTCGGGAACCGAAACATCAGTTGGCGGCTGCCCCAGTTCGCCAGGTAGAGCATCGCGTCGTAGTATTCTGCCAGCAAGTCCTTTGCGCTGCGACGGAGGCCGCCGCCAAAGCTATAGGTGAACACCGCCCGCCGTGGGTGCGGGTCCAGGCGGCTGGATAGTTGGGCGACTGCCCACTGTTCTTCCTCGGTCAGGGGCCGGTCGAGGGCCTGAAATTCATAGTATTGGTATTCGCTCATCTTGTTTCCCCTGTCATCTCGTCGCTATCTCGCCGATAAACTGCCGATATTCCGCCGATAAACGGTAGCGGCGAGATTTGCGCTCCGGATCGGCGATCTCTAGCCAGCCGTCCTCCAACCATCCGGCGACCAAGTCACGCACCGTGCGCGGGGAAAGCCCCAATGCCCGCGCCATCTCGGCGGTGGTGAGGGCCTCGCGATGGGTGAACATCCCCAGCACGATACGCGCGGGACGGCCGAGGCGTTGGAGTTCGGGTGGCTCCGGGAAGGGCAGTGTCTCCACCTACACTTGCACCTCTTCCGCCACCCGGCAAAAGACCTCGGCCATGCCGCGGACGAAATACGTCAGCCAGCCGGTCAAATCCGCGGCGGCGGGGGAGAGGTCCACCAGGACGGCCTTGCGGTCGCCGCAGAGTTGGGCGGCCACGCCCGTTATCCCGGTGCCGCAAAAGCCGTCAAAGACGACGTCGCCGGGGTCGGTGTAGTGGAGAATGTAGCGCATGACGGCCTTGTGGGGCACCTTGGTGTGGTAGGAGTGGGCGTTGTAGATGGGGTTGTTCTTGCCCTCGGAGACGTCGGAGGCAAAAGGCTCTCTGTGGTACACGGGCTGCTTGCCGTTGCCGTTGTCGTCGCCGTCATCTGGAAGGCCAAGGTCGGCGCGTAGTTGGGCGCGCTCGGCCTGCCAGCGTGCGATGATCTCGGTCAGGAAGGGGTTGGGGCAGGCGGTGTAGTAGGGCGGGTCGGAGAGAGCCAGAATCGCGTCATCTTCGCCGATGGGGAAGCCTTCGATGGCGCGAAAGTCGGGGTCGTGGAGGTGCTCGCGCAGGCGGTCGAGGTAGAGGTTTCGGGTTTTGAGTTTTGCCGTTTCGAGTTCTGCGTTTCGCGTTTCGAGTTCAAGTGGTGGTTGTTCGGCCATACTTTCTCCCTTTCGATGGTGGATTCCGAGTTTCTGGTCAACTCACAACACTATAATTGTATCCTCTCAATATTCCGGGGCATTTGGGCCGTAGCCGCGATTTCTGTGCCATTAGTGCCATTAATAACCAACTATTCAGGCTACAGAACGTCAGTTGTTACACAAGAACCGTTTCAGGAACGCCCAAAAGCCACCGCTCTTGGCCTTGGACGCGCCGGCGGCGTTTTTGGCCTGGCCCTCGGACTGCTCTTCCTTCCCGTGAGCATAGACCAATGCCTGGACCGCGCCACGGTCCTGGTTGTACAGCCATTGCGATAACTGAGCCCACAGCGCCCGCTCTTCCTGGGGGGTTTTCGGCAGCGCGTGGCGCATCGTTTTGAGCACCTCGAAGCGATGCAGGTCCACCGCGGCGCGAATCTGCTGCCCGTGGCTGCGGGCCTGGGCCACAGCGCCCTGGTAAGAGACGGCGGCTATCAGCAAGCCGGCGGCCAAAGCGACTACCGCCCACAGCCCGTTGTTGGGCACCCGGCACGCGGCCAGGTAGACCATACTGTCTATCGCGACGCAGACCATCAGCGTGGCAAAATTTAACAGCGCCAGCATCGAGGTGAGCGCATCGTTGATGGTCTCTTGCATCTTTTCCGGGAGCAGGGGCCACAGGCGCGGCCACCAGAAGGGAGCGTCCATCCCATAAGCCCAGCTTGAAAACCTCTCGGCCGAGCGGAGTACATTGCCCAACTGGGTGGGCAGCAGCCATGCGGCGCCGTCAGGGTATTCATAGTAGAGACGCTCTTGGAGGTGATTGTACGCCCCCAGATCGTTTCGCTGGGCCGCCTCTCGCCTGTCCTGCCGTAATTGTGCCCAACGCTGCGCCACTCTAGCAACCAGCCACCGCTCCAACCCCCTGGGCAAGCGGTAACCTTCGTAGAACTGCACGAGCAGCCGGGTAAAGGCTTGCAGGATGTAGGCGACCAGCGTCACCATCAGCAGGCTGCCCACAACCAACCACGTCTGAACGGAGCCCTCCCCGGCGTAATCCTGCGACGGCCCCCACCCGGCCCACCAGCGCCAGCTTGCCCCTATGCCGTAAACCCATACTCTTGGCAGCAGGGCCAGCACAGCGGCGATGAACGTCGGGAACCAACAGGCCACCAGAAAGCGACGGTTCAACAATCCGCCGGCCTTTTCCAAAAAGGCACTTGTCATCTGTCTCTCCTTCCCGTAGAAACCGGGTTTTTTCCGCAAAACCGGGTTTCTCTCTTACCTGGTCAATATAGCTCCGCACCCCGCTTCCGGGCAATGCGGCACGTCATCCGGCCCCCAAACCACGTCCTGGGCCAGGATCTTGCCATGTATAGAGCAGCGGTAAAACGAAGGACGGATCGTGGGCTCCCCAAAAAGCTCGTCTCCTCCTTTCGCCGCGACCTCTTCAAGCTCTTCGTCGAGTTCTGCCTGAGGTTCGGGAATCTCCTGGAATTGCTTCATCTCGCTTCCTCCTTGTTTTTCTTGTCAATATGTAGGGGCGAACCCTTGTGGTCGCCCTCTTGGGCAGGTACAAGACCTGTGGGCAGGTACAAGACCTGCCCCTACTTGCAGATTCACACGCCGGTTAACGTGAACCCGGCCCAATAATAGGGGCGTGACCAGCCGCCGCCGGCCTCGTCGCGCAGCCAGCGCTGGGCCGCTGCCAATGCCTCCGGCGGCTCCATCCCGTCTCCCTTCCAGTGCTCGTAGAAGCGGGCGGCCAGCAGCCCGGTGCTGGCGTCGTTGACCGCCCAGAGGGTGGAGACGACGCCCGCCGCCCCGGCCTGCAAAAAGCCCGCCGCCAATCCCACGACCTCGTCGGGCAGGTCGGCGCCGACCAGGCCGGTCTCGCAGGCGGAGAGAAAGGCCAGGCGCGCCTGCGCTCCGGCCGCGCCCAGCAGGTCGCGGACGGTGAGGGGGACGCCGCCATACATCCCCAGCGTGCTCTCCAGCGGCTCTCGCCAGTTGTTGTTGCCGTGGCAGGAAAAGTGGTAGACGTCGCACCGGGGCAGGGCGTGCAGCGCGGTGTTGCGGGTGGCGTGATCGCGGCGCGCGAGCCACGGCTCTGCGAAATGGCGGGCGACAGCGTCCACCTCCTGCGTGGAGTGGCGCAGGGAGCCGTCGGGGTTGTCCACGGCAAAGAGGCGCTCGCTGGGCGCAGCGGAGGCGACGTGCCGGGCGTGGGCCAGCGCGCGGGCGGAGGGGGCGTAGGAGAAGGTGACGCGGTCCAGGGCGTAGGTATAGGGGGAGCAGGCGGCGTGGAGGGGAAGGAAGGCCAGCCAGCCAGTGGGGATCAAGATGGCCCGGCGATAATCCCGCGCTTCCAGGGCTTCCACCAACGGCCCCATGAGCGCGTCCCACAGCCAGCGGGTGGTTTCGTCCAGGGCGGCGAACCAGGCGGCGCGGGCGGCGGGATCGCGGGGGTTTCGCAGCCAGCGGGCGTAGGCGCCCATGTAGCCGCCCAGTTCGGGGGCGTCGGCGGGGCCACGGATGCGCTCGCGCAGACCGTCCTCGGTCAGGTCGTCCAGCCAGAGGGGAACGACCTCTCCCGCGGTGTGAGCGACGAGCGCCATCCCCCCGGCAGGGGTGGCGGCGACGTAGACCAACGGCGGCCCCGCTGCCAGCACACCGCTAATGTCCTCCCAATCGGACCGGGCCAAAAAGTCGGCATAGCCGGGGAGGACGCGGATACCCTCGACCGCGGCGTCCAGCTCGGCGCGGGCGGCCCGCATCTCGGCCGCCAGGTCGAAACCCGGCGGTTGTGCAGTGGCCCGCAACTCTTGCCTGCTCAGCGCGGCGACGCGGGCGGCGGCGCGGCGGTAGCCCGCGCCGTGGGCGGGGTGGGCTTGCTCCAGCGCGTCCAGATCGGCCCGGTCGCGCTCCAGCACCTCGGCCAGCAGGCGGGCGCGGCCCCGTTCCAGGGCGACGGCGGCCTCTTTTACGTCGCCGCTGCGGGCCAGGGCATAAGCGGCGCGGGCGGGGATTCCCTGGGCTGCTCGCAGCCAGGATTCCTTGGCCCGTCGCGTCAGTTGGGCGCGGTAGAGGCGCTCGATGGCCTCCATGCCATAGCCATAAGCGCGAACGGCCTCCGCCCATGCCCGCCGCTCCAGCGCCCAGTTGCCCCAGTTGCGGGCACTGATCAGACCCGCCTCCAATGCCACGTCCAACCCATCCCGGCAGGCCCCCTCGTAAGCGCGGATGGCTTCCTCCAGGTCATCCAGGCTCCCGCTGCGGGCGTAGCGGTCGCGCAGCCCGGCGCCCAGGTTGTTGAGGTAAGAAGGCCGCTCCGGGGAGTCGGGGTCCGTCCGCTCCACCGCCTGACGAGCGATGCGGATGGCTTCCTCCAGGTCATCCAGGCTCCCGCTGCGGGCGTAGCGGGCGCGCAGCCCGTTGCCCAGGCTGTTGAGTAGAGCAGGCAGGTCCGGGGAGTCGGGGTCCGTCCGCTCCACCGCCTGTCGAGAGACGCGGATCGCTTCCTCCAGGTCATCCAGGCTCCCGCTGCGGGCGTAGCGGTCGCTCAGCCCGTTGCCCAGGTTGTTGAGGTACGTATGCATGTCCGGGGAGTCGGG
>CAZMOT010000181.1:0-4900 GCA_964568065.1 uncultured Anaerolineales bacterium
TTCTCAGCAAATAGTCATTCCTTCCAACGGTACCACGCTCAACTACTGGTACTGGAGCGGTTCGGAAGACATCTGCGGATGCGATTTCGCCTACGTTCGCTTCGGATCAACCGATCTGAAAGCCTACAATCTATGCTATACCACCAACACGGGGGGATGGGTGTTCGACCAGATCAACGTAGCAAGTTGGCGAGGACAGATGGTGGAGTTGCGCTTTGTCATCGAAAACGACTGGTTGTGGAACAGCAACTTCTTCCTGGACGACGTGAGCATCTCAACGACCACAGCAACCCCTGCCCTATCTATCTCCCCCGATCCAGCGGAGGCTTCGGCGCTCAACACGACTGCACCCAAGGGAACGCGCTAAACCATAAAGGTGCGACGCACTTGTAAAGATACTGTTGGCTTACTACCTTTTATGGGAGATCAAGCCCATTCTAAGGCCATTTTTGCCAGCCCAGCGGGAGAAAAGCCTCGTTTTTTGCCCTTTTTGGGGCGCCATCCCTCAAAAATCGAGTTTGCCAACAGTATCTTGTAAAGTGCGTCGCACCTCCACTTGACCCGCTGCCCGCGAGTGACCCACCCCTGCCACAGCCACCGCTCTCGAATCGCGCTTGACAAAATAGAACATTTGTGCTACACTAGACCCAGAACATACAGCAGCAGAGATAGGAGGTCAGCATGGGCAAGAATGGGCGTGAAAAAGCACTGGATATGGCACTGGCGAACCTGACCAAGCGGTTTGGCGAGGGCACCGTGATGCGCCTGGGGGAGGCGACCCACCTGCAGGTCGAGGCTATCCCCACCGGCTCCCTGGCGCTCGACCAAGCCCTCGGCATCGGTGGCATCCCCCGCGGCCGCGTCACAGAAATCTACGGGCCCGATGGCGCCGGCAAGACCACCCTCGCCCAGCACATCGTCGCCCAGGCCCAGAAGCGAGATGGCGTCGTGGCCTACATTGACATGGAGCACGCACTCGATCCTGCCTACGCCGCCACGTGCGGCGTGGACGTGGACGACCTGCTCATCTCCCAGCCCGATACCGGCGAGCAGGCGCTGGAAATCGCCGAGACGCTCATCCGCTCCGGCGCGGTGGACGCCATCGTGGTGGATTCGGTGGCCGCGCTGGTGCCCCGCGCCGAGATCGAGGGAGAGATGGGAGATTCTCACCCCGGCCTGCAGGCCCGCCTGATGAGCCAGGCCTTGCGCAAGTTGAGCGGAGCCATCAAGCAGTCGAACACGGCGCTGATCTTTACCAACCAGTTGCGGGAGAAGATCGGGGTGATGTTCGGCAATCCGGTGACCACCTCCGGGGGGCGGGCGCTAAAGTTCTATGCCTCGATGCGCTTGGACATCCGGCGCATCTCGGCCATCAAGGACAAGGGAGAGGTGATCGGGAACCGGACGCGGGTGCGGGTGACGAAGAACAAGGTGGCGCCGCCGTTCCGGGTGGCGGAGTTCGATCTCATGTACGACGAGGGGATCAGCAAGGCGGGAGACTTGCTGGACATGGCGGTGGAGCTGGAGGTGATCGAGAAGCGGGGCTCGTACTACTACCGTGATGGGGAGAGCCTGGCACAGGGACGGGAGAACGCCAAGCAATTCCTGCGCGAGCACCCCGACGTCGCCGACCAGATCGAAAGCACCGTGCGCGAGCACCTGGCGCTGGAGAACGCGCCCCTTGAAGATCTCGATGAAGATCTCGAGGAACACGAAATACCGGAAGCTGGAGCACCACCGTCCGCGCTGGAACCTGCACTTGAAGTTGAAGGCCAAAGACCTTCTTCCCGTTTCCACCACAGGCCGGAGTTGACCACTACTGAGGGTCAGTTCTCCGTCTGATCCATCATTCCCCAGCTAAGCGCAATGCGGGTCAGCGTAGCTGTGTCGTGAACGTCAAGCTTGTCCATCAGTCGCTGGCGATGGCTGCGAACGGTGTGGATGCTGATGCACAGCCTTTGCGCAATCTGTTTGTTGGGCATACCAGCAACGATCATGCTCATTACCTGAAGCTCACGTGGGGTCAGGAGAGCCATCTGGCGGTTTTGACCTACACGACCCGGTCTAATGACAGGCGTATACCCATTTAATCCCGGCGAAATAAAGCGCTGGCCCTCCACCACGAGGCGCAGCGCGTCAACCAAATCTTCCACGCAGCGCGTTTTCGAGACGTAGGCATCCACGCCGATTTCCATCGCCTGATCCACGACCTCCAGTTCAGTGAGCGCGCTGAGCACTACGATCTTAATATCCGGCTGGTTCTGGCGTAACCTGCGCGCTACCTGGAGACCATCCAGGATGGGCAGCATCAGATCAAGTATAATCACGTCAGGCTGCACTTGTCTGGCTAACTCAAGTGTCTGTTTCCCGTCCCCTGCCTCAGCGACCACGACGAATTCAGGATAGTCGGCCAGAATCGAGATCACTCCTTCTCGCAGCACTCTGTGATCATCAGTAACCAGCAAACGCACAGGCATTCTACCCCCCTTTCCTGCCCTGCAATTCGCCCCTCTGCGCGATGTACCTGCCCCGATTCTAGTATACCATACATCAGAGACTGTGTCCACAAATCAGGCGGATAAACTACATCCGAAGCCCATCTGCTCCACCAACACTCCAACTCTGGCAGGGAGTAAGTCGGCCACTTGACATCTCCACACAATTCGCGTACTATTCGCGCTATGTACACAGCAGGCGTGGATGTAGGCGCGATCACCGCCAAGGCCGCCATCCTGGGCCACGAAGACGAGGAGTTGCTCGCCACGTCTGTCATCCTCGCCGGGTACGACCGAGCCGCCGCCGCGCTCCAGGTGCTCGACCAGGCCCTGGTGCAGGCGGCCCTCACCCGCGAGCAGATCGATTGCCTCGTCGCCACCGGCTATGGCCGCGTGCAGGTCCCCGGCGCGGATCGCACCGTCACTGAGATCACCTGCCACGCCCGCGGCGCGCACTACCTCTGCTCGGACGTGCACACCGTGATTGACATCGGCGGGCAGGATAGCAAGTCCATCGCCGTCGGCGCGGGTGGCAAGGTGCTCGACTTTGTGATGAACGACAAGTGCGCCGCCGGCACCGGGCGCTTCCTTGAGGTGATGGCCCACGCACTGGAGGTGGACCTGGCCAACTTTGGCACACTCGCCCTTTCTGCCTCACGTCGCGCCAAGATCTCCAGCACCTGCACCGTCTTCGCTGAGTCGGAGGTCGTCACCCACCTCGGCGCAGGCGTGCCCAGAGCCGAAATCATCGCCGGCATCCACGAATCCATCGCCGCCCGCGTCGCCACCATGGTCGGGCGCATCCTGGTACAGGACACAGTTGTGCTGACCGGCGGCGTGGCCCACAACGCAGGAGTGGCCCGTATGCTGGAGGAAAAACTGGGCCACGCCATCACCGTGCCGGAGCACGCCCAACTGGCTGGCGCCATCGGCGCAGCCCTAATTGCGCGGATAAACTACATCCGTCGGGAGTAAACACAATCGGCATCAAGGACCGGGGGAGCAAGGCTTGACAGAGCCCGGAATATATGTATGATGAGTATGCTATACACATAACCTAAATGATCGAGCGGATAAACCACATCCGAATGCAAACGTACACCAAGCGACTCCAGATCCTCATACAGCCCTACCTGTGGGACCGCCTTCAGGTCTTGGCCCAAGAACGTCGCACCTCTGTGGCAGCCCTCATCCGTGCCGCTGTAGAGCAGGTCTACTTCCCCGACCAATCCCCTACTGCTCCCATGGACGCTGTCCAGAGGCTAGCGGCAATGGACCTCCCTGTTTCCGACTGGAAACGGATGGAGGCGGAATCGGTCACCGAAGGATGCCATGAGAGCGAAAGTCTTTGTTGACGCCAACATCCCAATGTACGCGGCCGGGGCCGAGTACCCTCTTAAGGCTCCCTCCCTGCGAGTCCTAGAGGCAGCGGCCAAGGGGCAAATCGCTGCCGTGACCGATGCCGAGGTTCTTCAAGAAATCATGCAGCGGTACGCCTCGCTCGATTTCCGGGAGAAAGGGGCACAGGTTGCCGAACTGTTCCTGCAGGTGGTGCCGAACGTGCTGCCCGTCACGCGGGAGAACGTGGTTCAGGCTCTCACTCTGTATCGGACGTATCCTGAGGTACAGGCGCGGGACACTATCCACGCGGCCGTGATGCACAGTAATGGGGTGATGCTCATCGTCACCGCCGACCGGCACTTTGACCAGTTCGTGGGCCTGCAGCGAGTGGATCCGGCGGACTTTGAGGGATTCCTGCAGGAGGGCTGCTGAGAGAAGGCGGATAAATGGCCTTAAGGCTATAAACTACATCCGATGCAATTCCCAGTCCGCGATTCGCAATCTCTCTTTGGTTTCCTCACCGCTTACGTACCCGAGGAACTCTTCCACGCGGCAGGCTTCACTCCCGTGTTCATCTTCCACACGCCTGACGACCACGGCTACGCCCGCGCCCACATGCCCGGCTTCACCTGCTGGGTCGCCAGTTCCGCCCTCGACCAAGCCCTCGCCGGTGAACTGGACGGCCTGGTCGGGATGGCCCTGGCCCAAACCTGCGACACGGTACAGGGACTGACCGACCTCTGGCGGCGGAACGTGCCCGGCATCCCCCTGTTCCATTTCGGGATGGTGCAGCGGTTGGAAAGCCCCTCCGCCCGCGCCTACCTCCTGGCCGAACTCCGGTCGCTGCGCGAGCGGGTGCAGACTTTAACTGGCCGCCCCATATCTGACGACGCGCTGCGAGAGAGCATTGCGCTCTACAACCGCACCCGTGCTCTCGTCCGCCGCCTCTACGCCCACGCCGCCGACCTTGCTCCACCCGACCTATACGCCTGCGTGCGGGCCGCCCTCCAGACGCCGAAGGAGACCTTCAACGAAGAGGCAGAAAGCAGGATTCAGGATGCAAC
>CAZMOT010000182.1:0-4813 GCA_964568065.1 uncultured Anaerolineales bacterium
CCCGAAAAGCAGTTCGTTGCCGTAGAAGGTGGCGACCAGTTCGCGCATCAGCACGACCTGCGCGATGGTCGAGGTGAAGCCGACGGCAGCGAGGGCAGTTCTCATTCCCCCTCCCGCTCAATTGTACCCCCGACCACGACAAAGGTCAAAGCCGTCACCTGGGGCCAGGCCAGCTTGGCACGGAGCGGCCGTCAAAGCGCAGCCGGTCGCCGACGTCACGAGAGCCCGGGCTACGCGCCCAGGCTCTCAAGCGGATGCTGTTCGAACCAGACAATGGGGCGATTATCTATTTACCACCCAGTAACCTGGAGATCTTTTCCAGTCCTTCTTCCCACTCAACCACAGGGAAGACGTCCACATCGAACACGTCCACCCAGGCCACGGAGTTGAGCATCATCGCCGCCGCGTCGTCGGCCTCGAAGATGGAGACGACAACGGGCGAACTCTTGGGCGACCAGTACTCGGCGATCGGGCTTGTGCCTGCGGAGAACTCAAACCCGGCTCGGCGCCTGATTATCTCCGCCATCTTGGCCTGGTCTACGCTCTCTTTCAAGCTCCACAAAGCGACGAACTTCATTTTCCACCTCCATTCTCACCCGCTCCACCTGCTGGTCAGAGCGAGTGCACTCCCTGTCCTATGCCCCCGTGCTGGTTCGGGACTCGCACCCGTTTACACCTCTCCTACCACAACGATATAGATGACCGCCTCATCTTTTCCATCCAATCCCAACAACTGATTCAAATCGTCGTCGAGGAACGCGCCGACGGCGCAGGCCCCCAGCCCCATCGAGGTGGCCGCCAGGTAGAGGTTCTGCCCGATGTGACCTGCCTCCAGCAACACGTAGCGGTAGGTGCGCTCGTGGTACTTCCAGCGGGCGCGCTGGAAGATGGCCGAGAGGACGAAGCAGACGTTGGCCTGGGCCAGGAAATCCTGCCACAGCCCGGCTTGCATCACGGCAGCACGGAAGTTCCCCGTCTGCAGCAACTCCAGCCCGTGCTCCCGCACGGCGTAGTGATAGATCCCAGGCTCCAGCCCCGTGACGTCGTGCACCACTGCGTACAGCTCAATGGGATAGAGGGCACCGGCCGAGGGGGCGGCGCGAAAACCCCACCGGCGTGCGGTGAGGCCCTGAGCGGCGTGCAGCAGGCGCGAGAGTTCCTCCGACGACAGCGATTCGGCGGAGTAATCGTGCACCGAGCGGCGCGTCTCGACCGCCTGCTCCAGGCTCAATCCCTGGTAGCCGTGGGGGTCGGGGAGTGCGACTCGCTCTGCGTCGGCGTAGGACTTGTAGCGCTCCGGCTGCCCGCCCCAATTGAGCACCGCCCCCAGTACCTGCCCTGTCAACGGGCCCGGCTTGCTCCACTGGTGGTACAATTCGCCGACGTCGGCGGCTTCGTAGGGGAGTTCCACCATCCGCCGACCGGGGATCAGCCATCCCAGCGCGAAGCCCTCCGCGGCCGCTAGGCCGGAGACGAGAAGTTGGCGACGCCCTGGCAGCGGTGCACGCTCTCGCGGCGAGGCCGCCGGTCGCTCCTGGCGCTCCTGCCGCCGCCTGAGATAGGCCGCGACCCGCCTCCAGTTGAGGGCCAGGTGCAGTACGATCAGACTAGCGCAGGCGTAGCCCGCGTAGCGATGGAGGGCGAATTGGTGCAGGCCAAACAGGTCGGTCACCAGCCCGCTGAGTGTCACGTAGAGGCCACTGGCGAACATGGCGGTGATGACCGCATAGTTCAGGTCTTTTCGTCTCATATCAGCCTCCTGCCGCGACCAAGACGATTGCGCAGTGGAGGGGGCTCGACAGCACACCTATGTCCACATGCCCAACTCGAAAAACGCATCGGTGCCCAGCGTGGGAATCATCTTGCGGGCCAGGTGGTCCACTGATCCCATCGGGCCGACGTCAATCCAATCATCAATACTGCCCAGGTAGCACATACGCTCTACACGGAAGATACGCTGCTCTGCGTCCGACAGGATAAAGCGCAGCACCGGCGTGAACTGAGCATAGCGCTCTCGCTCCGCACGTATCCGGCTGGCCAGGTCGGGTGTACCCCATCCTTGCTGCGCCAGAGCAGTGATCAACTCCTCCGCGTCCGGTCCGACCTGCTCGTAGACTTCGATGCGGTCGTGCTTGACGTTGACGCGGTAGTTGCGCGACCTGGGGTGCTGCTGCACTGCCGCCTCGACTGCCGCGACCTCCTCCGCTAGAATTTGCGCCGGGCGATCCCTGACCAGCGAGACGATACCGTTGACACTTTCGCTGATCTTCCACCCTTCCGGGATCTCTTCCACGGGCTCGCCCTTGGGCTCGCGCGCGAAATAGTAGCGGGGCTTGCCGGTCTTGGTAACGCCCTGGCATAGATAGTAGGTGAACCCTTTACGATTGGTGTAGGTGACAGGCATATGTTCACTCCTCGTCGTCTGATATGGTTACGCCGGCCGAGGATGTGGCGTGGAGATGTGGCTATCTACGGCCACTCCCCCAACCAGCGCACGTCAAAAGCCATTTCCGCCAGGCAGCGCACCAGCGACTCGTCGGCCGTCACCAGCGGCAAGGACAGCCGCCGGGCGAGAGCCACGTACGACGCGGCGTAGGCCGTGATCCCGTGGATTGCTGCAATCTCTAATGCCTCACCAGCCAACTCACCGGTCGAGACAGTGCGCAGGGGTAGGCCGGTCAGATCCGCCACGTCCTGATGGGCGCTCTCCAGTGGATAATCGAAGCAATGCACGTACTTCCAGAGGACGCTGGTGCATTCGATGAAAAAAAGGTCTGGCACGTAGAACCGTGCCGGCGGATCGTCGGTCAGGTGGGCGAAGAGAACGTCGGCGCGGTCGGAGAGCGGCTCAAGGAGAAAGAGCTTGGTGCCTACACTGGCGTCTACCACGCAGTCAAAGCTCATCGTCCCCGGTTCTGCCGCAGGATAAAAGTGCTATCGGGCGCACCCACTTCCTCCGGACAGAAAAAACGCCGGCCGTGGATTCCCGCCAGCGTGGCTTCTGGCGTTCGCTCTGCCTCCTCCACCGCCCAGGTGAGCAGGGTGATCACCTCCGCACTGAGGGAGCGGCGCTGCGCCTGGGCCCGACGCTGGAGACGCTCGTACAGCTCCTCGGGTACGTTCCGCACGTGCAGGGTTGCCATTGTCCTTCACCTCCTCAGATGTGCCGTCATTATAGCACGCCCGGTTGCACTCTGCAACCATGGGAGGGAGCCTCTCATCCCGGCCCGAAGTGGCCCACCGCCGTTTGCACGACTACTGTACGCAAGCCCGTCCCCTCCAGCACCTGCTTCACCCGCAGCATCTCGGCCGGGCTGGGCCGCCGCAAACCCCGCCGCCGGAAGGTGGGGAAGTAGTCCAGGACGCACAGTTGGATGTCGGGGCCGATGGCCGCCAGTCTGCACCCGAACTCCCGTACCTCCTCCAGGCCGATGAGGGCGCTGTTGTACGGCAGCCCCACGCCCAGGAAAACCCCCTCGCGGTAGTGGCTAGCAATGTAGGCGACGGCGTCCCAGGCGGTGGCAAGATACCGTTCCGCCAATGCCCGGTCGGCGACGCCGGTGATGTGCGTAAAGGTCTCTGGGCGCACTCCCTTGGGCTCGACACCGATGTCGGTGACGCCCGCCTCCACCAGTTCGTCCACGTAGTCGGGCGTCAGCAGCGTGCCGTTGGAGTCCAGGTGCAGCCGCGCCGCCGGATCGGGATTGCGTTCGCGCAGGGCGCGGAAATAGTCCACCAGCCAGGGCCGGTTGAGGGTCGCTTCGCCCCCCGAAATGGCCATCCGGTCCACGCCGTACCGGTGGCGGGCGCGGGTCACCCGGTAGGTCGCCTCATCGGGGGTCAGCGGTGGTGAACGCCCGTCGTAGGTGGTGGTAAAGTTCTGACACTGGGGGCAGCGCAAGTTACAGCCCGCTGCCCAGATAGCGACCTCGATGTACCGCTCCCGCATCTTCAGGTCCCACGGCGTGGCCTTGCCCCCGACCGAGTGGGGCTGCGGGCCGTGGATGATGCGCAGCGGCGGCCGGTCGGGCGGGAGGGTGGTCTGGACGATCATTTCGTCGGCGACGGGGTGGACACAAGCGCGCACCATCTCGCCATCGGCCAGCACCGCGCAACTCCAGCAGCCGCCGGTGCGGCAGGCGATGCCCTGAGCCTGTCGAAGGGGGGCTGTCAGATTCCCTCCTCCAGGTGTAACCTCGAAGGTGAATCCCAGCCCCTCCAGCGCCCGCTTGAGGGTCACCCCTTCCGGCACGGTGAAAGGCTGTCCGTCCACCGCGATGGTGACCTGGCGGCGCGACTGCTCGTCCACAACGAGCGCGCGCGCCTCGTTGGGACAGCCCACCACGCAGGCCCCGCAGCCGATGCAACGCTCGGGATTGGGACAGATGACGACCTGGCGGCAGAGACCGCAGTCGGTACAGCGGGCTTCGTCTACGGCGCAGACCCAGAACTCGGTTTCCGGCAAACCTCCTACTCCTCCCCGAACACCACCGCCGTGAAGGCGTAGAGGCTGGCCCCCTCCTGCCAGCACCCCGTCGGCAGCCCGGCCTTGAGGCACAGGTTCTCCAGGAACTCTTCCCGGTCCCAGCCCTCCTCCACCGGCACCTGCGGCAAGAGTAGCCCCTGGCGGCCGTCCTTGAAGATCATCAACCCGTGGGTGCCCACCTGGATCTGCTCCACATCCGTCAGCCGGCGCAAGGGGGAAAGGATGGAGATTTCAACTGTGACGCCAGCCAGTTCCTCCTTCGTGAGAGGTGGGAAGCGAGGATCCTCCGTGGCCGCCGACGCTGCCGTCTGCTGCACTGCCTGATAG
>CAZMOT010000183.1:0-4748 GCA_964568065.1 uncultured Anaerolineales bacterium
GATTGAGTTGGCGGCGGCTCAATCCTTGGGGCCCTTAGGTTGACGCGCATGGGCAACACTCCCCCAGAAGGCATCCTCATTATACACGCAAACGTGTGAACTGTCAAGGGGTAAAGGCGAATTTTAAGATTCGGTGAATTTTAAGATTCGGATTCCCTGTCCTCTTCCTCCTCGGATGCGGATGCTCCCGCCGTGGCCTGGTACTCGAAACCCGCCCGCTCGGCAATGAGTGTGAGCAGCCGGTTCATCCCACCACGGGGACGGTACATCCCGGTCTCCCATTCGCTGATGGTCTGCTGGCGCGTGCCCAGTTCCTCGGACATCTGCTGCTGCGTTAGCCCCAGGCACTTTCGCAGTGTGCGAATGGATTCGGCATCCCACTGGTACTTGACCTTGCGCTTGCTCATTACACACCACCTTCAGACCGATTTTACTCGCCTCTGCAATGCGCGTCAAGTCCAGCGTCACCCATCGCGCAGGACGAGTGGCAAGTAACTCCGCGTCACCGGCCACATGCCCAACACCGGATACGTTTTTGGGTACACCTCCCCACCCCGAAGCCAGATGAACGATAAGATGCGCATATGGTCGGTGCTATCGGCCCGCAGTTGGTAGGTCTGCCCGGCGTAGATGATCGTGGTGAATTCCCACGAACTGCCCACAGTTGAGCTGACTACATCGTGGCCGGCTTCGTCGAGAAAACGGAGCGTCACATCAGTCAGAGTGATCTCGTTGGTCGCGGTGATCGGCTTGTCCCAGATACCGTCGTGGTCTTCGTCGGCGAAGAGCGCCCCTATGCTGAGGTGGAGCGTGCTGGAGAGATCAAGCGTGGTATGGACATACGGCTCCTCGGGCCAGACCTCGCGGTTGCCGACGTTGTCAGTAGCCCGCGAGCGGAAGTAATAGGTATGGCCATGCTCACCGGTGAATTGATCGGAAGTGGAAGTGGTTGAGTGCAGCCAGTAGTCCCACTCGCCACCGCCATCACGCACCTGGACGTCGTAGTACCAGACACCCGACTGATTATCCTGCCCCTCCCAGGTGAGGCGAACGGTGGGGGAATAGGTCACCGTTGGCAACGAGTGGACGGTGGAGGTGGGTGGCTCGTTGGACACCTCAGATTCAATGACGATGAGCGGGTCGCCGCCAATGATGTAGTCATTCTGATTGGGGGAAGGCCGATTGGCGGTGCCACCGCGAGGACTCGTGGCGGTGGCCCCAGGCAGGGTGAAGGTATAAACCCCACCTGTCGCAGCGATAGTCGTGGTGACCCCCCAACGATCCACGCGAGTGGCGCTGCTGAGCACCGCCGTCAACGTGTAGATGCCGGCGACGGGACTCTCGTTCCACAGCACGCTGACCTTGCCGCGTGGCGTGCCCCACAGCGTGACGCCCAGATGAGAGCCTGTGGGCGCGCGGGTGACGAAAGTGGGGGAGATGAGATAGGTAGTGGCGACCTGGTAGGCGACGTAGGCAGGGCGCAGGGTCTGGTCGTTGCGGATCAAACCGAAATACTCGCTCATATCATGGTCGTGGACGCGAAAGAAGAAGTACTGTCCAACGCCGGAGGCCCAGGCGTTGGCGTATGACTGGATCACGTAGGCGGCTGCCTCGTCCTGAGTAGCAGCGTAGTCGTACTTGGTGGGGTCCGGGTCCACCGAATCATCATCCCATACCGGCACGCCTGTCTCGGTGAGCCAGATGGGGTGGTCGGGCACGTAGAGGCCCATCCGGTTGCGCACGTGATTCACCATATCGTAGGCATTGGAGGAGCGACTGTAGAAATGAACTGACATGACGTCAAAGAAGTAATTGTTACCTGGCGCGGTCGAGTCGTCGTTGACGATGTCCAGCACCCGCTCAAAGAAAGTTGGATCAGCCCAGTAGTGAAGGCCAGCGAAGAGAACGGTGCAGTCGGGGCAGGCGGCCTTGGTCGCCTGGTAGCCCACCTTGAGAAGTTGAGCATACTCGGCATCGCTGCCCAGCCAGAACCAACTCCACTCCGCCTCATTCCACATCTCCCAATACTTCACCCGATCCCGGTAGCGGTACACGGTGTCGTAGACAAACTTGGCCCAGTGGTTGCCGTTAAAATCACCGGTAGTCCAAGAATTGTACAGACCTGCAGGCGGACAGGCACCGGCATCCGACACGGTGAGAGCAAACGAACTCAGACCGCCGGTCTCCGGGGCATACCACCCTGGCGGTCGCTGGCCAGGCAATACACCGGCCCCGGCCTCCAATCCCACCGCAGGATCACAGCCAGGCTTGCGAAAGTTTTCCGGGGTAGCCCAAAGGATGCCGATGAGGTCAATCCCGGCGGCTAACTCATCATCCACCAAAGGATCGTAACCTTCTTCATAGCCCTTAGCCGCTATGGTGTCCCAGCGAAAGTCAACGCGGTCGTGACGCGCACCAGCGTTGTAGGCAAGCGGAAGAAAGGGACGATTGCCCGGCCCGTAGTACTGCGCGTTGCACACTCCCGCGAAGCCATCCACGTCAGTGACCGGCGGCAGCGGGGTGACGCTGACCGGTTCGGCCACGGCAGGCCGGGCCGAGGCCAGAAGGAACGCCAGTCCCAGCGCAAAGGCCACGGGCAGGAAAAGGGTAATGATGTGTCTCGCTGTCCGCCTCATCGCCGCACCTCCTCGCCTCCAGTATAACTGGGATAGGCTCAAGTGTCAATGAGAGGTTTGTCAGGGAACACGACGGACGTCTGCCGTCCGCGTTGACTTCTGCGGGTTTCAGACTACAATCTCTCTCACGAGTCAGCACTCTTATCCAAAAGCAATACTCTGTCAGGCGGTTGCAGAGGATGTCGGACGTCTGCCGTCCGCCGGACGTCTGCCGTCCGCGAGGTACTTCGGATCATTGTTGATTTCCTGGGTTTGAAAAAGAACATGCTCGCCTTGCTCGCTATGGTGATTCTGGTGGGCCTGGGCGAAAGGATGGCCGAGCGTTTCCTGCCCATCTATCTGATCGCGTTAGGAGGAGGTGCGTTCTCCGTGGGGCTGTTGAATGGAATGGACAACCTGCTGAGTGCGCTCTATTCCTACCCCGGCGGCTACGCCAGTGATCGTCTGGGCTACAAGCGGGCGCTGGTGTTTTTTAACTTGATCGCCATGTTGGGATACCTGATCGTCATTCTCTTCCCGGTCTGGCAGGCGGTCATCGTCGGCGCGGTTTTCTTCCTATCGTGGACGGCGATCTCGTTACCGGCGACGATGGACATGGTCTCCGGCGTCCTGCCCAAAGACAAGCGCACCATGGGAGTCTCACTGCACGCGCTGGCGCGCCGCGTTCCGATGGCTTTGGGACCGCTGCTAGGCGGTTTGATGATCGGACAGTTCGGAGAAAGGAATGGTGTGCGCCTGGCGTTCGCGGCGGCCTTGATTCTGGGGGGCATCTCGTTGGTATTGCAGCAGGTGATGATCGAGGATAGCGGGAGATCATCGCGCAAGGCAGAGAGCAACCCGCTGCGCATGCTGGGGCTTATCGGCCCGGACCTGCGCAGACTGCTGGTATCAGACATCCTGGTGCGCTTCTGCGAGCAGATTCCGTATGCTTTTGCCGTGATCTGGTGCGTAAAGATCCACGGCATTACGCCTTTTCAGTTTGGTCTGTTGACCACAGTCGAGATGATCACGGCGATGTTGATCTACATCCCGGTCGCCTACCTGGCCGACAAGAGCACCAAAAAGCCTTTTGTCGTCGCTACCTTTGGCTTTTTCACGCTCTTCCCACTGGCACTACTCTTATCACGTTCGTTTTGGCCGATGGTGGCGGCGTTTGTCATTCGGGGCATGAAAGAGTTTGGCGAGCCAACGCGCAAGGCGCTGATCATAGACCTGGCTCCGGAGGACAAGAAGGCCGGGACCTTTGGGGTGTACTACTTGCTCCGAGACCTCGTCGTCTCAGTGGCCGCTTTCGGCGGCGCGCTGTTGTGGGACGCTTCGACCGCAGCCAAAGTGTTTGACGCGCTGGGGGTTGGACAAAATCTGCTGCCACTGGTAGAATCTGTCACCTCGCCGATGACGAATTTGCTGGTTGCGTTTGGGTTTGGGTTGCTGGGCACCATGTACTTTGCGTTGTTCGGCCAGGACCTGAGACCATGCCGGCCGCAGACGGCGCCGGCCGCAGTAGACGTTGATTGAACAGAAGACGCCGGCCGCAGACGGCCGGGCATCAATCCGCTGCGAGTACACGCGGCAGGTCTCGAAGAAAGGAGCGAGCACAATGAAATGGGTAACACGCGAGAAGGTCAAAGTGGACCGCGTAGCCTGCCCGTGGCTGATCAAGCGGTTCATTGACTCCGAGGCTGAGTTGCTGTTCGTGCCAGCCGACGACGTGCTGGAGGTCGCCGAGCGGGAGGGTGCCATCTCCTACGACGCCCGGGGCAAAGGGCAGTACGATCACCGAGAGGGTAAGTGCACCTTCGAGGTGCTGGTCGGGGAGCACAACCTGGACGACCCGGCACTCCGGCTGCTGGCCGACATCGTCCATGGGGCCGACACCGCCGACCGCGACCACACCCCCCAATCGCCGGGGGTGCGCGCCATCGCCGAGGGCTTCCACTACCTGGATGCACCCGACGAGGAGCGACTGGCCCACGGCTTCGCCATCTACGACGCCCTCTATGCCTGGTGCCAGCACCAGCTCAAATCCGAACCGTAACAGAGGTACAATGGTGGAAAACAAAGCAGATAGCGCACCGAAGGCCTGCCGCGAGTACTCGCAGCGGACCCGAC
>CAZMOT010000184.1:0-4684 GCA_964568065.1 uncultured Anaerolineales bacterium
GTTTGTGATTAGGGAGGGGAGTGGAGCAGGTGAATAAACGAGTAGATGAGTAGACGAGAGCAGAGTAAAGCGACGAGCCCCCGGTTGTCTTGGCCGGGGGCTTTTCACTTGGACAGATTTGGCGTATAATGACGGCAACAACTGAGGTGCAACGGTATCAGGGGCAAATTGCAGTAGGTTGGAGAGATCTGGTGCTGGCGTAGCTGGAAATCGAGCACATCGGGAGTACGCAAGATGAAAGATGAAGGTAAGACCAAGGGCAATTCATTGATGAACTGGCAGAATTGCGCCAGAGGGTTGCAGAATTGGAAGCGTTAGAGACCGAGCGCAAGCGGGCGGAGGGGAGGATAGAGCACCTCAACCTTGTGCTGCGTGCCATCCGCAGCGTCAACCAACTCGTCGTCAGGGGGTGGGACCGCGACCGTCTGCTTCAAGGCGTTTGCGACAGTCTCATCGAGACTCGCGGATACTATAACGCCTGGATCACTCTGTTGGATGAGTCCGGGGGGCCTGCCCTGAGCGGAGCCGAAGGGTCTGTGACGAGCGCCGAAGCCGGGTTGGGCGAAGATTTCCTGCCTATGGTCGAGCAGTTGAAACGTGGCGAGTTGACCGCTTGCGGCCAGAGGGCGATGAGGCAAGCGAACGTTATAGCAATCGAGGATCCGGCCTCCACCTGCGCCGACTGCCCATTGGCGAAGAAGTACGGCAGCCGGGGGGCGATGACCGTCCGGCTGGAACACGGCGGAAACGTCTATGGCCTGTTGTCTGTGTCTATCCCCAGAGAGCTCATCGCAGACGAGGAAGAGCAAGCCTTGTTCAGAGAGGTTGCCGGAGACATTGCCTTCGCCCTGCACGCCATAGAACTGGAGGAGGAACGCAAGCGGGCAGAGGAAGCACTGCGGGAATCTGAGAAGAAGTTCAGAGACTTGATGGAGAACGTTCCCATCGGCATTTCAATAAGCACTCCGGATGGCAAGGTCACTGAAGTCAATGCGGTTGCAGTTAATATGTTTGGCTACGACTCAAAGGAGGGCTTTCTAAGGGTACCTGCTTCGGCTCACTATTACGACCAAAAAGACAGAGAGCGTTTCATCAAACTCCATAGGGAAGGTTTTGTCAAAGATTTTGAGGCACGATTTGAACGCAAAGATGGCACTGTATTCTGGTGCTCTATTACTTCGATAACCCGAGCAACCGAAACCGGGGCGATTCAGTTTATCAATGCATTCCAAGACGTCACCGAGCGCAAGCAGATGGAGGAGGCGCTGCGGAAGCAGGCGCATGATCTTGGCGAGCGGGTCAAGGAACTGAATTGCCTCTACGACATTTCTGGTCTTGTCGAGAAGCCGGGCCTCTCGTTGGGGGAGATACTTCAGGGGGCAGTTGCTCTCATTCCGCCTGCCTGGCAGTATCCAGAAATCACTGGCGCGCAGATCATCACCTTGGAGGGTCAAGAGTTCAGAACGGAAAACTTTCGGGCAACCGTATGGAAACAGATCGGCGACATCGTTGTGCGTGGCGAGCGGATCGGCACTGTGGAGGTCTGTTACCTGGAGGAAAAACCAGAAGGCGAGGAAGGCCCCTTCCTGACGGAAGAGAGAGATCTGATCAACGCTATTGCCGAACAATTGGGAAGAATTATCGAGCGGATGCAGGCGGAGGAGGAATTGAGAGAGCACCGCGATCATCTTGGGCAGTTGGTGGAAGCGCGCACCGCCGAACTGGAAGCGGCGAATGAGGAACTCTCCCAGTACGCTTACGCCGTCTCCCACGACCTCAAGACGCCCTTACGGGCCATTCACAACTATGCCGACTTCTTGCGCGAAGATCTGGAGGCGACCCTCGCCGGCGACCAGAAAGCGTATCTCGACGGCCTCGGCCGCGCCGTCCGCGAATCGGAAGCGTTAGTTGAGGGCCTGTTGGCACTCTCGCGGATTGGCCGGTCGAGCATCCCCATTGAGATGGTTGACGTGGGCGTATTTCTGCGAAGACTACTCGCCATTCTTAGTCTGCCGGCGGACGTAGAGGTTGTGATGGCGGATGAGTGGCCCACTATCGTCGTTGAGCCGGTCCTGGTGGGGCAGGTGTTCCAGAACCTCATCAGCAACGCCGTCAAATTCAACACTTCTCCCCACAAGCGGGTTGAACTCGGTTGGCGGCCTGCCTCCCTCCTGCTCCCGGCGGGGGGGACTGAGGGGGGGCCACAAGCATATGAATTCTTTGTACGCGATAACGGCATTGGGATTGACCCTCGCTACCACGAGCAAATCTTCCACGTCTTCGAGCGGCTCCACACCAGCGAAGAGTACGAGGGCACCGGCATTGGTCTGGCCATTGTGAAGAAGGCCATTAACAAGTTGGGCGGCGCGGTCCGCGTAGAATCGAAACCCGGTGAAGGGAGCACGTTCTTTGTGACCCTTCCCGGGACCCAAAAGGAGAGATAGAATGAACGGGAAGCCCTTTGTAGTTCTCATAGCTGAGGACAACGAGCACGACCTTGTGGCCACCAAGCGGGCCTGGAAGAAATACAACATCGCCAACCCGCTCCACGTCGTCCGAGACGGTGAAGAGTGCCTGGACTATCTCCACCAGCGGGGAAAGTATAGTGAACCGGGCTCCGCCCCCCGGCCGGGCATTCTTCTCCTCGATATCAAGATGCCCAAGATGGACGGTCTGACCGTTCTGGAGCACATCCGTGAGGACGAGAAGCTCCATCGTTTGCCGGTCGTCATCCTCACCACGTCGAAGGCCGAAGAGGATCGCCTCAGAAGCTACGATCTGGGCGCCAACGCCTACATTATGAAGCCCGTCGGATTCCAGAACTTTGCTGAAGCGGTGAGGACTATTAATCTTTTCTGGGAATTGGTCGAGCTTCCGGAGTGGACAAATGGACTCAAATAGCGCATCGCCGACCAGGTTGGACACCTCCCTGCGTATCCTGCTGGTCGAGGACAGCGAACACGACTGGCTGGCCTTTCGCCGGGCTTTCCAAAAGAGCCCGGCTCCCAGCGAGATCACGCGCTACGCGCAGGCCAAGGAGGCTCTGAAACGCCTGAGTGCAGATGCTGCGTCGTTCGATCTGGTGGTCACCGACTATAAACTGCCCGGCATGTCCGGCCTGGATCTGTGCCGGGAGTTGCTCAAACGTGAGTGTCCCTTGCCCCTGGTACTGCTGACTGGAGCGGGGACAGAGTACCTGGCCGTCGAGGCGCTCAAGGCGGGTGTGGACGACTATATGATCAAAGACCACGATCGGGGTTATTTGGATTTGCTGCCGCTGGTGCTCCCAGACGTGGTGCAAAAGCACAGTGATCGCCTCGCTCGCAAACGGGCGGAGGAGGCGCTGCGACAGCGCAATCGCAATCTAGCCCTGCTCAATCAGGTGGGCCAACGACTCACCGCCACCCTTGACCTGGAGCAGATCGTCCAACAACTGCTGCAAGCGGTTGCAGAGACCATCGGCGTCGAGGGTGTTTCACTCTGGCTGTGGGACGAGGAACGGGAGGGTTGGTTGGTCTGCCATGCAGTCTCCCGCCACGATCAGGGTGGCTCCCCGCTCGATCTGCGCCTGCGCCCCGGACAGGGCATTGCCGGCTGGGTGGCGCAGACCGGAGAGAGCGCCGTCGTCGCCAATGCGCCAGATGATCCTCGTTTCTTCCCCGGTATTGACGAGCAAACCGGCTGGCGCACGACCTCGCTGCTCGCTGTGCCGTTGTGGGTACATGAAGCGGCCATAGGCGTGCTGGAGGTGGTGAACAAGTTAAGTGGTGATTTTGACGGGGACGACCTTATCCTGGTCGAGACGCTGGCCGCCTCGGCTGCTATCGCCATTGAGAACGCCAGGTTGCACCAGGCACTGCTTGACCACGCCGAGCAGTTGGAACAGCGGGTGCAGGAACGAACGGCTGAGATTCAGGCCCAGTATGCCCTACTGGAGGCGATCCTCTACAGCGCTTCCGACGGCATCGTCGTCACCGATGGACAGGGCGAGATTCTCCAGGCCAACCCCATTGTCTATACCTGGCTCACTAAGACGCTCTCGCTGGAAGATGCGGCCCGGCTGCGGGAGGCGGTGCAGCACCTGGCGCGGCGGGTGGAGGAACGGTCGCAGACGGTGCTGGAACTGACGGGGCTCGATCTGAAACTGAGGGCCGCGCCGATCTCGGGGCCGGGGATGGAGGAAGCGACGGCCGTGGTGGCGATCCACGACGTGAGTCATCTTAAGGCACTGAACCGGATGAAAACTCGCTTCGTCACCAACGTCTCCCACGAACTGCGCACACCCATCACGACGACCAAATTGTACGCGCATCTGATGCGGCAGCAGCCGGAGAGGTGGGAGGAGTACCTGGAGCCCCTGACGCAGGAGACGGACCACCTGGCGCGGCTAGTGGAGAACATCATGCAGATCTCCCGCATAGACGCCGGACGGCTGGAGATGGAACCCCGCCCGACCCCCCTCACTGAGTTGACCGAGGTCGCCGTCGCCAGCCACCAGGTGCTGGCCCAGGAGCGAGGGTTGACGTTGGAACATCGGCCGATGGATACGTCGGCGGCAGAGTTGGGGCCAGTGGCACTGGTAGACCCAGAGCGGATGATGCAGGTGCTGAACAACCTGGTGGAGAACGCGATCCAGTACACACCGGAGGGGGGCACGGTGGTGGTCTTCTCTCGGAGGGAGGAG
>CAZMOT010000185.1:0-4601 GCA_964568065.1 uncultured Anaerolineales bacterium
GAAGTGTTGAGCAAAAGGAGGTTGGAGATCCGAGATTGTTTCCTGCTCCCCTGCCCCCGTGCTCCCCTGCTTCTCTGCACCGCCTCCACCCCAAACCCTGCCAATACAGCGACCGAGAGTGTGAGTGGAAAGACCCAGCGGAAAGGAGAGTGAGATTGCTCGAGACCTGGAAGCGCGTAGACGAGGGCATAGAGCGGTGTGCCGAAGATGCAGCCGAGGGAAAAGAGGGACAGGAGGGTAAAGAAGGGGATGCCGTATCGGGCGCTGTGTATTGTATCAAACGTGAAGCGTGAAACGTGAAACGTGAAACGTGGAATGCGAGGCGCGAGCCACCACAGTATCGCGACGGCCGCCAGAAACAGCGGTAGCAAGCCCAGATAGGCCCCGCCTTCGACATAGTTCTTCTTCCCCCACTCGGTGCTGAGGACCGGGTCTCCATAGGCATTCACGGTGACTGGGACCGCGCGCCATTCGAAGAGGTCGAAGTAACCGTGGTGAGCCGGGTTGCCGAAAAAGTTCGGGATGCCGAAGGCAATCAATCGGCGGGGGGGATAAGCCCAGTCCAGAACCTGCTGAAGACGCGCCGCAGCTTCCCCACTGCGGAAACTGCCATCAACCACCTCAGACAGCGGTACAAACTGCACTGCCCCCAGCGCCAGCCCCAGGGTCAGCATCACGACGAGCCAGAAAACCGGACGACGGCAGCCAATCAGCCAACTAGCCAACCGGTTCCTGGTGGATAGTTGTTCAGTTGGTGGGGTAATGAGCCGCCACAGCGCATACGCTGCCATCACCAGCAGGACGAAGAGCGTGTTCTCGGCGTGACCCGCCAGCATCTGGCAGCCCAGGCCCAGTGCCCCCAGGAGTACCCAGGGCAGTGTCGCCGGCCTCCGACCCAGCGCCGGTCGCTGCTGCACGACCAATTCGACCATCGCCAAGATAAAGGGCAGCCACGACGCAGCGGCGATGATCATCGGGTGCGGGACGGACGACACGACCATGAAGCCGCTGAGCTGGAAGGTGATCCCGGCGATCAGTCCTGCCAACCGGCGCATCCCCAACACACGGGCAAAAAGGTACGCAAAAGTCCCGGCCAGTCCCAACTGCAGCCAGGCGAAGACCCCGTAGGCCCGCCACAGCGGGAGGACATAAAAGATCAGACTTAGTGGATAGAGCGCCGAGTGCTGCCCGTTGGCCAGGAAAGGATGACCGGCGAAGATGTAGGGGTCCCAAAGAGGCAACTCTCGGTCGTGGAGGCACTCCACGAGGAAGTGCTTCCAGGCGTAGTTCTGCAGGATCAGGTCGGCAACCAGGTGATTGTGGGGGCAGGCCACTCCCACATCGGTGGCTGCCGTCCGGTAGGGCTCGAACAAGAAGAGATTGTCGGCTGGCAGCAATGTCTTAGGCCCCAGGGCCACCGGCGCAAACAGCAGGAGGGGCAGTAAGAGCAGCAGAATGAGGATGCCCAGTTCGGGCAGTACGTCGCTTCGCTTACCGCGGATCATGCGATCAACCGATCACCTGGCCGCAGGTGACGATGCCGCCAGCGAACCTCCCACGCCCGCAGTGCTGCCTCGACCTTTACCGACATCGTCATCTTCGATTTGCCGATACGCCGGTCCTCGAAATAGATAGGAATCTCCAGGACGCGGTAGCCCAGCCGCTCGCTGACGTAGGCCATCTCGACCTGGAAGACGTAGCCCTGCGAGCGGATGCGACTCAGGTCAATGGACTGCAGCGTCTCTCGCCGCCAGCACTTGAAGCCTGCGGTAACGTCCTTGACCTTACATCCCAGGATCAGCCGGGTGTAGACACTGTTGGCCCACCAGGAAAGCAGCCAGCGGCCCCAGCCCCAGCGCTCGTCTGTCTTGCCACCCTGAACGTAGCGAGAACCCACGAGTACGTCATAGTTTTGGATATGCTCCAGAAACTGGGGGATATGCTTTGGAGAATGGGAGAAGTCGCAATCCATCTGGACGACGTAATCGGCGCCATGCTCCAGGGCCCAGCGGAACCCATCTACGTAGGCCAGTCCCAGCCCACGAGGGCCTGTGCGATGCAAAACGTGTACCCGGCCTGGATACTGAACAGCTAACTCGTCGGCGATGAGACCGGTGCCGTCGGGAGATTCATCGTCCGCGATCAGGATATCCAAGGCACCGATACCCAGGTCAAGTAGCGCCTCGGTCATAGGCCTGACGTTTTCGGCCTCATTGTAGGTGGGTATGACAACGGTCAGTTTCACTGGTGTCCCTACTTGCAGAAAGACCCCGGCCAGGTGCAGGGCCTGGGCCATGGCCCTGCCAGCCGGAGTCTGGGCTAGTTTGCCGAGATTCCGCCAGTTCTGCACTGCAAACCAGGCTGTGCTGTGTGCCTAATCTGCGTGTTGAGTTTCGGTGATGGCCTGTTTCAAGTCCTTCAGGTTGCGAAAAGAGCGTGCAGACGAATTGAGCACACCCATAGTGACATCCAGATGCGGCAAGTCTGCATCGAGGTTCGCTTGCCTGGCCTCCCAATCCGCACGGGGATAGAAAAAGGCCATCGCCTCGCTCAGTCGCACTTTGAGAGCATGTTGCACATGTTCTACCTTACCTGGTGTTATGACGACACAGAAGTTGGTATCGTCCAGGTGGCCCACAAAGGCATCGACATCTTGGCTCTCGCTCACAACATGGTTCAGCATGAGCGCCACGGCACGCACCACATCATCCCGCGCCACGAAGCCATAAGCTTCAGCAAATTCCTCCAGCCCATGCAATCCTACGGAGAGCACTGTCCAGTCAGAACCACTCAGTAGTTGGCGCAAGCGCTCATCAAGCAGGGGCGCGGATGGCAGACCGGTGATTGGGTGAGATTGCTGTCCCAGTTTGGAACGGCGCAGCACGTTGCGCACTCTCAAGCGAAGTTCCTGGACATCGAATGGCTTGGTGATGTAATCTGCGGCGCCTAATGCTAACCCCGTCAGTTTGTCTCCTCGGTCACGCTTCCCTGTCAGGAAAATGACCGGAACATGCTCGGTGCGCCGGCGGGCACGTAGACGACGATACACGTCATAGCCATCAATGTCCGGCAGACGGATGTCCAACACGACAAGGTCGGGAGTAGTCTTCTCTAAGAAGGCCAAGGCGTCCTTTCCCCACCCTACCCAAGTGACCTCGTAGCCCTGTGCCTGGAAGTACGAGGTCAGCATTTCGGCTGTGTTTGGTTGATCCTCCACGATGAGGATATGAGGAACTTCTGCCACGCTTTTACCCTCCGCCCTCACGTATGTGAGGTATGGCCTGGTCCAACGTACCTACCCTATCGGCTCCTTGTAGATGGCACACGTGCAAGTCGGCTGGCCCATGGCCACACACTCGATCTCCTCCACCCGGAACTTGCGCCCCCCACTGAGCCAGTGCAACCCTTCCTCCAGCAGTCCTTTGGCCGCGAAACAGATCGGTCGGTCTGCCGTGCGCCCCCAGCAGACCGGACACGGATTCATGATGTAAGCATAAAAGTCGCCCCGGTCCTCGACAGTGCTCTTCTGGTCGCTGACCTGGCTGAAGACTTTTGCCATCGCTGGGATACCGGCCTTGAGTTTGGCAGCCATTGGCAGTACCTTGAAGGCCAAGTCACCGACGCCGGAAAGAGCCCCCAGTCCCTGGAGCCCCCTGGTAAAAACGGCCCGACCACTCCGTAACTGCAGACCACGTCCCCCGCGTGGCCCATACATATCCTCCAAAGCTCCGTTCAGACCCGAGAAGTCCGCAAAATCGAACTCCTTGTTCAGGTCCATGGGCGGGTAATTGTCAATCAAGTGCGACAGGCCAGCCAGGTTCAGAATGGCGTTCAATCCGTTTTTCCCCATGATTTCTTCCATGGCCTCGAGGTAGATACGGCCCATCAGATTGGGATAGTAATAACCACTTGGTTTGATCCGCGCCACTTTATGGCCTCCTTCTGGTGTTTCGTCTGCTAGACTTCTAGAATTTTGGTCAGGTCTTCGGATGCACGGCGCATATCCAGAAAGAGTAAACCTAGCTTGGTCTGCTGGCGAGCCAACACGGTCAGAACTGCCTCTTCACCAACGGCGCGCAGAACGACGTAACCGTTCTCTCCCTTCACGTACACTTCATCCAACATACCGCGCCCCAGTTCGCCAGCGATGCGTTCGCCCAGAGAGAGCATCGCGGCGGACATCGCAGCGACCCGATCCTCTTCGACACCCCCCGGTAGAGAAGAGGCCATCGTAAGTCCATCTACACTTACAACTGACGTACCCTCGACGTCTGGCGTGTTCATCTGCAATTCCTGCAACCGCCTCACCAGACGCTCAGTACGGGACCCCTCTGCCATTACTGCCTCCTTGATGTTCATCCTTGACGCTGATGTCTCTCGGTCTTACAAGCGGGAGAGTACCACATATAACCCGGATTGTCAAGCAGCCTCCCCATTTCCCCATTTCAGGACTATTTAATTCTTCGGGTACGGGCACTTGATTCATCCGACGAGAACAGTGACTTGCATATTTTATGACGATTTGATGAAAAGAGCAACCCCGCTCGAAACGGTGGAAGCGCGGGGGGAGGGGGCGACTCGTTTCGCGGAGAGTCAACGGG
>CAZMOT010000186.1:0-4507 GCA_964568065.1 uncultured Anaerolineales bacterium
CCCATCGACCGCGACCTCCGCCGGGAGCGACGCTCCCTTCGCGTCGCCGTCATGTGCGGCAAGGGAGCTATCCAGGCAACTGATGCCCACCCCAGCGTGACAGCGTTCCCTCAACTGCTGGAGCTCCATCCTCCCGCTCGCCTCTCCTGCCCCACCATTGACGTGGACCTGGCCTGCCTGATCTACACCTCCGGCAGCACCGGCGATCCCAAGGGGGTCATGTCCACTCACGTCAACATGATCTTCGCCGCCTCTTCCATCATCCAGTACCTGGAGAACACACCGGAAGACATTGTCATCAATGTCCTCCCCCTCTCGTTCGACTACGGCCTCTACCAGTTGCTGATGGTCTTCAAGTTCGGCGGCACCCTGGTGCTGGAACGGTCCTTCGCCTTCCCAGCGGCGGTGCTGAAGCGCATCGAGCAGGAGAAGGTGACCGGATTCCCCGGCGTGCCGACCCTCTTCGCTATGCTGCTCCAGATGGATCTGAGCCGGTTCGCTCTCTCCTCCCTGCGCTACCTGACCAACACCGCCGCTGCCCTGCCGGTGGAGCACATCCGCCGGCTACGGGAGGCCTTCTCCTGGGCTTGCCTCTACTCGATGTACGGGCTCACCGAATGCAAGCGCACCCTTTACCTGCCGCCGGAGGAGCTGGATCGCCGGCCCGGGTCGGTTGGCATCGCTATCCCCGGCACCGAGGTCTGGATCGAGGACGAGGACGGCAACCGGCTGAGGCCAGGGAAGGTAGGAGAACTGGTGGTGCGCGGCTCTCACGTCATGCAGGGATATTGGAACAACCCCGAGGCGACCGCCAAGTGGTACCGGCCGGGACGCTACCCGGCAGAGCGTCTCCTGTACACCGGCGATCTGTTCAAGATGGACGAAGAGGGGTTCCTGTACTTTGTCGCACGCAAGGACGACATCATCAAGAGCCGTGGCGAGAAAGTCGCCCCTAGGGAAGTGGAAAGAGCCCTCTACCAGTTGCCGGGGGTGGTGGAGGCCACCGTCATCGGCGTACCCGATGAACTGCTGGGCCAGGCGATCAAGGTCTTCATCGTCTGCAGCGATGGTCATCAACTTACCGAGAAGGATGTGCTCCGCCACTGTGCCCAACACCTGGAGGACTTTATGATGCCCAGGCACGTAGAGTTCTGCCCTTCCCTGCCCAAGACGTCATCGGGGAAGATCCAGACGTCGGCCTTGAGATAAGGGGTAGCCCTGGTATGTGTGGCATCGTCGGTGTACTGGATTGGAGTGGGGAGCACCCGCCCGACATCGGCCTCCTGCGGCGGATGCTGGGCATCATCCACCACCGCGGACCCGATGAGTCCGGCCTCTACGTGGACCAGCGGGCGGGCATCGGCTGCGCGCGTCTCAGCATCGTGGATTTGAGCACCGGCCAGCAACCCATCCCCAACGAGGACGAATCCCTCTGGATCGTTTTCAACGGCGAAGTCTACAACCACCCGGAGCTGCGCGCCGAACTGGAGCAGGCGGGCCACCGCTTCTCCACCCGCTCCGATACCGAGGTCATCCTCCACCTCTACGAGGACATGGGGCCAGAGTGTCTGCAGCGGCTCAACGGCCAGTTCGCCATCGCCATCTGGGACACCCGCAAGAGAGAGTTGTTCCTGGCCCGCGATCGGCTAGGCATCCGCCCGCTGTTCTATACGCTGCTCCCGCAGGGGATAGTCTTCGGATCGGAGATCAAGACGTTGCTGTTGCATCCCCGCGTGGAGGCCCGGCTCGACCCCCACGCCCTGGCTCAGGCCTTCACCTTCTGGGCCTCCCTGGCACCGCGCACCATCTTCCAGTCCATCCTGGCTCTCCCGCCGGGCCACTGCTTGCAGATACACGCAGACACCCCCACACCCCCACACGCCCACACTCCTACCCGCTACTGGAGCCTGACTTTCCCGGAGGCTGGGGACGAGGAGCGAATTTCAGAGGATGAGGCAGCAGAGCAGTTGCAAGCCCTGCTCTCCGATGCGACGCGGCTGCGGCTGCGAGCAGACGTTACAGTGGGTAGTTACCTCAGCGGCGGGCTGGATTCCACTTTGATCGCCGCCCTCATCCGGCAACACACCCCCGAATCCCTGTGCACGTTTTCCATCACCTTCGAGGAGCCCGCCTTCGACGAGCGGACCTACCAGGAAGTCGCCACCGCCTTTCTATCCACCGACCACCGCCGAACCGAATGTACCAACGCCGATGTCGGACAGATCTTCCCGGAGGTGGTCTGGCACGCCGAGGCCCCCCTCCTGCGCACCTCCCCCGCCCCGATGTACCTGCTCTCCCGGCTGGTCCGCGAAAACAACATCAAGGTCGTCCTGACTGGAGAGGGAGCAGACGAGTTCCTGGGAGGCTACAACATCTACCAGGAAGACAAGATCCGCCGCTTCTGGGCCCGCCAGCCAGACTCGTCCTGGCGGCCGCTGCTCTTGCGGAGACTATACCCCTACGTGGCCGACCTCTCCCGTGGCGGCGACGCTTATCTGATGGCCTTCTTCCGCCGGGGGCTTACATCGGTGGACCAGTTGGGCTACTCGCACCAGATTCGCTGGCGCAACACTGCCCGCCTTCAACGATTATTCTGCACTGGTCTGCAGGAAACCTTAAGAGAGTACGATCCAGTGGGAGAGCTCCTGACCTCGCTGAACGGAATGTTACCTCGCTGGAGCCCCTTGGCCCAGGCACAATACATTGAGGTCGCCACCTTCATGTCCCCCTACCTCCTCTCCTATCAAGGCGACCGAGTGATGGCAGCCAACTCAGTAGAAGGACGCTTCCCTTTCCTGGATCACCGGGTGGTGGAATTCTGCAGCCGTCTCCCGCCCCACTTCAAGATCCGGGGTCTGCAGGAGAAATACATTCTCAAGAAGAGCGCCCAGGGAATCCTACCTGCTCGGGTCTGGCAGCGGCGCAAGCAACCCTACCGCGCCCCCATCCACCCGGCCTTCTTTGCCCAGCCCTTGGACTATGTAGAGGACCTGCTTTCGCCGGAGGCGATCCAAGCGAGCTCCATCTTCCACCCCGACGCCGTAGCCCGGCTATTGCACAAGTGCCGGACGGGGGCACGAGTCAGCGAGGGAGATGACATGGCACTGGTGGGAGTTCTCTCCACCCAACTCCTCCACCATCTGTTTGTGGAGAATTTCTCTCCCGGGCAAGTGCAGGAGGTCCACCCTGTCCGCATCTGCCGGGGGAAGGAGCAAACACTATGAGACGATGTGCCCACTGCATCCTGCCGGAGACCTTTCCCGGTATCCAATTCGACGAAGAGGGAGTCTGCCAATATTGCCGACGGATGCCGGACGCGGAACGGCGGGCAGCACAGAAGGTCCGCCTGCGCACGCGATTCGAGGAACTGGTCGCTCAGGTGCGCACCCGGCCGGGATACCACTGCCTGATGAGTTGGAGCGGGGGGAAAGACAGCACCTACACCCTCTGGTTACTCAGGAAGCAGTACGACCTGCGCGTCCTGGCATTCACTTTCGACAACGGTTTCGTCTCCCCAGCCGCACTGAAGAACATGCGGATGGTCGCCGAAAACCTGAAAGTGGACCACGTCATTGTGAAACCCCGCTTCGATTTCCTGCGACAAGTCTTTGTGGCCTCCACGCAGCCAGGAATGTACACGCCTCGGGCGCTGGAACGGGCCAGCTCCATCTGTAACTCCTGCATGGCCCTGGCGAAGGGGATTGGCCTGCGGATGGCTCTGGAAAAGGACATCCCTTTGCTAGTCTACGGTTGGTCGCCGGGACAGATCCCCCTGGCCTCTGCTATCTTCCACACCAACCCCCGGATGCTACAGGCGATGCTCGAGGCGGCGATGGCCCCCCTGGAGGAGGCAGCCGGCGACCAGCTTACCGTCTACTTCCCTGAGGAGCACCACCTGAATAACACTCACGACTTTCCCTACAACGTCTCCCCGCTGGCCTTCCTGGACTTTGACGAAGAGACCGTCCTGCACTGCATTGAGACACTGGCCTGGGAGAGACCCCAGGACACCGACCCCAACTCCACCAACTGCCTGCTCAACAGCTTCGCTAACATGATCCACCTGGAGCAGATGGGGTACCACCCCTACGTGATGGAGCTGGCAGGTCTGGTGCGAGAGGGATATATGAGCCGCGAGGAAGCCCTGGCTCGACTGGAGATCGCAGCCGTGCCGGAGGTAGTCGCGGCTGTAGAGGCCAAATTGGGCGTCTCCCTTTCACGCAGGAGGGGCAAAAAGGGTGAACCTCCTCTATAACACCCCCTACGTGCCCTCCCACATTCGCACCCGTCCCTACAACCTGATCCGAGCGCTGATCCGATTGGGCCACCAGATCACTCTGCTGACGGCGGCTGGCACCTCACCCGAGGAGCAAGAGCAGGCCCACGAACTGAGGGATTGGGGAGTGCGGGTGGAGATCTTCCCGGTCCCCCTGGCGCGCTCCCTGGTCAACTGCCTGCGGGCGCTCGGATGTTTTTTATCCGCGCCCACCTGCGAACCGCTGCAAGC
>CAZMOT010000187.1:0-4408 GCA_964568065.1 uncultured Anaerolineales bacterium
CCAACACGCGCGTCGTGCCGCGCGAGTTCTACAACCAGTCTATCGTCGAGCGCGTCATCGAACAGGTTATCCTCATCCGCGAACTGGAACCGGCCGCCGAGGTGCCCTTCAGTCTGCTGAGCCGGGAGCAGATGGCAAGCGAGATGCGCAACCTGTACACCGTCGAGGAGACCCGGACGGAGGTGGACCGCCAATGGACGCTCTACAAAGTCCTGGGCCTGTTGGCGGAGGACGCGACCATCGGTGACGAGGAAATAGAGACCCTCACCGTCCAGTTCTCCGGGCTCTACGTGCCTGAGCAGGGTCACATCTATGTCGTCACCCACCGCGCCAATATGAGCGCAGAGGAGGAGACCATCTTTGCCCACGAATACACCCACGCGCTCCAGGATCAGCACTTCGACCTGGGCAGCTATCTGCAGAACGTTACCTCCACCGATGCCGACTTGGCCGCCCGCGCGCTGGTCGAGGGGGACGCCACCGTCGTCATGGCGTTCTACGCTTACGGCAACACCATGGAGGCCGAGTGGGAGTACCTGGCCTACCAGGCTTCGTTCGCCGAGAAACCCGAACTGGAGCTTCAGGGAGTGTCGGAGCGAGCGGGCGAGATCGTGGCCTTTCCCTATCAGGAGGGAGCGTACTTCGTGGTGGATCTGATCATCACATACGATTGGACTTGGACAGGCGTCAATGAGGCCTTCGCTGACCCGCCCCGCTCGACGGAGCAGGTGCTGCATCCGGAAAAGTACTACGACTACAGGGATCTGCCACAAGAGGTCTACCTGCCTCCCACTCCAGGTGATGGCTGGCAACTGGTGATCGAGGACACGTTGGGCGAATTCGTGCTCTCCGTGCACCTGGACGAGTTCCTCGACGATCCCACTAAGGCCGCGTCCGCTGCAGCCGGGTGGGACGGTGACCGCATCGGTGTGTGGCAAAACCCCGAAGGCCATCTGCTGGTTCTGTGGCAAACGGTGTGGGATAGCAGCGCCGACGCAGTCGAGTTCGTGGATGCCTACCGCGCCGTCATCCCCGCCCGCTTCGAGGGCGCATCCGCCACCGACGATACGTGGTGGGAAGCTGACAGCGTCGCCGTGGGCCTGCGGCGCAAGGGCGACCGCGTGTGGATCGTTTGGGGACCTGATAGGACAACGGCCGAGACTGCGTTGGAGGCCAGCCGATGAGCGCCCTCACGCCCCGTCATCAAAAACGCCCCACCCTACCGGTGGGGCGTTTTCAATGGGCATAGCTTAGCCCCCAGGTCAATTTCTGAGAACAATTGGCAGATAGATGATGCTTGGGTTCTTGACCGTAACAGTGGCCGCGAGAGGGATGGGGTCGGGAGAATAGCCGTCATCCAGGTAGGCGATATTCTCAACCGTGACGCCGTCTTCGAGGCCCTCGGTGATGGTCGCCTGGAAGCTCAGGCTCTCGCTGCCCGGGCCTGCTACGCTGGTTGTCCAGGTAAAGACGCGGCTGTCGCTACTAGTGATGACAGTTCCTGCAGTGGGGTCGAAACTGCCGCTGACTAGAGTCACGTCCGGGGGCAACGAGTCGGTTACGGTGACGACGCGGCTGATACTGCCGTTGTTGAGAGCGGTGATCGTGTACGTAAGAGGATCACCGCTGGCCACCTGGTCAGAGCTGGCAGTCTTGCTGGAACTGCCAAAGACGCCACGGGCAACGGTGACGGCAACCCAGCGCACGATGCTGGTCTCACCTCCGGTAACGTTTGTGCCGGTGATGTAGGCTAAGTTTCTGATGACCTGGTTGATGTACGCCGCCTCGGTGACCGTCGCCTGGAAGGCGAGCGCTGCCTCACTATTCGAGATGACCTCCCCCGTCCAGAGAATGGAGTTGGCGCCAGTCACAATGCTACCGGTTGACGGTAGATCGTGACCGACGTAGGCGAGCAGGCCCGCCGGCAACACGTCGGAGACGGTAAAGCTGACGGTGTAAGTCAGGCTGGTGTTGCTGACCACGATGGTGTACTCGATGGTATCCCCCGCGCTGGGGTTTGCATCGCTCACGAGTTTTCGAGAGCCGTTGATTTCGGAAGCCACCTCGACGGTCACAATGTCCGTGTCGTCCACCGTAGTTGAAGGAGTGAACTCACCACTGTAGGTGATCACCACCTGGTTGACCAACTCGGTGCCCGGGGGCACGTCACTGCCGACGTGGACCACGACGGCTATCTGGCCCATACCGCCCGGCGGGATACCCGGCGCGGTGTCGGTGTACCAGGTTATCTGGACGATGCCCCCCGGCAACGTGGAAGTCACCGGCCCGGTGAGATAACGACCTGACGAGGCGCTGACCAGCGTGATTGAAGTAGGCAGTGTTTCGGTGATGAACACATTGGTGGCATAGGTCAGCATGTTGCGGTTGCCATAAGTGATCCAATAGGTGTAGTCTTTGCCCGGCTCGGGCGGGATAATGTTCCCCAACTCATCCCTGGACGGCTCCTTATCCACAAAGGGGTCTACGTAGCTGCTGGTAACCTCTACCACCTCGCTGTCGCTGTCGAAAGAGAGACCATCGCTGATGGTAACAGTATTGGTCAGGTGTATGCCGATGGGCGTGGTCTGCGGGACGTTGACCCATATCTGGAGACGGGCCTCGTTCCAGAAGCCATTGTCCACGAAGGGAATATCAAAGGTCAGCGTTCTGCTCATCGGGCCGCCGATAGTGGGCGTGATCGGGCCTTCTGCGCCCACCACCAGTTCCGGCCCATCGTAACGGAGTTCGGCCCGGTTAAAGGTGGTATTCTCGGGCAACAGATCAACGATGGTCGCGTCGTAGAGAGGCACATTGCCTGTATGCCCATCACGGCCGTCGTTGTAGAAGTAGACGTTGTAGGGAATGGCCTGGCCGGCGGCAGTGAAGTTCTGATCCCTGTGCGGATACGGATACCGTTTGTGGACGTGCAACTCGGACGCCACGGAACCGGCGACGGCGAAGGGCTCGCTATCGCTATTATTGGGACCATAGCCCAGCTCAACGTTCCCGGTCGTCGTTATATGGGCCGTGTTGATGACTGATCCTGAGGCATTGCTATTACGCAACTCCAGCCATATCGTCTCTACCTCGTCTATACGCATAGTGCCCACGTTCACGGTGACGACCGTTCGGCTGCCGATTGTACCGGTTGTGACCGCCGAACCGCACCCGTGCCACCAGTACGTTCTGCGGCAGTCTTCGTAGGTAACGCCGGACGGCAAGAGGTCTGTCACCATCACCCCATGGGCAATCGCTCCCCGGTTGCTGTCGTTGAAATCGGTGTTGGTGATCACCAGGCGGTAACGGAGGGCGCCGCCGTCGGCAGGGGGGATGTCGGGATTCAGGGTTTTCTCGATCTGCAAGTCGCGGTGGGCAGGGCCATAGGTGAGGGTAAACGTAGCACTGATTGGGGGAGTAGTAGCGGTGGACTCGGCTGTAAAGGTTACGGTGGCCACGTCGTTGATGTCGGCAGCGGCCGGGACTGCCGTGACGAATTGGAGCGTGGTGCTGTAAGTGCCACTAAAGGAGGAGACGTAAGTTGGGTAGGTGATGCCTTGAGCCCAGGTAGCGATAGGAACGCTAGAACTGACGGCTAGAGAGTAGGTCAGGTTAAAGCTCCGAGTTACTTCCTCGCTGGCCCCAAGGTACAGATCAGAGGTCGTCGTGATCGAGTTACCTGGATCGTCCCATAAGACTTGGCTGGGGGGCAAGAAGACAGCTTGGACGCCCGTGAAGTTGGGTCGGAAGAGAATCGCCATCTTATCTTGCCAGAAATCTGTGGCGCTGGGGATAAAGAAGCCTTGGGTATATACATCGCCCGCAGAACCGTACAGGTTCTCCAGCCCGACCACGACGGTTTTGTTCAAGTCTTCGTCCAGTGGACCGGCGAAATTGGTGATCTTGAGATATTGCATCGTGATGTCACCGCTGGGTTCGAGAATGATCTGGAAGGTACGCGGGTTGTACAATCCGCAACACCAGACGACGTTCTCAAACTGGATGATAGTGCGCCGGGGATTGGAATCATTCCTGACGTAGACGTGCGAGATCCCAGGATGGCCGAACAGGTCGTCGGCAAAGGGAGCGATGAAGTTATTGGCAGCATCGGTGCCGGTGAGGTTATTGCTGGGGATCAGGCCCGGCCTTCCTCTTCCGCTGCCGACCTCGACTCCCTGTTTTTCAAAAAAGATGTACCCCTTCTCACTGATGCGGAATTGAGTGTAAAAATCATCGTAAAAGGGAAACACAAAGCCAATGGGGTAGGAACAGGAAACATCGCCATGTCCGCTGTGCACACCTCCCAGGTCCCACTCGTAATCTGCACTGTGACGGATTTCTATCCACTGGTATGTGGCTGTCGGCACGTCGGAAGGCGTCAGGGTATCGTACAAGGTGTAAACTCCGCTAC
>CAZMOT010000188.1:0-1003 GCA_964568065.1 uncultured Anaerolineales bacterium
ATCGTGATGGTCTTGTCCGCTCCGTCCTCAGCGAACCCGTCGGCTGCGAGAGCCGTGTCGATCACCGGTGTGAAATCGCCGTCAGTGATATGTGGCACTCCCGGCCAAGCCACCAGCCCGCTCGTGAATATCCGGTCTTTGTAGCCGTCTTTCGGCTTCTGGATACAGTTCGTCGTCATCAGGATAGCGCCCGGGAACGCGTCGAACTCTTTCCACTGGTCCTGCCATGCGCCGCCGTAGTTGCCGACAAGATGCGGATACTTCTTCAGCCCGGGGTACGCGAGCGCAGGCAGCATCTCGCCGTGGGTGTACACATTTATGCCTTTACCCTCGGTCTGCTTGAGCAGCCCGTCGAGATCTTTCAGATCGTGGCCGGAAACCAGTATGGCTTTCCCTTTGAGCGGCTCGATCCGCACCTGGGTGGGTTCCGGATGCCCGTACGCCCCGGTGTTGGCCGCATCGAGCAGTTCCATGGCCCGCAGATTGATCTCGCCGACTTTGAGCGCTTTGCCGACGAGCGAATCGACGTCGGCAGGGTCACCGGCGGCCTCTACCCAGAGGGCCGCTACTTCGGCAATGGCGTCGGCATCGGCTTCGATGCCGACGCCGGCTTCGAGGCGGCCAAAATCACCTGGCCCAGCGGCTTCTTGGGTTACTTCGTGGCCGTGCTCAAAACCGTCTTCCTGTACTACAAGGCCCCGCTCACCAAAATCGAGTACGACGGCCAGACGCTCACTCAGCCCTCGCTGCTGGTCTCAATCATGAACGGGCGGCGCTTGGGGGGCGGCTTCATGATGGCCCCAGAGGCTGAACCCGACGACGGCCTGTTCGACCTGTGCATCGCCCGCGAGGTGAGCCGCGCTCGCATCTTTGCCCTCATCCCCCACTTCATGCGCGGCACGCAGGCCACCCAGGAGCCCATCAGCACAGGGCGGGCGCGGCGCGTAGTCGTCACCGCCGTCAAGGGGGTGCTGCCTGCCCACGCCGACGGGGAGACGCTGTG
>CAZMOT010000188.1:1013-4372 GCA_964568065.1 uncultured Anaerolineales bacterium
ACTACTGCCGCGCCAGATCGAGATCATCTGCCTGCCGCCGGAGGATGCCGCATGACACTCACCTACCGGGTAGTGACTTCGACGATCAAGGGCCTGATACGCATGCTTTGCCGGGTGGACGACGCGCAGTTGGTGCAGGTGCCGGACCGGGGCCCGCTCATCGTCGTCGCCAACCACATCAACTTCCTGGAGGTGCCCCTCCTCTTCACCCACTTGCTGCCGCGTCCTGTGACCGGCTTTGTGAAGGCCGAGACGTTGAATAATCCCATCCTGGGACCATTGTTGTTCGATCTGTGGGAAGCCATCCCGATACAACGGGGCGAGGCCGATGTGGCCGCTTTCCGCCAGGCGCTGAAGGTGCTGGAAGCGGGTCATATCCTGGCCGTGGCTCCCGAGGGCACCCGCAGCGGCGACGGGCGCTTGCAGCGGGGCCATCCCGGCACCGTGTTCCTGGCATTGCGCAGTGGCGCGTCCTTGCTGCCTGTCGTCTACTACGGCGGGGAACACTTCTGGCGCAACCTGACCCGTCTGCGTCGCACCGACTTTCACATCGTCGTGGGACAGCCGTTCCACCTGGACGCTGGCGGCGTCAGGGTGACCCGCCAGGTGCGCCGGCAGATGACCGACGAGATCATGTACCAGATGGCGGCCTTGTTGCCCCCGGCCTACCGGGGCGCCTACTCCGACCTGGCAGCGGCCACCAAGACGTACCTCCGCTTCCCTCCCGGTGCGGAAAGCAGCCTCCATCGCACATAACCCCCACCTCCGGCCTTTTCCTATGCAGGACAGCCCGGCAGCAAAACAAGGCGACCTCAATCGAGGTCGCCCTGTTGACGTACGCATCCTTCACCCCCAGCAGTCACATCAAAACGAAATCCAGACCAGCCCCCACAGGTGCTCACCTGCCGTCCGGTGCGCTTCAACGTGAGCCGGCACACCCGCTCGGTTCGAGGTGACCAGCGCTCGCTGTGATAGGTCAGCGCCTTATGCGTTCCGCGTATGGAACGTATGAGGTGGAGATCTCTCTTGCTACGAGCGAGATTCCCCCGACCGGGCGAACACCCTTGACAGAAAGACTGTACGCCCTGCGGAGCAGGTGTGCGCGGTGGCTCTACCTGAGTTGCACTCTTGCGCGCTGTGTGATACACTCCACATGTCATCGTCAAGCGTGGTGTGGGTGCTTTTGCGCACACATGATGCGTGACCAGTCCTGTAGGAGCCAACCATGCCGATCACTCCCGAAACAATCCATACCAGGCCTTGCTCGACCTGCCGCCGCCGATCCGTGGTCGGCGCACCTACCCTAAGACACGTTGAGAGATCGAGGATGAAGGAATTCACTCCGAACCAGAAGATCATGTCGAGTTCGTGCAGCCCCGAACTCACTGACCGCATCGTTGCCCAGAAGCGCAGCCAGGTGAAAGCAGAGGACAGAGATGAATGACCAGCAGACTGATACGCCCAAAGGAAGCATTCTGATCGTTGATGACACAGTGCACATCCAGTACCTGTTGTCCCAGATGTTGGTTGGGGAAGGTTATAAAGTGCGGGCCGTGGCTAACGGTGCACAGGCACTGGCAGCCGTGCAGGCTACACCTCCCGACCTGATCCTGCTCGACATCATGATGCCGGAGATGGACGGATACGAGGTCTGCCGACACTTGAAAGCCGATGCGCAAACCCGCGATATTCCCATCGTCTTTATCAGCGCGCTGGAGGAAACGGAGGAAAAGGTCAAAGCCTTTGCCATCGGGGGCGTAGACTATGTTACCAAACCGTTCCAGCCTAAAGAGGTGTTGGCCCGCGTTGCAACACACCTGTCGCTGCGGGCACTGCAAAAGCAGCTCCAGGCAGCGAGCCACGAGTTGGCCACACAGCTTGAGGAGCTGCAAGCGCGCAACGAGGAACTGGATACCTTTGCCCGAGCCGTGGCCCGTGACCTCAAGGCTCCATTGACCTCGATCATTGGCTTTGCCGACATGTTGGAAAAGATCCATGCTACACTATCAGACGAGGAACTGCGGGAGTCCCTACGTACGATTGTCTCGAATGGGCGCAAGATGGATAAAATCATTGATGAGTTACTGTTTCTGGCGGGGGTGCGCCAGGCAGAACGAGTAGACATAAAGCCTCTGGACATGGCGGCCATTGCCAACGCGGCCCTGCAGCGCCTGGCCAATACGATTAAGGAACATCAAGCAGACATCATCTTGCCCGCCAGTTGGCCAACGGCACTGGGTTATGGCCCGTGGGTCGAAGAAGTATGGACTAAATACATCAGCAATGCTATCGAGTATGGCGGTCAACCGCCGCGTGTAGAGTTAGGTGCAACGACCGAAGCGGATGGCGTAGTGCGTTTCTGGGTACGCGACAACGGCCCTGGCTTGACGACTGAGGAACAGGCGCGCTTGCTCATACCGTCTGGGCAGTATGCTCAGACGCCTGCCCAAGGGCGCGGGCTGGGACTGGTCATCGTGCGGCGCATTATGGAGAAGTTGGGTAGAAAGGCCAGTGTGGAGAGCACAGGCGGCCGGGGGAGCGTCTTTTCCTTCACGCTACGGGGGGCATAGTCAACCTGTGGTCCCTTTCTTCGTCCACTGCCATGACAAATCTACCCACGGCGAATACCGCACCAAGCGCATCATCCTGGACATCTTGATGGAGAGACAAGAGGTGGCCGGCGAGGAGGTGCATCGTATCGCATGCGGCGTCGGCCAGATGCGGGAAGCCACCGGGCTCTCCCTCTCCATCGGCACGCTGATGCTCGCCCATGGGGAGCTCCTGACCGAGGAAGGAGGCGTGTACGCCCCGGAGGTGTGCCTGGATCCTCAGAGATTCATCGCCTACTTGAGCGACAAGGGAATCGGAGCGTACGAGGATCTGGCCATGACCTGGCAGATCACTTGAGCAAAAGGGATTCATCTCTCCGCAGTGCTAATTCCATCTGGGGACGGGAAGCACAGGCTTTTGGGCGATCGGATCTGAAGCCTGATGGGGAGACGGTCCAAGCATGAGTCCTGAAAGGACATTAGATGTGGTCATTTCGGAGTAATCGCTTGCTGGAACCGGTTGACGTCACCGTGGTCAACCTGGTAGGCGCGCTAGGCCGCTGTCAGAACCGGCAGGAATTGGCCCTGCACCAGGCACCTCAGGTATTGGAGACACTGCGCCAGATCGCCGTCGTCGAGTCCACCGAAGCCTCGAACCGCATCGAGGGCATTACAATTCCAAAGCGTCGTTTGAAAGCGTTGATGGCCCAGGCCGCCCCCGAGACCCGCCCCGAGGCTGAGATTGCCGGCTACCGTGACGTGCTGGCACGCATCCACAAAGGTCAAGTTGGCCTGCCGCTTGCTCCCGAG
>CAZMOT010000189.1:0-4335 GCA_964568065.1 uncultured Anaerolineales bacterium
ACCCCTTCCCCTCCCCTATCAGGGGAGGGGTGAGGGGTGGGGCCGGGCGCGCTTCCACGCTCATCACCACTTCGCCTTGCTCGGTGAACTTGGGGGCGTTGTTCAGCAGATTGACCAGGATTTGGCGCAGACGGGTCCTGTCGCCAAAGATAGCGGTGGGGATCCTTGGGTCGTCTATGAGGCAAGCCAGCTCAAGTCCTTTCTCCGCCGCCTGGGGCGCCAGTAGATCAAGAGCACCCTCCACACATTCACGCAGGTCGAAGGGCTGCTTTTCCAGATCCATCCTGCCTGCCTCGATCTTGGAAAAGTCAAGGATGTCGTTGATGATGGTCAGCAATGCCTCACCGCTGTTGCGGATAGTCTCGGTGAACTCACGTTGCTCAGAGGTCAAATCGGTATCCAGCAGCAAGCTGGTCATGCCGATGACTCCGTTCATCGGCGTGCGGATTTCGTGGCTCATCGTGGCGAGGTGCGCGTTCTCGATGGCCACTGCCATCTGGTTGGCCAGAGCGGTGACGATGCGCAGGTCGCTCTCTGTGAAGGCGTGCAGCCGCTCGCTCTCCACGTTGAACACACCGATGACCTTGCCGCTGACCACCATAGGCACAGCCAGTTCCGACTGCACGTCGCTGCTGCCCGCGATGTAGAATTCACACTGTCTCACGTCGGGCACCAGCAGGGGTTTGCCGCTGGCAGCCACGCGCCCTACGATCCCCTCCTCACCAATCTTGAAGCACTGGTTGAGCAACTCGAGGCTAACATAGTCCGCACAAGCCGCGATGTAGAGTGCATTCGCCTCCTCGTCTATCAGTAAGATGGACGTATTGCGATAGCCAAAGACCTGCTCTGCGCTGGCGATGATCTCCTTCAGCACTTGATCTATGTCCAGGATGGAGCCAATCTTGCGGGATACCTCCTGCAGGGCCAATAGCTCCTTCTGCTCGCGCTCCGTCTGCGCCTGCTGCTCCTGGAATTTGCTCTGTATCCCATCGAAAGCCAGCACCAGGTCGCCCACCTCGTCCAGCGATAGCACGCTGACTTTTTTGAAGCCCACCCCCTGGCCCTGGGCCAAATCTGACAGGCGGGCGGTCACGTACTTGATGCCGTGGGTCAGGTCGTCGGCTATGTAGCCATTGATGATAGACACAAAGACGGACATACCAACCACAAAGACCAGCAGGATCAGCAATGTGCGCCGGACGAGGGAGATGCTCAATGGCTCCATCCGATAGGCAAAACCCAGCCGCCAGTTCGCGTCGGACTGGTTGAGAGGAATCAAGATTAGTTCCCCACCGGGGATCTCGATCAAGTCCTGATCCTGTTGGGTTTCGCCGTGAGCGCTCAGCCGAGCGGTCAGCACACGCGCTTCTACCTGCAGATCCTGATACCCTGGCGGTATCTGAGTCACTATGTTGCCCTGGTCGTCAATGATGAAGGCGTAGCCTTCATCCTCTTCCTCGAAGAGGGCCTCGACGTAGGCCACCAGCGCATCGTTGCTCAGGTAGATTGCCAGATCGTGAGCGATTGCTTCGCCCAGCACGGTGTATCTTTCCCGCAACCCCTCGCGAACGCTCTGCACAACCTGGGTGAAGCCGAGCACACCCAGGAAGACGATGGCGATAAGCGTCAGCGACAGGGTGGTGATGAACCGACGGGTACGGATGTCAAAGCGCGGCCCTATGTCCTCTGCCAGTCCGGAGGTGACCAGCAGCACGGGAGCCAGGATCCGCCGGGAGATGACCGATAGGATCAGCGACGCGCAGGCCGTGGCAATGGTGATAAGGATTGTGCTCCGAAAGTTCGGAAGGAAGAGGTAATTCTCTACAAAGAGCGTGCCCAAGAGATCAAAGAGAGCGCCAAAGACGAAGGTGGCTAGAGTGGGGATGTACAGAAAGCGGACGGGGACTGTGAAGGCCAGGGTGCGTGCCCGCTGGGGAATGTCGGGCGGAATCTCCTCTCTCGCCTGCAGCGCGGTTGCGAGTTTGGCAATGGGACGGAGATAGAAATAAAAGGGCACGGTCAGTGTGATAGTCAGTATGGGGAAGGCGACAATGTAGTTGAGACGTTCTTGTTGTGTGCCCTCTGGAGATAGGTTAGCAACGATGGGGGTAGCGATGAACAGGATGATGGCGAAGACAACAATGGTCACCGTCAGCAGTATCAGGATGTTACGGCGAACGTGGGAAATGTCAATATTCATACTGACCTCCACTTACGAATCGTGAATTGCACGTCGCATGTTGTGGGTTTCAGTCTCATGCTTCAAGGTCCTCAACACCTCATAGTCGTTTATCCGCTTCCTGTAACACACAGTTTGCTTCCTTCTTCCCATGTGCTCCCGCGCTCTATTGTCTTGCCGAGGGGACGACACTGACGCAATGCCTCTGTCAGTTCATTTACCCGAATCGGCTTGCTGACATAGTCGTCCATTCCCGCCTCCAGACAGGACTCGCGATCCTCCTTCATTGCGCCGGCCGTCATGGCAATGATGCGCGGCCGCACATTGGCGGAGAAATCCTGGTGAATGTGGCGCGTGGCATCCAGTCCATCCATCTCCGGCATCTGCACGTCCATCAGGATCACGTCATACGTCTGCCGTTGCAGCGATTCGATCACTTCCAGGCCGTTGCCCGCCACGTCAGCCCGGTAACCCAGCCTCTCTAGCAGCCGCAGCGCCAGCTTTTGGTTGACCGCGTTGTCCTCTGCCAGCAGGATGCGCAATGGCAGCCGTTGCCCCATCTCTGGGTCGAACTGTGGTTTGGCTGCCGCGTCGCGTTTCTCCCTCGACCACTTCTCTTGTGCGAAGACATCCATTAGTGCGTCGTACAACTGAGAGGCTTTGATCGGCTTGGTCAGAAAGGCCGCGAACTCTGCTATGTCCACTTTGGCTTCCTGCTGCCCCAGCGAAGTCAACATCACCAGCGGCAATGCCTGCGCGTCGCGCTCCTGCCGTATCGCGGTCGCCAACATCAGTCCGTCCATCTCCGGCATTTGCATATCCAGGATGGCTACATCGAAGGGAGCGCCCCGGCGAATCCATTCTAGCGCCTCGGCAGGCAGGGCCGTATCCCGGGGGAGCATCCCCCACGACTGCGTCTGCAGGGTCAGGATGCGCCGGTTGGTGGCGTTGTCGTCCACGATCAGCACTCGCCTGCCCCTCAAATCCGGCTGGGTCTCTTGCAGATAGGTCGGCGTAGGGCTGGGCGCGGCTTCCGCCTGGATGGTGAAGTGGAAGGTGCTGCCCTGGCTAATCTCACTCTCCACCCACATCGTACCACCCATCAGTTCGCTCAGCCGCTTGCTGATCGCCAGGCCCAAGCCGGTGCCACCATAGCGGCGAGTGGTCGAGACATCCACCTGGCTGAAGGACTGGAAGAGGCGATCCTTCCGCTCCGGGGGAATACCGATGCCGGTGTCCCGCACGGCAAAACGAAGCTCATACCTCTCTGTGTCCTCTGCGAACGGAGACAACGGGCGGGCGTCCACCGACATCGCCACCTCACCGCGCTCGGTGAATTTGACGGCATTGCTGAACAGGTTCACCAGGATCTGACGCAGACGAGTCACGTCGCCGGAGATAGCGACGGGGGTCTGGTCATCCACCAAACAGGCCAGGTCCAGCCCTTTGTCCGCCGCTTTGGGCGCCAGCAAGTCGAGCGCGCTCTCTACACATTCACGCAGGTCAAAGGGCTGGTTTTCCAACTCCATCCGGCCGGCCTCAATCTTGGAAAAGTCGAGGATGTCGTTGATGATGGTCAGCAGGGCCTCGCCGCTGTTGCGGATGGTCTCGGTGAACTCGCATTGCTCAGAATTTAGCTCGGTGTCCAGTAGCAAGCTGGTCATGCCGATGACGCCATTCATCGGGGTGCGGATTTCGTGGCTCATCGTCGCCAGGAACGCGCTCTTGGCACGGTTAGCGGCTTGGGCTTCATGCATAGCTCGCCTTAACTCGGCGGTGCGCTGCTCGACCTCTTGCTCGAGGGTCTGATTGTACTGTTCTAAGAGGTCGTAGGTCCGGGCCAGTTCTACTGATGCCTGGCGCTCCGCCGCCATAGTGCTTACCTGGAACCGGTGAAAGTTCCAAAGCAATACCATGACCAGCGCTAGTGCCATCGCCATAGCAGCCCCGGCGATCAACCAGTCCGCCAGCACCACAGAGTTCTCTAGAACGATGAGCTGCTTCTCCAGCCATCCCAGGTGGGCGAGGACAGTAAAAATCCCATAGGTGACCAGGCTGAGGGCAGTCATCACCAGGCCAGAGCGTCCACCGGCCAGGATCAGAGCCAAGACCGGAAGTGCCATGAAGTACACCCGCCCATCTCCTCCCAGCCCCCC
>CAZMOT010000190.1:0-4313 GCA_964568065.1 uncultured Anaerolineales bacterium
GGGCGGTGGTCTTCTTCGGGGGCCAGGACGGCGGGGCGCGCCCAGTCAGGCAAACGGTTAGGCTGCCCCACGTTGAGGGGCGCCAGCGTACCGCTGCGCACCAAGCCGGGCAGACCGTCTTGCAGCACATGGTCGGCCTCAAAGTCGAGCAGGTAGCATATGGGGGCTTCCTTCAAGAGTTGTCCGGTCTGTGTCTGCACGTAGGCGCGCCACTGCTCGCGCACGAACGTGGCAAAGGCATCGCGATTTGCCAACAGCTCGTCCAGCGGCCAATCGGCGTAGGAGGGGGCCTTTCGCAGGCGGGCCAGCAGGTGATCGCCCAGCGCGGCGGGCATAGGGTCGGTTTGCTGGTGGTACTGGTCCAGCCAGGCGATCAGCATAGCCGGTTGCTGCAGCGCGCCGAGATCGGCGGCAAAGACGTGGCTCAGCAGGAATTCAATCGTGCCCCGCCGACCGAGGCGGCGTGGAGGTGACGACGACTGGCTCAACCGCCAACGCTGGGTCGGGGTGAGCGCGCGCACGACCGGATAGGCCAGGTTGGGGAAGAAGGTGTGCAGCACCAGAGTGGCGTGGTGTCCCTGCTGCCACAGGTCGCAAGGGAGTTGGTTAAGCGGGCAGGCGGTGGCGACGATCAGAGGATGGTCAATGCTCCAGGGGCGCAAGGTTTCCACCCGATGGCGCAGAGCGACGGGGTCGGGTTCGTCCACCAGGGTAAAGCCGCGCTCGGCCAGTGCGGCCAACACGTCCTCGTCGGCCAGCAATCCGTCGGAGTCGCTGACCAGGATGAGAGGATGGGTGTGGACGGGAAAATGATGTAGAACACGCTCGATCATTGTTCGTCAGTTCGTCAACCTGCCGGCAGCACCGAACCACCTGGACGATGGGTGCGACGTTTTTCGTCTCACTTTGCGCCTCATCGGATGTGGGCAGAATGTAGTGTGTCCCCCGTCCCACCCCTCGTTGTTTCAGCAGCCCTCTGGACACCATGTCGGCCAGGTCGCGTTGGGCTGTGGCGCGGGAGACCTGGTTCCACTGAAATGCGGCCAATCATGGCGATTAGCGTGTCTGTGCGTTGGAAACGGGGCTCATACATTGCTCACTCCACGATTGAAATCGTTACTACCATCATCTCTTTCCACAGCAGTGTTTGTACTTGCGCCCGCTGCCACAGGGGCAGGGAGCATTGCGCCCGACTTTTTGCTGGGTACGGGTTGCGGGCCGAGGCGTGGCTGCGGCGCGTCCGGCTCGACGGCGGGCACGCTTTTCCCCCCGCGCCTGCTTCTCCGCGGCGCGTCTGGCGGCATCTGCCCTTCGTTGAGCTTCCTGGGCAGCGAGCTTTTCGGCCTTTGCTTTCCAGCGGGCTTCTTCCTCAGCCTGTCTGTGCAACTCTTTATAAGCGTCCAGAACGTCGTAGGTGCGGGGTGGTTTCCTGATCGCTTGCTGGAAGGAAGCAAGATACTCTTGTTCGTTCCCAATGATCCATTCATCAATCATACTGGCGTGGTAAAGGGCCACGACCTGGGATTGACTGTCGGTATCCCGCAGCTCCAGCAGGCTGTAGGCGATCCAGGTCCAGAGCTCTGAATACTTGGTGCCTGGCGGCAGGGTGCCGTCGTCTGTCAGTGGCGGCAACATGGCCCGTAATGATTCTACGATGGTCTCTCGTTCCTCTGGATGGTTGTGGGCAATGATGGCGAGCATGCCCATCGCCGAGTAGCGGGGGTAGTCATAGGTGCTCGTATCGTTCATCAATTCTACCAACGTCGGGAGGGCCGAGGGGCCATAAGCCACCGGCAGATCTTGGTTGAACCATTCCAGCATATACTCGCGCGCTTTGTCGCGGAACACCTGGCCAAAGATGGGCAAGGCGGCCGGCTCGCGGAAGGCGCAGAGCAGCAACCCGGCGTGGATGTCTCGGAAGTGGCGCGGGTCCTCGTCGTCCCAGGCCGGGTCTGGCCCTGCGGCCAGCATCGAAAGTAAGCCTGGCGTCAGGTACTCGCGCCGATCCAGGCAGGCGCGGACGAGTTCCAGGTCGGGAGTACGGTCGGCCAGTTCCAGGGCAAGCAGCAATTCGTTGGCAGATAGTGCTCGATAGTTCGTCTTGGTCTTCATTTCACCCTCAACGTAGCGTTGTCATAGTACATCAGCAGGTCTGGGTCCTCTTGCAGCACCCGCTCCGGCAGACGCTCGGCGACCTTGACGATGGTTCCATAGTCGCGGCGGCGCCAGGCGTCGGCAAAGCCTGCGCGTATGGCCTCGGTGCGGAATTTGCGCAAGCGGCCGCGCCCCTCGACGTACTCGTTGAACTCGCGCAGCAGGGCGCGGCGGCGCAGTTTCTCCAGGTCGTCCGCCTTGCCGGGGTCGGCCACGTACCAGCGGCCCGACTCGTCCTGCAAAAAGTTCTGCTCCAGCATCTCGGATAGCTCTGGCAGGACCTCGTGGCGGGCCTGGTGGAGTTGGCGCAGGAATTGGGGTTGGAGTTCCTGGTAGGTCTGGGGTTGGCCGCCGGTGGCGAGGTCCAACTGCTGGCGCAGCCATTGAATGGTGGACTTTTCGTCGCTGACAAAAAGGGTCAGTTGGGCCACCTCGGCGGCCTCCAACCGGGCGCGGTCGTATTCAGGGACCTGGTCGGGGGTAAAGTACATCCCGTCCCGCTCGACGAAGCGCTCCCGCAGCCCGGCGTAGAGCCCGGCGGCGGAGAGGGGCACCGTGGCCCCGCGCTGGATGTGGAAGGCCACCATGCGGTCAAAGAGCAGGTAGGCCTGGCGCTCGGCGACGACTTCCAGCGCGCGGCCCCCACCCCGGCCCTCCCCCGTCGGAACAGGAGAGGGGGAATGGACGACGACGGGCAGTTGGGCCAGGTGTTGGCGGACAAAGTCCCAGGCTCCTTCGGCGGTGCCGGCCTGGGCCTGGAAGCGACGCTCGAAACTAGAGCGTGGTTCGTAGGCGGAGATGACCAAATCTTGCTTTACAGCGCCAGTTGCGGTGACCTGTTTGAAAGACCCCTGTTGCTTGTCAAGGGTTCTCACATCAGCTATGACGAAGCCTGCTCTCAAGATCGCCTCCTGAATCGCGTTCCAAACCGTGTTTTTTGAATTGTGGAACTCGACGGTCATCCAACGGCCAGGCTTGAGAACCCGGTAGGATTCCCTAAAGCAGGACTCCATAATCCGCTGATACTCGTAAAGGCGCTTTTGCTGTGTTTTGCTCACGACTGCTTCCGGCTGAATATTGGTGAATACTTTGGGCCAAGCTTCCCACAAGAAGTTTAGTTCAGCATACATCAAGTTGTCGCCAAACGGTGGATCAACGAAAATGTAGTCTACGGATTCCGAAGGTATCTGAGGAAGGCTAGAGGTGGACTGGCATGTCACCAACCCGTGCGTTGCAAGCAGTTTCTTAAACGCGTGTGCAAAGTCCTTGACCTTACCAGCGAAGAGTTTCAGAACGTTACCTTCGGCAATCAGTGAGCCAATGTAAAGAGTGCCCGAGATAGGACCGTTACCCCTGTTTCCTAAGTTATACCGTGTCAGCCGTGAGCCAAGAGTCACAGACATAGACTGGAATACCAACTTCAGAGGCTGGTTACTCATCTCGCATCTGGCCCAAAGAGCTGCCAGGACCCAGAGATTTCGCCTCAAATAGAAATGATGTGTATGTGTGATCCATTCGTGCCGTCCTTTGCGCCATTCATCACCCCATACGCCGTCTCGGAACATCATCCTCGCAACTGGATACCAGTATGGAATAGAGGTTTCTCGACTTTGCCGGATCATCGCAAGGTCAAACTCGTCGGGTTGTTTTTGGTAACGCCTCTTACCGACCAAGTACTTGATGAGAACAGGGACCTGCTTGGGATAACGGACAACAATATTAAGTGAATCGTCGAATACAGCTTCCCAAGCTCTATCCAGCCTGCGTTTATCTACCATAGCTTGGCAGTAAGGGCATGCAAAATCACTGCGCAATGCCTCTTTCTCCGTGTCAAAGGCCTCATTCCAGTAGACAATCTCACCCCCACACTCTGGACATACAAACACATCAGACCAAACAGTGTAGTTGACCCTCCCCTTCGTCTTCCCATCGGTGTGCAGTGTCTCGTACATCCAGCCGCACTCCTCCTCCACCTCGCGCAGGATGCGGTTGGCCTCGCGCTCAAAAGCGGCTACGTCCACCGGGGTATTATAGTTGTAGGCGATAAAGGTGGCGGCGGGGGAGAGGTCCACCAGGGCGGCCTTGCGCGCCCCCAGGCGGGAGAAGCCCTCACCCCCCCGGCCCCCCTCTCCCATCCGGTGGGAGAGGGGGGCCGGGGG
>CAZMOT010000191.1:0-4296 GCA_964568065.1 uncultured Anaerolineales bacterium
CTCAATTTGCAAGATTATGCTCTACCTTTTCCCCAAAGTTTTGACTTATACCCATTCACTTGTTCACTTGAGTGAATTCCTGGAGATTACCCATATCTTGAGCAGCGTCCAGATATAGTGGGGTGCGGGTAAATGCAACCACCAGATGTGGGAGGCGATAAACCCGCTTTGACTCTCCTGATGGACTTGTGGGTAATCACCAGAGTGACTTCAGATTGCGTGTTCGGGGCGGATGCAGTACAATGCGGGGAACTGGTAAGACGTTTAACGAGCAACGCCCACCAAAGTGATCGGAGGATGGATGACAGAACCAAAGCGTTACCCGATGGCCGAGGCCGTGCGGTCGGCCTATCGGGCGGGCGAGGAGGACGAGGCCCTGGAGCCGCTGGTGCGGGTGGACGGCGCCAGCCGGCCGGTGGGCCGCATCGGCGACGGCGACTACGTGATCTTCTACGACATCCGGGGCGAGCGGGAGATCGAATTGACCAGTGCCTTCGTGGCGTCGGAGTTTTCCCACTTCCCGCGCCCGTCCATCCAGGTGCACTTCGTCACCATGATCGAGTACGCCCGGGACCTGCCGGTGCGGGTCGCCTTTCCACCTATCCAGGCGATTCGCCACACGCTGAGCGAGGTAGCCAGTGGTCACGGTCTGCGGCAGGTCAAGATCGCCGAATCGGAGAAGGCCATCCACGTGCGCTATTTTCTCAACGGCAAGCGGGAAGAGCCTTTCCCCGGCGAGACCCACGTCGTCGTTCCCTCCCCGGAGGTTCAGAACTACGCCGAGGTGCCGGAGATGAGCGCCGAGGAGGTCGCCAGGGCGACCGTGGAGGTGCTGGATGATCCAGAAGCAGACCTGGTCGTGGTCAACTTCTGCAACGTAGACGTGGTGGGACACATCGAGGATCGCGCGGCCATCCTGCGAGCCGTGGGCGAAGTGGATCGGCGTATCGGCGCGGTGGTAGTGGCGGCCCAGGCCCATGGGATGACAGCCGTGATCACTGCAGACCACGGCACGGTGGAGCGCTGGCTCTACCCCGAAGGCACCGTGGACACCGGCCACACCGACAGCCCCGTGCCATTCGTCGTCGTGGACCCAGTGCTGCAGGGCGTTGCTCTGCGCGAAGGTGGCGCGTTGACCGATGTGGCCCCAACACTGTTGCACCTCCTGGGCCTGCCCCAGCCTGAGGAGATGACGGGGGCAAGCCTCCTGCCGGATGGCGTGTCCAGGCAGCAGCGGCGCGTGCTCCTGGTCGTTGCCGACGGCTGGGGAGCTCGTGACGATTCCAGGGGGAACCTGATTCTGGAGGCGGAGACACCGGTGATGGACCGGTTGCAGGAGTGGCCGACCACCCGTCTGCAGGCGGCCGGCGAGGCCGTCGGGATGCCCGCGGGCACCGTGGGCAACTCCGAAGCGGGGCACCTGCACATTGGGGCCGGGAGGCGCGTCCTGTCTGATCGTGTGCGGATTGACCGGGCCATCGCTAATGGCTCTTTCTTTGCCAACGGCGCATTCCGCTGGGCGATGCGGGGAGCGAAACGAGATGGTACTCGCCTGCACCTGCTGGGGATCGTCTCCTTCTATAGCTCTCACGGTTCGGTAGATCACCTGCAGGCACTGCTGAAGATGGCCCGCAGGGAGGAGGTTCCCGAGGTGTACATCCACGCCATGCTGGGCCGGCGCGGGGAGCGTCCGGAGAGCGGTGCCCGCTACATCGGGGATGTGGAGCGAGAGACGGAGCGGCTGGGAGTGGGCGTGGTTGCTTCGGTCATCGGGCGCTTCTGGAGCCTGGACCGGGAGGAGAACTGGGACCGCATTGAGAAGACGTATCGCTGGCTGGTGGAAGGGCAGGGCCGGCCGGTGACGGCTCCGCCTTGACACCACTGCTGCTACGGGCTCTCCTCCGGTTCCACTGCTGGCGAGGTCTCCCTAAGATCCACCATCGGTACGATCTCTCCGCCGCCGATGATCCACTTGCTATTCTCTCGTAGTTCTTGGGCGATGAGCAACCGGATGTAGTGCTCGGCCAGAGTCCCCTTACCTTCGAGTGCGCTTAATATAGCGTGCATGGCCTCCTGCTGTGCCTGGGAGGTCAAGGCGATGCGCTGGGCCTCGGCCTCGGCCAGCTTGATGATCTGGTAAGCCTCCGCGTCGGCCTGCTTCTGCGCTGTGTAGAATTCGGCGTCGGCTAACGTGCGTTGCTGGGCCGCCTCGGCCTCGGCCTGCTCCTGTCGCTGCACCGCCACCATCCGGTCCTTAATTGCTGCAACCACCTCCGTCGGCGGCGAGGCGCTCTGGAGCTGCACCATAACGAACTCGACGCCGTACTGGGCTTCCTTCTCGCGCAGCGCTTCCATCACCTCGCGGTTTATCTCTGCACGGCTGTGCATCACCTCTGTCATCTCCTTGGTGTTGACCACGTCCCGCAGCTTGCCCTTGACGAACTCGGAGATGATGCGATCCGGGTTCATTACCTCCAGGGCATAGTACCTGGCGTCGGTCACCCGGTAGGTGTACATCAGTGAGATGTCCATCGTCACATCGTCCGAGGTCATCGCTGCAAGCTGCTCGATGTCACCCGGCCGTTCGTTGATGGTGATGCCAACGGTGGTGTCCACCAGCGGTATCCGGATGTGCCAGCCAGGTTCGTCCACGCCGATGAATCGCCCGCCGCGTAGATGCAGACCTCGTTCATAGGGACGAATCTTGTAGATCGCGTCGCGGGCCACGGAGAGCAGTATTCCCAGCACCACGAGTGCTGCCAGAATCACCATCGCCTGCCTGTAGAACCGCTCCCATAGACTACCAGAACGACGAGTACGCACCGGTTCCTCCAAGGTTTCGTCTGCGGGTGTCTCATTCTGTGTCATCGGTTTACCTCCATAAATGTATTCGATCAACCCTGATGGCCGATATTGTCATTATATGGGGTGTAGGTAAAAAACCAGTAGCAAAAGGATGAGGAATATCCGTCAAAGATTGTAGTACACGACGGAGAGTGGGGCAAAGGTCGAACAGCACAACGTTGACCGAAGAGCGGCGATGGGGAATGTTCGCGGTAGCAGTAGGCCGGTACTTACATTGCTTTTGCCTGGGCTCAATGCCTCGGCCAGACGCCGGTCACGGCCGCCTCCACACACTGCCCCACCGTCCCGTAGCGCACCTGTAACCCCGTGTGGGAGGGCAGGTAGGTGGCTCCCTTGGCCGACGGGGTCGCCAGAGTCTGGAAGCCCAGCTCCTGCATCGGCGCGACGACCGCGCACATATCGGCCACCACCCGCCCGCCACTGGCCTCGACCGCAGCCACCAGCTCCTCTGCTTCGGCCTGCTCCCGCAGTTCCCGCGCCGTCGTGATCCACAGCGCCGCTTTCACCCGTCGCCCATTCAGCAGCCGCACCACTTCCACCATCTCCTCCAGACTCGCGTGTGGGCAGCCGAACCAGACCAGGTCAATCTCTCGGGCGTCGGAATTGAGCGCGGTGTAGGCGGGCTGAAGATCGTCCACGACGAGTGTCTCGTGGTCGGGGGCCAGCACGTCCGGCTGGTCGGCCTCGGGCGTGACCCCCTCGACGTGATACAGCGCCACGGCACCGCTGGCCGCCATCGCCGCTCCCAATGCCTTCAACGCGACTTCGGAGCACGCTCCCTCTAGACCCACGAGGTTCACAAAAATCGGCACGCGATTGCGGGCCGTCTTCCCGACCAGATGTCCCAGTGCCCCGAAGTCGGAGAGCATACACACCGGGCAGCGCACGACCACCCGCAGCGTGGCCCGGCGGTTCTCGTCCAGGTGCAGGCCGTAGGCAGCGGTGCGCCCTGTGATGGCCGCGGCGAGCGCGCTCGGCCCACCCTCACGATTGGTGCGCGCTCCCAGCACGGAGTTGGCGTAACTCACCGCCGAGGATTCAGCCCAGGCCAAGTGCTCGCCCAAACTGGGCACGTTGCCCACCAGGTAGGGCGTGCACGTGCAGGTCGTGCGCACCCCCAGCCGCTGGTAAGCCTCGATCACCGCCAGTTGGCGGCGGGCGAATGATTCCAAGAAGCCCAGTTCTCGCCAGGCGCGCAGGTCCATCCCGGCCGGGTTCAGCGTCGTGGGGACGCGCACCCGTGCGGACTGGTCGGCCCACTCGCGCAGAAACTCAAGCCCCGCCTCCCCCAGGTTGCGGTAACTGACCCCTGCCACCTGCACAGAATTCACCAGAACTAGTCGCCGGGGACCATAAATCTGCCCCAGCGTGTCGACGATTTCCATCGCGTTGCGCACGACGGGGCCAAAGTCACCGGCTAACATAGATTGC
>CAZMOT010000192.1:0-4286 GCA_964568065.1 uncultured Anaerolineales bacterium
TGATGACCGCCGTCGGGCCACGCCGGTCCGCTCCCTGCACGGGCGAAATGCCTTCGGAGAGAGGCATCTCTGCCTTTCGTCCATCAGGCGTCGCCCCGATCACCGACCCAAAGTAAACGTGGACCGTCGTCGGCAGCAGGTTGATGCGGTAGGTTCCGCCCCGGGTGTTCGGGCGTCCGTCTATGGCGTTGAAGTAGGTCTCGAACACAGACACCATCACGTCGTCGGCGTAGTCATCGTCGTTGCCGTACCTGGGCGTCTTGTTCAGGAACATCTGGCGCAACCTCTCGTTCTCAGTCCCCTCGAAATTGTCCTGGAGGGTGGCTAGCAGTTCTTCCATCGCCAAGGTCTTCTGGTCAAAGACGTGATATTTGATGGCGGTCAGCCCATCGGTCATCGTGCCCACGCCCACTCCCTGGATGTAACTCGTGTCATACCTCGCCCCGCCGTCGTGATAGTCCCTGCCTTTGGCGATGCAGTCGTCAATCAGCAGCGAAAGGAACGGCGCGGGGATGTGGTTGGCATACAGCCTTTCAACGACGTTGTTGCCCCGGATCTTGACGTCCACAAAGTAGTTCAACTGCTTTTCGTAAGCCGCGAACAACTCCTCAAAGGTCTCAAACTGTGCCGGGTCTCCCGTCTCCAGCCCGATCCTGCGGCCCGTCCGCGGGTCAACGCCGTTGTTCAGCGTGATCTCCAGCACCTTGGGCATGTTGAAATAGCCCGTCAGGTTGTAGTTTTCTTTTCCAAACGCCCCAGTCTCCACACAACCGCTGGTGCCGCCGTTTCGTGCATCTACGACGGATTTACCCACACGGACCATCTCCTGGACAATGAGGTCGGTGTTGAACACCGAGGGCTGGCCGAAGCCCGTGCGAATGATCCTGGCCGCCCGCCTGATGAACCTATCGGGGTTCTTCTTGCTGACCTGAATGGAGGAACTGGGCTGCAACAGTCGCATCTCCTCGATCACGTCCAGAATCAGGTAGGTGACCTCATTGACGGCATCAGAGCCGTCCGGCTTCACGCCTCCCGTGTTGATCTGGGCGAAATCGGTGTATGTACTGCTCTCCGCCGCAGTGACCCCCACCTTGGGCGGCGCCGGCTGGTTGTTGAACTTGACCCAGAGGCATTGCAGCAACTCTTCGGCTTTCTCGCGGGTGAGCGTTCCCTCTTCCAGGCCCTTTTTGTAAAAGGGATACAGATGCTGATCCAGCTTGCCGGGGTTGAAGGCATCCCAGGGGTTCAGCTCTATCGTCACGCCCAGATGGACGAACCAGTAGTACTGCAACGCCTCCCAGAAATCCCGAGGGGCGTGGGCCGGCACGTGCGTGCAGACCTCGGCGATGCGTGCCAGTTCCTGCTTTCTCTGTGGGTCCGCCTCCTGCTGCGCCAGTTCCCGCGCTTTTTCCGCGTGCCGTTCCGCAAAGCGGATCAAAGCGTCGGTGCAGATGTGCATGGCCTTGAGTTGTTCTTGCTTGTCGTAGGCAACTGGATCGTTCAGGTAATCGAGGTTATCCAGGCTTTGCTGAATGTCTCGCTTGAAATCGAGAAAGCCCTGGTGGTAGATTTTGTCGTCCAGGACGGTGTGACCAGGGGAACGCTGCTCCATGAACTCGGTGAAGACGCCGGCCTCATACGCGGCCTTCCACTCCTCCGTCATCTCTGCGAAGAGACGTTCGCGCATGGTCTTCCCCTGCCAGAAGGGAATGATGGTTTCCTCATAGATCTGCCAGGTTTGTGGACTGACGGCAAAGGATATCTTTTCCCGCGAATTGAGGATGTCCAGGTCTTCCAGGCTATGGCAGCACAGTTCCGGGTAGGTCGGCGCGGCTTTGGGGGCCGGGCCCTTTTCGCCAACGATCAGTTCGCCTGCGTTGATGCAGATGGCCTTGTGCTCCATCAAATACTGGAAGGCCAGCGCGCGACGCACGGGCGCGGACATCATACGACCCAGGTTCTGCCGGTAAAACTCGGTCAGCAATTCCGCACGCTCGGACGAGATAGAGGGCACGGCGTCCAGGCTTTGCTGCCTCAACCGGGTGACTCTTTCACTCATCGTCATAGTGTCAACCTCCTATTTTGACGTGTAAATCAAATCTCCGCAGGATTTGCGCTATCCTGGTTATTCTCTCGTCCGCAGGGGGACGAGTTTCCGACAAAGCATATACTTTCTTCAACCGCTTGTACTTTTCCAGAGCTATATGGTGATAGGGCAGGATGTCCACCCTTTTCAAATGAGGCAAGGCAGCCGCGAACGCACCTATCTGGCGCACGTTTTCATCGTCGTCGTTTATCCCTGGAATGATGGGCACACGCAAGACGATTGTGTGTCCCCGCAGTGAGAGCGCCTGCAAATTCTCCAGGATACACTCATTGGATGCACCGGTGAATTTTCGATGCCTGGCGTCATCCATCAGCTTGAGATCGTACAGAAACAGGTTTACGTCTTCCCGGACGCTGTCCAACGTTTCCCAGGTCGAAAAGCCGCAGGTGTCCACGGCGGTGTGAATCTCCCTCTCTTGGCAGGCCCGGAGGAGAGCGAGCAAAAAGTCTCGCTGCAACAACGGTTCTCCGCCGGAGAAGGTCACCCCCCCATCCGACTCGTCATAGAAAGCGACGTCTCGTTCGATCTCTGCCATCACCTGCGCTACCGTCATCTCTCGGCCCACGATCTCGCGCGCCTCGGCGTAACAGACCTCGACACAAGCCCTGCAGAGCGTGCACTTCTCTTCATCGGTGGACACAACATCATCGTTCCAGGAAATGGCGCCTTGCGCGCAGACCTCCAGGCAAGCCCCACACCGGATGCACCGATCTGCCCGCAACATCATTTCCGGCTCCTGGGCCTGACTCTCGGGGTTGTGACACCACCAGCAGTTCAAAGGACATCCCTTGAAGAAAACGGTGGTACGGATACCTGGCCCGTCGTGAATGGAGAACTTTTTTACGTCAAAAACGATTCCCGTGATCAAAACTGCTGCCTTTAGCGCAGAATAAACCCATCCCGCAGCGGGTCATCCGGGTCAATCGAAAATTCGTGGCGACCGGTGATGTGGGCCGTGCCCTCTACTTCTGGGATGATGGCGGGATAGGGGCCAAAGGTCGTGGTTTCGACGATGCGCCCGGTGAAGCGGGTGCCGATGATGCTCTCGACGACGATAGGCTCGTCTACGCCAATCTCGCCCCGCGCGTGGTGAATGGCCAGACGACCGCTGACGCCCGTGCCAGTCGGACAGCGATCCACCTCCCCTGCGGCAAAGACGCAGACGTTACGGCTGTGCGACCCTTCTTCCAGCGGCGGCCCGATAAAGATGGGACCGTAGAGAAAACTCAAATCCTCTTCGAAGGGATGAGTGATAGGTCGGCTGGCCATGATCGCCCGCTTGATGGCCAATCCTTTCTCGATGAAAGCGCGGAAATTCTCCGGGGTACAGGTCAAGCCGACATCTTGGGCTTGAATGTAGGCGTAAAACGCTCCACCAAAGGCAATGTCGTAACGCACCTTGCCCAGGCCCGGCACCTCGACTGTTTGGTCCAAGTCCAAAACAAAGGCAGGCACGTTGTGGAAATAGACGCTTTGCACTCGTCCTTCAGCCACCCTGGCGTGGGCAGTGACCAAGCCGGCCGGGGTATCAATTCTGATGGTGGTTTCGGGCCCGGCCATCTGCATGGGCAGCAAGCCGGTCTCAAGCGCCACTTTGGTGATGCCGATGATGCCGTGGCCGCACATCGTGCTGTAGCCTTCGTTGTGCATAAAGAGGATACCGATGTCCGCCTCTGGACTGACGGGTGGGGTGACGATGCAGCCATACATATCAGCATGGCCGCGTGGTTCCCACATCAGCGCCGTCCGCAGGTGATCCAGGTTTTCCCTGGCGTAACGGCGACGGGCCAGGATGGTCTCGCCCGGCAGGTCAGGGAAACCGCCGGTGATGACCCGAAAGGGCTCGCCCGCGGTGTGGGCGTCAATGGTGGTGATTTTGAGCCAGTCCTCTGGAGGTTCCCAACTCCTCATTTTGTTCAACATGTCCCTCCTCATTCCTGATCAGCATCAGGCGGTCCTGACCCGAATTATAACAACTTTGGGCAGCAAATCAAGTGGCATCTCACTACCCGACACGCGGAGAGAAACCAGGTTTTTTGTCTTATGAACCAAGCTAATCGTTGCTTTTTGAGCATTCTGGAGCACCAAAAACGCCTCAGCAAGCGAAAAACCTGGTTTCTGATTCCGGTAGTCCCCCTCTTGAGTGTTGTTGGGTAATGAGGTATAATACAGCACCGTC
>CAZMOT010000193.1:0-4285 GCA_964568065.1 uncultured Anaerolineales bacterium
TACCACCAAACCGGGCTAGGTTTGGTCGAAAGACTTTTGAAAGCGAGTACTAGTCGTCCTACTCAACCACTAAATATGGGTTAAAATTACATCGCGTTCCCACATCTGGGGGTGAGCAATGCCAAAAAGGCGTGAAACCGGCTGAAAAAGGCACCTTTGGCCATAGTCAAGGTGTCTGCCAGATCCAAGTTATCCAAGGAATGGACAAATAAGTTACGCTATGTTGGCAGTTACTACTGCCATTTAAGTAAACGATGCGTTGACACCTCGCAACTAGCTATGGGAGACTCGGATAAACCGCTCGGGCGTATAGCTCAGGGCATAAATACCGTACGCGAATACGAACGCATCGCCGGTTTCTCGAAGATCGCTCGCCGCGCCCTGGCGAACAATTCCTTCGACGGCGTGCTGACCATGATTGGCGTGCTGATGGGCAGCTACCTGAGCGATGTCAATAGCCCCAGTACTGTGATCCGCATCGGCGTTGCCACCGCCATCTCCATAGGAGTTTCGGGACTGTGGGGCGCTTACCTGGCCGAATCTGCCGAGCGGGGGCGCGAGTTGGCAGAACTGGAGAGAATATCGCTCACTGACTTGAGCGATACAAAGATCGGCCGTGCCTCGCGCATGGCAGTGATCGTCGTGTCATTGGTAGATGGTCTGTCGCCTTTCGTTTCTTCGCTGATTGTGCTCATCCCCTTCTTCGTTGCCCCTCTGATTGGCAACATCCTGATCAGTTATGTGCTCTCTTTAGTTGTCGGTCTGATCAGCTTGTTCGGGCTGGGTATGTTCCTGGGGCGCATATCCGGGCGCAATCTCATCGGCTACGGGTTGCGCACCACTGTCGCAGGCATTGTGGTCATCGTGATCAACGCCCTGCTGCCCACCGATTAATAGACACATTGAGCGGTTCATTCCAAAAGGAGTCGCCTATGTTTCGCCGACGCCCCCGTCGTCGTCCACTGTCGCGCCGCCGACGCCCACAGCCGCCCCCTCCTGAGGCTCCACAACCTCGCCCCCCGCTGCCGCCTAGGGTGCGCCAGGCATTGACCCGCGCCAACCGCCTGATGGCAGATGGACAATTCGCCGAGGCAGCCGACATCTTTGGACGCCTGTCTTAAGAGGCCAAGCAACATGGCATGCTCATCCGCGCCGCCGATCTGGCCCTCCAGGTGTCTCGCGCTCACTTCGCCGCCGACGACGTGGAGGCCGCATTGGAGCGAGCCAAGCAAGCATTACGGCTGTTCGTCCGCGGTGGCCGCGTTGGCCGCATTCCTCCGGTCCTCTCCAAGATGACGGCCGCGCTGCGCAAAAAGGGCTACGACGCTCAGGCCGACCAATTGGAGCAGGAGGCCGCGCAGGCGCTAGAGGAGATGGGACTATCGCTGGACGAAGCGAGGCAGCGCACCCCTCAAGTGACCGATCAGTTTACACTGAAGCGCGGAACCCTGCCAGTTCAGTGCAGCGGCTGTGGCGCGCCACTCGTCCCCGACGAAGTTGAATGGCACGATGCCCACACAGCCGAATGCCCTTACTGCGGCACCGTCGCAAAAGCCACGTAGGGAAGTAAATAGCAGACAAGCAAGCAAGTAGGCAGGGGAGGGAGGTAGAATGCGTCCTCTCTGTACATCTGCTTGTACCCTCTGTTTGTCCACGAACGTATCCTATCTACGAGTAAGGTGTTTTATATACTGAGTATTCTCAGCATAATATGAAAGGAGGCAATCATGAGCAGTCAAAAGATCGTGGTGGTGACGGATAGTTCGGCTTACATCCCTGCAGAAGCCCTGGGTGATCTGAATATCCCGGTGATCCCCCTGTGGCTCATCTGGGGCGACGAGCGCCTCCGGGACGGAGTGGACATTGACCCACCAACCTTCTACCGCCGTCTGCAGGAATCCAAGATTTTTCCCACTACTTCCCAACCATCGGCTGGAGAGTTTGAGGATTTCTTCCGGCAGGTAGGTGCCGGGACCGATGCTATCGTCGCTGTGTTTCTCTCCTCAAAACTCAGTGGCACGATACCCAATGCGCAGGCAGCACAGGCACAACTCCCCGAACTCACGATCCGAATTGTGGATTCGCTTTCGATCTCAATGAGTCTGGGATTCTGCGTGCTGGCTGCTGCCCGGGCGGCAGCCGCTGGCCAATCGCTCGACGAAGTAGTTGCTGCAGCCGAAGAAATGCGGGACAGGGTGCATCTCCTTTTCGCCGTGGACACGCTGGAGTACCTGCATCGAGGCGGGCGCATCGGCGGGGCCAAGCGGCTGCTGGGGACCGCTCTGAACATCAAGCCGCTGTTGCACTTGGAAGAAGGACGCGTCGAACCATTGGCCCAGGTGCGCACCAAACGCAAAGCAGTCGCACGGATGCTGGAAGTCGCCGAGGAGCGGCTGGACGGGAAACGGGTGGCAGGGGCTTCCGTCCTTGACATAGACAACCCCACGGAAGGGGATGCTGTTGCTGAACAGGTAAAGGAACGCTTCGGGATCTCCATAGTTTATCGCACTGGAGTCAGCCCCGTCGTCGGTGCCCACGCCGGGCCGGGTACCGTCGGCATCTGCTTCTACGCCGAGCGCTAACCGATCCTACGCTCCAGCATTCCTCGACCGCGCCCCAAGGGTGGGGCGCGGTCGCTCGTTATTCAGCCGTTGCGCCTCCCCACTGTTTTGACAACACCCGCTTGGGGTTATAATACAGTGGCGAAGCTGACAGAACTGCTTGCACAAGAGCCTTTGGATATTGGGAAAATCCGTAACTACTTGACGACTTGGAACATCTCAGCCCAGCAGTCGTTACACACTCTTCTTTCGCTTATTTTCTTTCTTAAAAAGTGAATTTGCGGTAGACTTCTGTCACTATGACAGAAGCGGACGTTTACACAGAGAGGGTTGATGACGTGCCCTTGCTGGTGCGGCAACAAGAAGCCATGGGCGTTCCTCAGGTTTTGGATGAGGTGATCATACCACACGGGAATTGGCAAGGGCTGAGCGTAGGATGGGTGACCACTGGCTGGCTGACGTACATTCTCTCCGAGGCTGACCATCGGATGTGCGAGGTAGAGGAATGGGCCAGAGATCTTCGGGAGACGCTTTCGTCGCTGTTTCCTCAGCCAATCGGGGAGAAAGACTTTACCGACGACCGGCTGGCGGCCATTCTGCGTCACCTGAGTGACGATGACGTATGGGCAGAGATCGAGACTCGACTGGGCAAGCGCCTGATCCGAGTATACGACTTGGGATCGGAGACTGTGCGCTTGGACAGCACCGCCGTGGCTGTCTACCACGATCCGGAGCGCGGCACACTGTTTCGTCATGGTCATAGCAAAGATCATCGGCCTGATCTGGCGCAGTTCAAGGTCATGCTGGGCGCGTTGGATCCGATGGGGATGCCTCTGGCCACACTGGTGCTGCCCGGTCACAAGGACGACGATGAGTTGTACGTGCCTGCGATCGAGCGCGTGCGACCAGTGGTGGGCCAGGGAGGGCAGTTGTATATCGGCGACAGCAAGATGGCAGCCTTGAGTATCCGCGTCTATCTGCAACACGGTGGGGATTACTACCTGGCTCCTTTGCCTATGACAGGAAAAGTTCCATCTCTGCTGGATACACTGTTGGAACCGGTGTGGAGCAAGCAGCAATCCCTTGCACTGATCTATGCATCGGAAGGCGATTCTGGCGGGCGTTCGAAGACCAGGAGCAAGAAACGGCTGGGTCTGGGGTACGAAACCACTCGCTTGCAAGAGGGAGAGGTAGATGGTCAGCCTGTGGCGTGGGAAGAACGGGTGCTGGTGGTGTATCAGCAAGTCTACCTGCCATTACTCGCCTGCCACGAGCGACAATACTGGGCCTGCCTGGCACAGAGCGCTCAACAGCACGGTGGTTTGATCATCAGCCCTGATGGCCTGGCCCCAGAGGGCGGCGAACCGCAATTGTGGTTCAGATGCGCTCTTCGCTGGGATCGTAGCCACGGGCTGTGTCGATGAAGTTGACCCCCAAATCGAGAGCGCGCTGTACCACCTTGATCGCCTCGTCCTCGGTGGGGCGTGTGAGCGGAATGCCGCCCATCCCTATCCTGGAGACCTCCAGGCCGGTTTTACCTAATCTTACCGTCTTCACTTTTCCTTACTTCTTTCAACTTCTTCATTTCTGTGTAATACTTGCCAGTTGTCGTCCTAGTTCACGGCAGGCTTTCAGCACGGCGTTGTTCGGCCTCCCGTACGACTCGATAGTTTCGCCAACCTGCGAACCCATCCTGCTAAAGAGTTCCTCGAATGGACCGCGCA
>CAZMOT010000194.1:0-4194 GCA_964568065.1 uncultured Anaerolineales bacterium
TACGCCGAAAAGTGGCCTGTGAAACCTGTCAGGTCTGGGATGGTCTCTTATCTTAGTGACATTGGTTCAGGGGGTAGACCAGAAACCGGGTTTTTGGTGCTCCACAAGCAAAGTAGTATTGCTTGCAAGCGTTTTTCCGCTGCCAGGGAGGTCTTCCTGTACGAAAAACCCGGTTTCTTGGCCCCCACGTGAACGCTTACAGTTAAGCAACGCCCAGACCTCCGAGGTCTAGCGAGGCTCTTACCCAACAGGGATTCACAGCAAATACGACGTGTTTTGCACCTGCGCGAGGCTCTATAAGACCTCGGAGGTCTGATGAGATGCGCTTTCAGGCTCAAAAACAGTGTTTTCCACTTTGAGCGACAGATAGTAGGACGCAGATGAACGCTGATAGACGCTGATTTTTTGATCTTATCTGCGAAAATCCGCGTGAATCTGCGTCCGTTTTTGAGACGCGTCCACCAGCAGCCTGCACCAAGCTCTCAACCCGTTCGTAACACAACCGTAACCCAATATGGAGGCAGAGTGAGGTACGATTACTTTGTCTAGGAAATGTACGGAGGCCAGTGACCACCGGCGTGCCCCGGTGCCCTCCAGCCGTCTGACCGTGCCTGGTTCGTGGAGGCGGTGTTGGCCCAGCCTTGTGCTCTGCCAGTCAACGTTTGCCCGGTCTCCCTTACTGGTCTATAATCAATATCGGAGCAAAGCTCTGCTCAGCCTGCACACTCATACATCACTTCAGTCGAAAGGGAACGCTCTCACGGTCAGGCTGCCACTGACCAGGGCACAGCCCGCCCACCACTCCACGCAGAGGCAAAACTAGGGGCGAAAAGATGAACAAGTTATCAAACTTTTTCAACGTTGACGCGCTAGACCCCGATGACGCCCGCCGGCGAAAACTGCTCAACATCCTGCTGATGGGCATGGCGGCGCTCACATTCCTGGCACTGGTGGCAGCAATCGTTGCCGACATCGCTGACCTGGGCCTAGGGCGCCCCATCGTTTTTTACCTGGGTATTCCTGCCCTGCTAATCGGCCTCGCGATCATTGCAGTGATCAACCGATACCGGTCAGGTCGGCAGGCCAGCCTGATGTTTCTGCTTTTCCTAACGACGGGCGCGGTGCTCTGCGACACACCGCAGGAAGTGGTTGCGGGCCGTACTTTGCTTTTACTTGGCCTGCCAATCGTGATGGCGAGCGTCCTGTTACGTCCCTCTGCCAGTTTCGTCATAGCCGCCCTGATTAGTTTGCTGACCGCAGGCATCTCCCTGAGCATAGGCTTTGTGCCCAACCCGTTTGCCATACTCATTTTCTTCGTCTACGCCCTGGTATCCTGGCTCGCGGCCCACACTCTGGAGCATGCCCTGAAGGAATTGCGCACCCTGAACCTCGAACTGAATCAGCGCGTGGAGGAGCGAACCCAAGAACTGCGAGGATCCCAGCAGGAACTGATCCGCAAGGAGCGTCTGGCCGTTTTGGGCCAACTGGCCGCCGGGATGGCGCACGAACTACGCAACCCACTGGGGGCGATCAGCAATGCCACCTACTTTCTGAATATGGTGCTGGAAGAGCCCGAGCCGGAGGTGAAAGAGGCGCTGGAGATCCTGAGGAAGGAAGTGGTGACGTCCGACAGAATCATCAGCAGCCTCCTCGATATAGGCCGGGTTAAGCCCCCCACCCCGCGGCGGGTTGACCTCAACGACGTCCTCCAGGGCACGCTGTCCCGTATCACTGTGCCGGAGAATGTCGAGGTGGTGACACAATTGGACCAAGCGCTGCCGTTTGTCCTGGCCGATCCCAATCAACTCAGCCAGGTCTTTAGAAACCTCATTATCAACAGCATCCAGGCCATGCCTGAGGGAGGCCGGTTGGTGGTCATGTTAGAGACCCCCAGTCCAGAGTGGGTGGCCGTCTCCTTCACCGATACGGGCATGGGCATCCCGGAGGAGAACATGGAGAGACTGTGCGAGCCGCTCTTCACCACCAAGACCAAGGGGATTGGGCTGGGGCTGGCGCTCGTCAAGGCGCTGGTGGAGGGACACGGGGGCACTATCGAGGTGGAAAGCGAGGCAGAAAAGGGTAGCACCTTCACGGTGATGCTGCCGAACGGGAGAATAGAAGCAATGGACAGTGAAGCGTGAAAGGTGAAGGGCGAAGATAGACAATGGACGAGAAAGAGCGCATTCTGATCGTTGACGACGACACAAGTACTCGCAAGAGTCTGAGCCTCATATTTGAGAGAAAAGGATATGAAGCGGAAGCAGTTGAGACGGGGCAAGAGGCTCTAGAGAAGACACAGGAGAGATTCTTCAACCTGGCTCTCTTGGACATCAGGCTGCCCGACGGGGAAGGGATAGATCTAATAGCGCCTTTGAAGGAACTGCATCCCGATATGGCGGTGATTATGACCACCGCCTATGCCTCTCTGGAAACCGCAGTGCGCGCTATAAATGAGGGGGCATCGGCCTACATCAACAAGCCCCTGAATATGGACAAAGTATTGGCTACCGTGGGGGAGGCTCTCGAAAAACAGCGCCTGATCCTGGAGAACAGGAGGCTCTACGAGACCATTCAGCAAGAACTGGCCGAGCGCAAGCGAGCAGAGGCCGAGATTATCCAACTCAACCGCGAGCTGACCACTCTGAACAAGGTCGGCCAGGCCATTACCTCCACCCTGGATCTGCAGGAGACACTGACCGTTATCACCGATCACACGACCCGGCTGCTGGGGGTAGCAGCAGCTTCGGTGCTCCTTCACGACAAAGACAAGGGCGATTTGTGGTTCGCTGCGGCCTCCGGAGGGGGCGCGGGCTCTGTGCAGGGCATGCGGCTGGCGATGGGTCAGGGGATTGCAGGCTGGGTCGCTCAGCACGGCGAACCGGTGCTGGTGCCAGACGTGTTGGAGGACACTCGCTGGTTTGCAGGTTTTGACAGAGAGAGCGACTTTGCCACCCGCTCAATCCTGTGCGTCCCCTTGCAGAGCAAAGGACAAACCATCGGCGCTATCGAGGTGATGAACAAAAAGAACGGCAAGTTTGACCAGGAGGATTTGCAGTTGCTGACCTTGCTGGCGGCGCCAGCGGCCACCGCCATCGAAAACGCCCAGTTGTTCGAGCAGGCCCAACACGAAATCACCGAGCGCAAGCGGGTGGAACAATTGCTGCGAGCGCTGGACGCGGCGGCGATAACTATGGAGAGGGCTCTGACAGTGGAAGAGATATTCGCCGCCGTGGCGCAGGAACTCAAGAAACTTGGCTTCACATGTGCGGTTTTCTTGGCAGATGAGAGCCAAAGCAAGCTGTTCCCTAAACACGTGGCCCACGAGTCCGCAGTAATCAAGGCCGCCGAGAAACTGACGGGCCTCAAGATCGAGAACTTTTCGATACCTGTCGAAACTGCAGACACATACAGAAAGGTGATCCGGGAAAAGAAGGCCGTCTTTGTAAAGGATACAGAAGACTTCATACGGCAGCTATTACCAGAGTCCCTAAAGAAGCTCGCCGGACAAGTAACAAGGATCCTGAGATCCTCAATCTCAAAGTCCATCGCCGCCCCGCTCATGGTGGAGGACAAGGTCATCGGCGTATTCTCGGTGCGGTCGGGTGACCTGACCGAAGAGGATATACCGGCCATCACCGCTTTCGCCCATCAGGTGGCCGCCGCCTGGCGCAAAGCCACGTTGATGCAGGAATTGGAGAGGAGCCTGGTGGAACTGAAACAAACCCAATCCCAGCTCATCCAGGCGCAGAAGATGGAGGCCATCGGGACATTGGCAGGCGGGGTGGCCCACGACTTTAACAACATCCTGACAACCATCACGCTCTATACTCAGTTGACCCTGCGCAAGCGCCACCTGGCCCCCGACCTGGCCCCGGCCCTCGAGACCGTCCTGGACGAGTCACGACGGGCCGCCCAATTGGTGCGGCAGATTCTGGATTTCAGTCGCCGCTCGTTGATCGAACTCCAGCCGATTGACCTCACCTCCTTTATAGAAAGGATTGCTGCTTTACTGCAACGCACGCTCCCGGCGAACATTCGCCTCCTCCTGGAGATAGAAGCAGGAGAGCACTTGGTGAACGCCGACCCCGCGCAGATCCAGCAGGTGGCGTTGAACCTGGCGGTCAACGCGCGGGACGCTATGCCGAAGGGGGGAGAACTGCGCATCGGCCTATCCAGGGTGGAGGTGGGGGAGGG
>CAZMOT010000195.1:0-4187 GCA_964568065.1 uncultured Anaerolineales bacterium
CGGGCTCCCCCGGCCTGCGGCTTGAGCACGATGCCGACAAAGAGCCCCTTGCCCCGGTACAACGCCACGTGGGGGCTCTGAATCTCCCTCAGGCGGGCTATCAGATAGTCCCCCAATTCAGCGGCGCGCTGGCAGAGGTTCTCGTCCACGATGACCTTGAGCGCTTCTCGCGCCACCGCACAGGCCAACGGGTTGCCCCCGAACGTCGAGCCGTGGTCGCCCGGCCCGAAGACGCCCAGCACCTCCCGCGATGACAGCACTGCCGAGACCGGGTACATGCCGCCCGAGAGCGCCTTGCCCAACATCACCACGTCTGGCCGCACACGCTCGTGTTCGCAGGCCAGGAGCGTGCCGGTGCGCCCCAGCCCACTCTGGATCTCGTCGGCGAGCATCAGCACGTTGTGGCTGGTGCAGATCTGTCGTGCACGCCTGACGTAACCCTCCGGTGGGATGATGACGCCGCCCTCGCCCTGTATGGGTTCGAAGAGGAAGGCCACCGTGTTGGGTGTGATGGCCCGTTCCAGCGCGTCGGCGTCGCCGTAGGGGATCAGTTTGAAGCCAGGTGTGAAAGGGCCAAAGTCGTCGCGGTACTGTTCCTCCGGCGAAAAAGTGACGATGGTGATGGTGCGCCCGTGAAAGTTGCCGGTGCAGGTGATGATCTCGGCCTGATCGTCCGGCACACGCTTGACGGTATAGCCCCACTTGCGAGCCGCCTTAATGGCCGTCTCGACCGCCTCCGCGCCCGAGTTCATCGGCAGCATCATCTGGTAGCCGGTCAACTCGCACAACTCCTGCGCCAGCAGCGGAAGTTGGTCGTTGCGGAAAGCCCGCGAAGTCAGTGCCAGCCGTGGAGCTTGCTCGACCATCACCCGCACGATGCGGGGGTGGCAATGGCCCTGGTTGACCGCCGAGTAAGCGGAAATGCAGTCCAGGTACTTGCGCCCCTCCACGTCCCAGACCCAGACTCCCTCTGCCCGCGTGATGACGACGTCGAGGGGTTTGTAGTTGTGGGCGTTGTACTGGTCTTCCAGCGCGATGTAATCCGACGTTCTTAGCATGTTCACTTGATTTCTCCTTACGTGGGTGTCTCTGCAATATGGTACGAATCAGAGCTTGCGCGCTGTGGAAAGCGCGACTACTGATCCCTCCTTGTGGTCATATTACCACGAGGCGCGAGTTCAGGCAACTCTCTAGCCATGGCCTTCACGTTGCTTGTGCCTCTATCCTCGCGTGGTATAATCTCACCTGGCATGTCCGATCACCTGGCACGTCCTGACGGTCGCCGGCCCGATGAGCTTCGCCCGGTCAGTCTCGTCCTGAACTATGTCGAGTATCCCGAGGGCTCGGTGTTGATCGAGCTGGGGCGCACCCGCGTTCTATGCAACGTCAGCGTCGAGGAGCAGGTGCCGGCCTGGATGGACAAGAGGGGGGCTGGCTGGCTGACGGCCGAATACGCTCTGCTCCCTCGTTCCACGCATACCCGCACGCCCCGCGAGACCGGCGGGTTGCGCGGGCGGACACAGGAGATTCGCCGTTTCATCGGGCGTTCCTTGCGCGCGGCCGTCGCTCTCGATCTATTGGGCGAGCGCACGTTGATCGTGGACTGTGACGTGTTGCAGGCCGATGGCGGCACCCGCACTGCCGCTATCAGCGGCGGTTACGTCGCCGTGGCGCTGGTGGTACGCCGCCTGGCCGAACGGGGTCTGGTGGAGCCAGAGGCACTGAGGCCGCCGGTGGCAGCGATCAGCGTCGGCGTGGTGAGCGGCGAGGTGCGGCTCGATCTGTGCTACGACGAGGATCGCAACGCCGAGGTGGATCTCAACGTGGTGATGACGGACGACGGCCGCCTGATCGAGGTGCAAGGCACGGCCGAGGGCGCTCCCTTTTCGCGAGAGACTCTCGATCGCATGCTGGATCTGGCGGCACAGGGCATCGGCCGCCTGATCGAGCAGCAACGCGAGGCGCTGGTGTGAGCAGTTCTGATTTCACGCCTCGACAGCGCCTCACGGTCCTCCTGATGGTGATAGCGGTTACCGCGGTCTTTGCCACGCTTGCCGGCTTTGTCATCACCTCTATCGAGGTCTGGGAAAGCTCACCGCCGGCGGTGACTGAGACTTTCGTATCTTTGCCTCCTACGCCTCTCTTGACCCCCTCGCTTACCCCCTCCTCTGTGCCTGAAGAGGGCATCTGGTCTCAGGTGCAGGCGGCCCGTCTTTTCGACCAGATCGCTCACCAGGTGGAGACGCTGCGCGGTCTCTCCCCACGCGCCGAGGTGCCGCTCAGTTTCCTCGACGAGCGCGAGATGGCGGCGCTGCTGCGCCAACTGTACGCCGAACGCGACCCGGCGACTCGACTGTTGCCCTACATTGTCCTGGGGCTGCTGCCCGACCTGCCGATCTCGATCCGCCCCCATGAGGTGGCGGGCGCCTACGTGCCGGAACAAGGGCAACTGTACGTGGCCACCGGCCGGCAGGAGAACAGGGCTGACGATCTGGCGCTACTGGCACACGCTTACGCGCACGCCTTGCAGGATCAGCACTTTGACCTGGGAGTGATGGAAGCTCGCGCCACGACCACCGACGCCGCCTTGGCCGTTCAGGCCCTGGTGGAGGGGGACGCGGCGCTCTTGACGGCCCTGTATCGCTACGAGGACGTGGCAGCAGCCGACTGGGGGCACGTGGCAGAGTTGATCCTGCAGGCGGAGCAGCCCAGCTACGGGGAGGAATTGGATCGCTGCGAGGCCTGGGCACGACTGCAGCGCTTCCCGTACCAGGAGGGCCGCCGGTTTGCGGATGCTGTCTTTGAGGCCGGCGGGTGGGAGGCAATCAATCGCGCCTATGCCAATCCGCCTCGCTCGACCAAGCAGGTGCTCCACCCGGAGCGCTACCTGGAGGAGCCAGACAGCCCCATGCGCGTCGTCGTGCCCGATCTCGGTGGTGTCCTGGGCGAGGGCTGGACGCTATTCCTACAGGATACAATGGGCGAGTTCGTCGCCGGTCTGTATCTCGACGCGCTGCTGCCGGAGGAGACGGCCTGGCAGGCGGCCGACGGCTGGGACGGTGACACTTTCGTGGCGTGGGAGCAAGAGGACGGGAGCCGGGTGCTGGTCTGGCGCACTATCTGGGAAAGCACCGTCGAGGCGACTGAATTCGAACACGCCCTGGTCGCGCTGATCTCCCAGCGCTATCTGCCGGCCTGGCCTGTGGACGCGCCAAGGGGTCTGCCGGGCCGGTGGTGGGAGACTGGATCGGGAGCGGTGTGTGTCTCCCGCGTGGCACGCTACGTGACGTTCGTGTATGCCCCTGACGCGGGCGCGCTGGCGGACGTGGTGGAGGTGCTGCCATAGGGAGGTACGTTCCAATGACAAATGACAAATGACAAAAGCGGTTCAACGAGCGGGATGTTATTCCGAATCCAAGGGGCAATTGCTCACCCTCCCGCAGGTTCGAGGACAATTTCGAGTGGAAATGCACTTCAATATGGGATTTGACTCGTTGGTTTGGATGATTTTCAAACCTGCGGGAGGGTGTATCCACTCCAAGGGCAATAATGACTTGTGCAGGTTTCCGCAGATGGGGCCAAAGAATCAGTATGGGGACTAGGGTGCGGCGAGTGTTGAAGCGGGCTCAGCGAGGATCATCCAGCGGGCTGCGGACGGCCAGGCCACCCCGGTTGAGGACGTGAGTGTAGATCATCGTCGTCCTCACGCTCTTGTGTCCAAGGAGCTCTTGCACGGTGCGAATGTCGTAGCCATTCTCCAGCAAGTGGGTGGCGAAGGAATGGCGGAAGACGTGCGGCGTGACGTGCTTGGGGATGCCTGCCGATCGAGCCACTGCTTTAACGACCCTCTCCACTCCTCTTGGATCCAGGTGGTGACGGCGCACCTTGCCCGTGCGCGGATCGACCGAGAGCCGCTTGGAGGGAAAGACGTATTGCCAAATCCACTCGCGGTTGGCGTTGGGGTACTTGCGCTCCAGCGCGCCAGGCAGGTACACGAAGCCAAACCCCTTCTCGATGTCTTCCTCGTGCAGCCGTTTGACGTACCGCAGGTGTTCTTGCAGCGGCTGCACGACGCCCTCTGGCAGCATCGTCACGCGGTCCTTCATCCCCTTCGGCAGGCTCAGGGCAGGCTCTTTGCCATCGCGCACGACGATCTGTCGCTGAGCAAAGTCCACGTCTTTGACACG
>CAZMOT010000196.1:0-4161 GCA_964568065.1 uncultured Anaerolineales bacterium
CCCCCACCTCCGGTCCCACCTCCGCCACCCGTCCCAACCGGCCCGTACCTGGAGAGCGTCGGCACTCCCGGCGGCTCGCGTCGCTTCGACTTGAAGCCGGACGGCTCCACCATCGGGCGGACACAGGAAAACGAACTGGTCATCACTCAGGACTTTCCTGGCTGGGAGTCCGTCTCCCGCCACCACGCCCGCATCTACGAGCAAGCCGGCCACTGGATTGTCGAGGACCTTAACTCGATGAACGGCGTTTACGTAAACGAGAAACGCACCGGTAAGAATCTCTTGCGCGATGGCTGGCGGCTTAGTATCGGCGGAGTGGAGTTCATCTTCCGCGCCGGCACAGGGGAGGCACAACGATGAAGACGATATGCCCAAAGTGTGGCTATGACAATCGTGCCGGCGCTCATTTCTGCCACCGCTGCGGCACGGCATTGTCAGCACAAGATACGGCTACGCCGGACGCATCCCAGCAGCCGACCCGACCTTTCACCCGTTCTCCTACATCTCAGACCACGTCTTCTGCCTCTCTGCCCGACACGCGCCCACTGCCAAAGGCCAGCGTCGCTTTTGCTCCTCTGCCAGAAGGTGCGCTGCTCCAAGATGGGCGATACGAGGTCGTGGAAGTGCACATCACCGACGCGCAGTTGAACGCCTACCTGGTGGAGGATACCACGCCAGTACGCCTGTGCCTCAACTGCCAGGCGGAGGCACCTGCACCCCAGGAGCAGTTCTGCTCCTTCTGTGGAGCCGACTTATCCGGCGTGGAGCCGTTGTACCTTCGTTACCTGATGCGAGAAAGCGCCGACGAGCAGACCTTCGCAATGGAGTCCCAGTTACTGGGAATGCGCCTGGAGCATCCTGGCTTGCTCCTGCCTCGCGACGCCTTCGTAGAGTCTCCCTACGGCCCTCCCCGCCATTACCTGGTGGAGCCAGAGTTCTCACTGCCGCTGGCGACCTCCCTCTCTGTGCCCCAGGAACTCAACCAGGTCCTGAAGTGGGGTGTATCCCTGGCGCAGGCGATGGATTACCTACACCGCCACCAGGTCACGCTGCACGAAGTCGGATTGAACCACATCGCTGTAGCAGGGAAGCAGGCTCATTTGGCACACCTGAGTGGGGCCTACGTTGTCCCGCCTGAGACCCGTTCAAAAGCGGCTGGTTATTTCGCCCAGGACGTACGAGGGCTGGCAGCGGCACTCTTCTACCTGGCGACCGGACAGCAGCAGGTCACCAATGTTCAACTACCGGAGCAGGTAGCGATGATCTTCTCACAGGCGCTCGCTACACCGACCAGCCTCACTGCAGCCACCTTCGCCACGGAACTCGAAGCCGCCTTGCAGGAACTACGCCGTCCGGCCAGCGTCACCCTCGTCGTCGGTCGCCGCACCGACGTGGGGCAGGAGCGCTCTCTGAATGAGGATAGCCTGCTGACCCTCGATATCGCCCCGGTGTATCGCTCCATAAGCCTCCCCGTGGGTCTATTCGTCGTCGCCGACGGCATGGGCGGACACGAGGCAGGCGACGTGGCCAGCCGTGTGACGATTCAGGCCATCGCACAGCAGGCGGTTAGCGAGGTGTTATCCCCGGCTGCCGCTGGTGAGTCTCTGCCCGATGCCCGCCAGTGGATCGCGGCCGTGGCGCTGACTGGCAACCGGGCCGTCTACGACCAGCGCAAAGCCATCGGCACCGACATGGGCACCACCCTGGTGATGGCACTCGTCGTCGGCGACACGGCGACCATCGCCAACGTCGGAGATAGTCGTGCCTATCTACTCAAACAGGATGGTATCGTCCAAGTCACCACCGATCACTCTTTAGTTCAGCGTCTCGTCGCCACCGGCCAGATCACGCCTGAGGAAGCGGCCAATCACCCGCAGAAGAACGTCATTTATCGCGTCATAGGCGATAAGCAGCGTGTGGAGGCCGACCTGTTCGAGCAGCGGCTGGCCCTCGGCGAGGCTCTGTTCCTCTGCTCCGACGGCTTGAGTGGAATGGTACCCGACGAGCAGATTTGGCATATCTGGCGCACCTCCACATCGCCTCAGGAGACCTGCGACCGGTTGGTTGAGGCAGCCAACCAGGCCGGTGGGGAGGACAATATCACGGTCGTGATCGTGCAAGTGGCAAAATGATAAAGTATAAGGGGACATAAAGATGAAACGCTCTTACCCTATGCTGGCTTCACTTTGTATCCTGGCGATTCTCGTCGGGGGACAAGCTATCAGCCAGGCTCAAGAATCGGGACCGGTCGTGGACATCCTGGGCAGGCCAGAATCCAGCACTGACTCGGCCGATGCCCACGCCTACGTATCGGTAGTTGATCCCACCAGTGGACGCATCATTGATGGGTTGGGCGACGACAATTTCAAAGTCCAGATATCCAGGGAGGACGTCGTGGCCCAGACGTCAGTGTACACAACCGGGATCGCTTTGATCATGGTGATTGACCGTGGGGGGATCGCCCAACGCTACGACCCACGTATCGGCCAGGCAGTAGATCTGGCAGAAAGCCTTCTGGACATGCTCAACGTGGATGGGACTGCAAGCACCGACATGGTGGGTCTCATCGGTATCCGAGGCAGGGATCATGGTGGCATCACGCCGACCGTGCCGTTTACAGACTATGACCCCAACGTCGTGAGCAACGAGTTTAACGCGCTGCGTACCGAGACTGTGAGTGAGGCTACTCCGCTGTACGATGGCCTAGATCGGGCCATCGAGTGGATCGCCGACAACCCTGATTCCGAGATTCAGGACAAACTCACGCATCGTCGCCCGATCATCGTCGTCTTTTCCGATGGCATTGATAAGAACTTTAGCGATGAAGCCCGCAGGATAGACATAATCGACAAATGCGGCGCAGACGATATCTTGCTCTACACTGTTCGTATGGGCGGCGGCGCTACAGACCCATATAACATGGAAATAATGGCCGAACGGACGAACGGTCTCTACATTACCTACGATACAGACTCTCATGACGAGGTGCTGAGCCTGTTCGAGAACATCGTCACCCAGCGCCAGTCCTATCGCGTCGCGTTTCCGCTGCACAGGCCGCGGGGTGATTACGATGTGCGTATCCAGGTTCTGGACGCGCCCGGCGACGGCTGGGACGAGGCAACCGTTTCCTCACGGCTGCGTTTACCCGAAATCACGCTGACCTCCCCGGAAGATGGAGACACCTTCACAGTGCCTTATTCCCAGACGATAGGGTTCAAGACCGTCGAGATCCCGCTCAGCGTGGAGATCACGTCATTGGACGGGATACCCCGCGATCTATCGGAAGTCTCCTATTTCGCCAATGGGGTGCTCATCGGCACGAGTACCCAATCGCCCGATTTCGAGTTCGAGTGGGACGTGAGCACCGTCGTGACGCCGACCGAAGAAACGCAACAGCAGGACTACACGTTGACGGCCGAGGCGGAGGACGTCTACCTGTTGGAGCGAATAGAGAGCGCGCCGGTCACCATTAGTGTGACGTGGGAAGCAATGGAGCGCACTATCATAGAAGAAGGCCAGACATGGTTTTTTACCTACTGGTGGCTCTTGCTCATCCTGGCCGCACTGGCGATGGGATTATTGATATTACTCATCCTGCTCATCCGGACGCGGGGTGAACTGGCCCGCAAAGTAGTCACGCACACCACCGGTGTGCTCAAGGGGGTCACCAAACGCCTGGGTGCTACGCCGCAGCGTGCGCAAGGAAAGCTGGTCGTCCTTCATGGTGCCAACATGGGGCGCGAATTCCGTCTCGCAGCTCAGGTGGTCAAGGTGGGGCGCGACCCGCAGTTCAGTGACTTTGCGCTGTACGACGAGTTCGCTTCCAATCCGCATTTCTCCATCCAAATGGAGCAAACCCAGTTCTTCATCACCGACGAGGGCAGCACCAACGGCACGCGGGTCAACGGCATGCCCATCCAGCCGCATCAACGGATGTTGCTCCAACCAGATACAATCATCGAAGTAGGGCAGACGCGGCTGCAATTCAAGCGTCTGGGCGGCACGACGCGCCAACTGCCTGCGCAGCCAGGAGCGGGTCCTCCACCCAGACCGGTGCAGCCGCCCCATCCCCCCACCCAGCCAGCTCCACCATCTGGGCCGGCGCAGCCGCCCCATCCGCCCACTCAGCTAGCCCCGCCACCTGGTCAGGCGCAGCAGCCT
>CAZMOT010000197.1:0-4048 GCA_964568065.1 uncultured Anaerolineales bacterium
AAAGTACTTGTGCAACACTGAGATTGGGAACCCAGGAACCTGTCACCAATCTACCAATACCAGTTTACCCGTTCGTCACCACCGGCAGCGTCAACAGTGCGTGGGGTACGATCAACACGTCCAACTCGCCCCCCAGCTCGCGGGCGGCCAGCGCCAGCGCCTCCTCCATCGTCGTGGCGGGGGTCATCTTGCAGGCCGCCACCACGTCCGGGCACTCGCTACCCACGATGACCACCCGTGCCTGCTCCAGCACCTTGGCCATCACGAAGGCCCGCTGCTGGCCCGGCGGGTAGCCGTGACGGCGGGCATCATCCAGGATGGAGTGAATGTCGGGGGCATCTCGCATGGCGGCGAGGAATCGCTGTTCGCCCACGCCGTCGCCCGCGCCCTCCTCGCAGCGAGCCGGGATGATGAGAAATCCGCCCGGCTTGACGACCGGCGTCGGTGCGAAGAACAGATACGACGCGGCGCGGCTGGCCTGGTAGAGGTTGGCGTCCTTGGGAAAGCCCACCCCGCCGATGGCGACGTCGTACTGGTGGGGGATGTCCACCTCGTAGATGGAGCGGGCGAATGCCACCAACTGCCGGTACGTCTCCACTGGCTCCCCCGCCTTCACGCAGACGACCCGCTTTTCGTCGTCCAGCACCACGTTGAGGATAAAGCGCAGGCCGGCGCGGCGGGCCGCCTCGGTGACGGCCTCGTGGAAGGGGTTGCCCTCAATGCGGCCCAGCCGGGTGCCGGGGTGATCTACGAAGGCGGGGCCGTGGGTGTGGGCGATGAGCGCTTCGCCTGCTGCGCCCACCGCCAGCGTCTTACGCCCGCCGGAATAGCCCGCATACTGGTGGGGCTCTACGATCCCGGTGGCGATCAGCAGGTCTGCCTCCACCGCCGCCCGGTGGACCGAGACCGGCACCCCGCCGGGGGTGACGCCCAAGTCCACCAGCGCGGCGGGGTTCTGCGGTTCGTTGTCAATCACGCGGTAGCGGTTCACTACCGCCTGGCCCAGCTTGGCGACTTTCTCTTCGAGCGTCGAAGGCCGGTGCATGCCGATACCGCACAGGAGGGTGATGTCCTCGTCGCAGACACCGGCCGCTTCCAATTCCCGCAAGAGCGCCGGTACCAGCAGATGGTCGGGGCTGGCGCGGGTAACGTCGGTGAAGACGATGCAGACCCGGTCGCCCGACCGTGTCAGTTCCCGCAGGGGTGGCGAGACGATGGGAAGGGCCAGCGATTCGGCGCTGGCCCTTTCGACGTCGGCCAGCGGCTCTGCCGGCCGAGACACCACCACGGTGCCGCGCATGCCTGCTGGCAGGTTGAACTCCAGGGTGGTCTTGCTGTAAGGAATCTGGTACACAGACATTCTCCATTCGTCGTTTGCTGCTTCCTGCATCAATCTCTTGTTGCATCAACGGGATAGTTTAAGAACTCGCGTTTTTCTGGCACGGGCAAGGAATTGGGACACGGATGCACACAGATTTTCACGGATTTGACCAAGAACTGGAAAAATCTGTGTGCATCCGTGAAAATCCGTGTCCTATTCCGAGTTCTTAAATCACCCCATCAACGTGAAACGAGAGAAAACGGCACCCGCACCCGGGACAGGTACAGTACCAGGCCGCTTTCTCCCACATCTCGAGGGTAAAGTATACCACAGGCCAGGCCTATGGTCAAAGCATCACAACGAGCATTTCAGTCCTGGGGTAAGTTGATCCTCCCGCAGGTTCCCAGCGGCGTTTCCTATACCCTTCTGGCCTGTCAAGCACTCTGTATGGGTTACTGCGTTATCAGAACCTGCGGGAGGGTTCGCTCTCGAATCGCGGCTACTGCCCGGGCCTGGTATTGCGCAGCGCGTGCCCTGTCCTCAACATATATGTCCCCAGCGATATGGCCACCAGCCCCAATGCCGGCCAGCCTATCCCCCAGCCGGCACTAGCTCCGGTGACGGGCAATTCGCCGGGCTCCAGCGGGGTGGGTGTCGCCGGCGGTGGGGATGTTTCGGTGGGCGTGCTGGTCGCTGTAGGGGAGGCTGTCGGCGTCATCGGCGTCCCACCGCCCACCCCGCCAGGCGTCTCCTCCGTCGTAGGGACCAGTGTGGCAGTTGCCGCCGGTTGAGGCGGAGGCGTGGCTTCTGGAGGGCTAGTGGCTGTGGCTTCGGGCGTGGGCGCGCTGGTGGCCGTGTGGGTAGGTGTATCCACCACTGCTTCGGAGACGGGTGTCGCAGAGAGAGAGGACAGCTCAGCCAGTGGAAACGCCACCAGCGCCACCCCTAAGAGAAGGAAAAACAACCCGACGAGGACACGCCGCTTTTTCTTCTTGATCTCCTCGTCCAGCAGATCCTCTTCGAACATCACGGCTCTCTCTGTGCCCAGTCGCGAGCCTGTTCGATCCAGGACTCGACGTTGGCCCGTTGCCACTCTTTGACGTCGAGCATACGCTGGAGCTGGGCAGGGTCGGATGCAGCCAGTTGTTTGTATCTGTTGACTCCGGCATCCCGCAGCTTCCACTGGTAGACTGGCCCGATACCCTTGATGACCGTCAGGTCATCCGGGTGTGTTCGCTGGTAGGTCTCGAACTCGTCACGCAGGCGATCCGACTGAGCGTCCATCGCCGAGAGTTGTTCGCGGACCTCGCGCAGTTCCTCGTCACGACGGTGCAGGAAGTTGGCCAGGGTCTCCGAGGCTGAATCAGAACTCTGCACGCCCACGCCAGCTTCCAGGGCTTGTGCTGTGCCCACACCCTGGCGCAACTGCCGCCACAGCTCTCGGTTCTTGCGATACGCCTCGTCAACGAGCCATTCGGTGACGAAGCCGACGATGCCGCCGGCGACCACCAGCAGCAAGCCGATGAACAGGCTCATCGGAGCGGAATCGCTCACGCCGCAGGCCCAGGCGATCCAGGCAACGATTAATCCGCTGACCAACCCCAGGACGACGAGTGCCAATCCGATTACTATTGTCATAGCCGGTCTCCTTTCTCTTGGATTCCTAGCCCGCCCACGCGAATGAAATGGTGCGATTCTCCTCAGCCGCACCGCCGTGAACTTCAGGCTGAGCCCGCACTGTCCCGAGCTTGCCGAGGGATCGAAGCCAGGCGGCGCTGGATGTCTATCTAGCACCAGCTCTTCAGGCTGGTGCGGCGCTAATCTGGGCCCAATCTGGACAGCAGCTTTTGCAACAGCGCTTCCTCCTCCTCCCACTTGCTCACCTTCCCATCCAGCCGGGCGTCGCGCAGCGCCTCCAGCAACTGCCCGAAGAGCGGGCCGGGTTTCAGTCCCATCGCTTTCAGATCGTCGCCGGTGAGGTGCGTCTCCACCAAACGGTACTCCGTCTGGTAGCGCAGCAGGCGCTCCTGCCGCCGTTTGCTGGTGACAACCCAGCCCACGGCCAGGACGCGGGTAGGGTACGGCAGCAGCAACCGGTAGACGGCGCTGGCCCAGCGGGCTCTCCCCAGTTGGGGCAGTGTGTCTTTCAGGCTGGGCAGCAGACGCAGGTCCTCCGCGTCGCTGCGCTTCACTCTGAGACGAGTGATCAATCTCTCCAACTGTTCGTCGTCGAGCCGGTATGCCAAAAGAGCCAGGCAAAGGAAATAGAGTTCCTCGTTTTTCAAGTTCCAGGCTTTCAGTTTCAGGTCTTTGCGGATGGCGCTGTACCTGGCCTGCAGCCACTTGTCGCAGCGCAGGCCGGGATGGATGTGGGTCAGTACGTTCAGTTCGTCCAGGCGACACAGCGTCTTTTCTGGCTCGGCCTCGCTGAAGATCTGCTCCAGTTCGTGGCGTATGCGGTCGCCGCTGACCCGTTTTAGCAACGGCAAGGCGTCGGCAACCAGTTCCTGGGTGCGGGGGTCGAGGTGAAACCCCATCCGGCTCTCCAACCGTGCGGCCCGCAGCATGCGGGTGGGGTCGTCCACAAAACTGAGGCTGTGCAGCACGCGGATGATGCCGTTCTGGAGATCGGCCTCGCCGCCGTAAAAATCCAAGAGTTCCCCCCAGTGATCCGGGTCGAGGCGGATGGCGAGCGTGTTGATGGTAAAGTCGCGGCGGTGGAGGTCC
>CAZMOT010000198.1:0-4026 GCA_964568065.1 uncultured Anaerolineales bacterium
GGGAGGGATGGCGGGGGCGCAGTCATGGGGTCAAAGAACCTCAAGGCCATCGCCGTCAGCGGGACGCTAGATGTTAGAATGGCAAAGCCGGGAGGGCTGCTGGCCGCGGCCAGGGAGGTAAACGACAAGCTCCATGCCGACCCTGTGACTGGAACGGCCGTGCCGACCTACGGCACCGAGGTTCTGTACAACGTAATCAACGGGGTGGGTCTCCTGCCGACGTGCAACTTCCAGTGGGGGATGCTTAAGGAGGCCAACAAAGCGAGCGGAGAGGCGCTGAGAGGCGAGGTGGCAGGGGTGCCCAAGACCCTCACCAGGACAGAGGGGTGCTGCCGTGTCTGCTCCATAAGATGTGGTAGAGTAACGAGCATGCCGGAGGAACTGCGCCCGGAATACGTGACCATAGGTGCGGGTGAAGGGCCCGAGTATGAAACCACCTGGGCGCTCGGGGCTACGTGTGGAGTGGACGACTTATTCGCCACAATGGAGGCAAACTACCTCTGCAACGAGCTTGGGCTCGACACCATCTCGGCCGGAGCCACCATAGCCTGCGCCTTCGAGCTGTGCGAGAAGGGGGTACTGGATCTGTCCGAGCTTGGATATAAGAAGGGTGAGAACCCCTTCGGCGATGGGGAGGCCATGGTCAGGCTCATCGGCAAGATCGCCTCCAGGGAAGGCATGGGTGGTGAGCTGGCCGAGGGTTCGAAGAGGCTGGCGGATAAGTATGGCCGCCCCGAACTCTCGATGTCTGTGAAGAGCCTCGAGTTCCCGGCCTATGACCCCCGTGGTGTCCTGGCGCAAGGGCTTGCTTACGCCACCTCAAACAGGGGGGCATGCCACGTGCGCGCCTACCTGATAGCCGCAGAGGTGCTCGCCGACTATTGTGGGTTCTTGCCGCCCGATATCCCCGAGGCCACGGTGGAGTACAGACTGGCAAAGGACGGCGAGAAGACCGACCTCCTGCTGACCTTCCAGCACCTCACCACCGCCATAGACTGTTTGGACCAATGTCTGTTCACCGTCTTTGCTCTTTGGGCTGATGATTACGCCAAAACGCTATCCGCAGCGACAGGCGTTGACTACACGGGTGAAGACGTCCTGAAGGTGGGGGAAAGGGTCTGGAACCTGGAGAGGCTCTTCAACATCCGGGAGGGGTTGACCAAGGACGACGACCGCCTGCCACCTCGCCTGGAGGAAGAGCCGATGCCCAACAAAGTCTACTCGGCGGAGGTGAAAGCGGCCCTGACGCCGCCGGTGGAAGTCCCGCCCCACGGGACGATAGAGAAGCAGCCCACAGCCGGCAGCACTTGCCCGATCCCAGAGATGCTCCCGCTCTACTACGAGAAGCGCGGCTGGGACAGCGAGGGCGTGCCAACCGACGCCAAGCTCGAGGAGCTCGGGCTGACCTGGGCCAAGCCAGCATAGGAGTAAGGGCGGGAACGGGATGAGTTCGGAAGGCACCCTAGAGGCCCCAACCGGATGTCTCCATCGGGTTGGGGCCTCTTTTCGCGATGGATTGGCCATGAGTGGAACGGGCCTTCAGGGAGGCAGCCGGTTTCACTAAAGCGAACGACTGCGTGCCAGAGTTCATAAAGTACGAGAAACTCTCGCTCCACGACGTCGTCTGGGTATCACCTCGATATTTCGGGGAAGCCAGACTCAGCGGACTTTTGGGTTCGTAGTGCGCACTTGTGAATTTTGACGAACTAAACAGGTATAAAGCCGTGCTGCCGCGCAGTCGCCGGTGGTTCGGAGAACCCCCAGCTAGTGCCGGAAACCCGCTGGAAGCGGGTTCCAGAGCCCGGTGCAGCTGGCTTTCGCTTAAATTGGGCCGACGTTTTCCAACGCCGGGCGGACCTGGGCGAACAGAGTGTATTACCCGATTAATAAATCAAAATTCATCAGTGCGCTTTTGGGACGCTGAAGCGCCTACTACGAACAGGATTCAGGTGGTCGCCCCACCTTTTTGAGGAGATACCGCAGAGACGCAGAGCTTTCTTGCTTTCTCTGCGGTCTCTGTGTCTCCGCGTCTCTGCGTTAGAGATCATTGACGACACGATGGTAACCATTCTTGACCACCCGCTGCCGATGAGGTAGGTGACGAGGGCTTCCTGGACGTCGTGTTTTTCGCTCAGGCGGGTCATCGTCTCTTCTCAGGCTTGTTCAGACTCCCCAGCCTGGTCAAAGCCAAGGTCCTCCCAGTCCACGCCCGACTCCTCGCGAAGTTCGGATGAGTATTGGGAGAGCCGCTCATCCCGCATATTGAGGACGTAGGCCAGGTCAGCGGCACGGTAGCAGATCTGGCCGACGATACGCTCGACGAGTTTCTCGCCCGTCAGTTTCCCCTTCTCTTTCTCTTCCAGGGCATCCTGAACCGAGAAACGCACGCCACGCCGGAAGGACTCGGCGGGAGTGGGCGCGTCCACAACGGCCTTGGCCCGCCGGTAGGAAAGGCGCATGTCCGGGACGTATTTCTCTTCAAGGTCGAGGGCCTCGGCCAGTTCGGCGTCGTCCCAGCCCTCCTGCTCGGCCTGTTCCAGCGTGTCCACGTCGTTCGGCATGAGCTGATCGTAACGGATGTTGCCAATGCCCAGGTGGTTGTGGTAGTTGGCGTAGCTATAGTGGAAGGTCTCGGCGGCCAAGAGTTGCTGACGGGTCATTCCGGCCTCCTCGTCCCAGAATTCGTAATCCTCGTCGTAATCCGTGAGGTCATCCAAGTCGGTCAGGTCATCCAGCATAGCCAGTTCGGCCAGTTCTGGGACGAGCATCTGCATCACGGCCTGCTTGGCCCTCGGCGAAAGCTGCTGCACCAACGCTACTACCTGGGCTTCCGGTATGTCCAATCGTACGCTTGCCATAGTTTGCCTCCTCCTGTGCTTTCTCTCTTGTAGTCTACCCGAATTTCTGGCGTCTTTGTGTTACTTGTGGTTCTCGCTCAGGCGAATTTGGCCGGTCATCAACTGCTGGAGGGTGGATTTGAAAAGGGTGCAAACGCCCTGTTACCGCCATCGGGGAATGGCCTGCTTACACCAGATTTTTGGCCAATGTGTGTACATTTTCCTCCATATCTGCACGGTTTTGGCCATCAAACGCCCTCAATCAAGGGCAAAACTCGGGTTTGCGTGACCCAAAGGATATTTTTTGTCCCGTTTTTGGGGACTGGTAACTGAGAGCATCTGCACCCTAATCATTTGCGGTAACAATTTCTTGTGATTCATCGCATCCTCCTCAACATAGCTACTTGATTTAGAAACGGGCTTCAGTTTGCGTGTGCCGCCTAACTATAGTTGTGCCATATGGCAGGTACCTGTAGAATATAGGGGGTGAAATCCCCACGATCAAACAGGAGGACTGCCAGATGAAACGACAACTGGAACGTGAACAACTGAATCGCTTGAAGGTCAAGACTCTCGACCAGGTCTTCATCATGCGAGTCAAAGAAGGGTTGGGCTGCTCCCAGTTCGAAGCCGAGGCCCTCACTGGCCTGGTCAAGGAAGTCTACTTCCCCTGGCTCCCTCAGCCGGAAGCGATCCAGGCCGGTCAGTTGGCCATGACCGCTGTCTCGGCCGACGAGCCGGGACACAAACCTCTGTCGAAGTGCAAGATGGTGCCGGTGGTCTTGACCCTCTACGCGGGTGAGGAAGATCATCGCTACCGTCTCTCCCGGAAGGGGCCAAAAGGCACAGTCGCCTTACGCCGGCGGCAGATTGAGCGCATGGCCCACGAGGCACTGGACCAGGGTACGCTGTTGACCGCCGAGGCCTTGGCCTTTCGCATCTTCAACTGTGGCCTGCGCACCATCAGTCGTGACCTGCAGGCGTTGGCCGCCCAGGACATCGTCGTGCCGCTCCGTTCTCAGCAGAAGGATGTGGGCCGGGCGACTGGGAAGGTCAAGGTGCCGGCAGAAGTCGAGCTTTAGACAGGCGTCCTTTGGGACATACTGAAAGCCGGATGCCCGGATAAGGTATCTACTTCTAAAGGTGCATTGACCAAGCGAACGCGGTTGAGTAATCACCGCCAGCCCCG
>CAZMOT010000199.1:0-4015 GCA_964568065.1 uncultured Anaerolineales bacterium
GGTCCATCATCAGGTCGTAGTGACGTGCTTCCCACCCTCCCACCTCGACGTGGCTCCGCTGCGACATAATACTTCTCCCTTATCCTGCGATCATCACCCGACGCTGGCTGGGAACTTGGCTAAAGAAGGCGCTTAACGCCTCGGCGTGCAGGTAGGACAGACGGGCTCACTGGTGGAGCCAGAGATCCGAAGCCCAAAGGATGAAAGGAGCTTCTCGACCTTCCGCCCGTCGCATCTAGGGCATTTTATCTCGGGCTCGGGATTATTAATGGAGCGAACAAGCTTCTCGAACTTCTCCCCGCATTCCTGGCACCGATATTCGTAGATAGGCATTTGTCTCACCTCCCTCCATACAAATTCTCCAGTCGAGGCTATGGGGGCGTTTCCATCTCACTCCTTAAGACATGCTTGAAAAAACGTCCACACCTTCTGCGAAGCTAGTTGCCATCCGCATGCACCGCGGCTCCAGATCGTCCAGCACGTGCTCGCCCACGGTGAGCAACATCGCCTCCGCTCAGTGGTAGCCCCGCCCGACCAGACCACCGGCCCACGCAGCTACATCGTCCCACGCAGATACGTCGCTAACCACCGGGTTCCTTGCTTCCACCGGCGTGCAAGTTGTCAATGGCCTGCCGCAGCGTGTTCACCGTCAGATGGGCACAGTGAATCTTGGCCTCGGGCAGGCCGCCCAGGGCAGAGATCACATCTTCCGGCCTGATCTTGCCGGCCTCTCCCAGCGATAGCCCTCGCACTGCTTTGGTTAGCACACTTGCACAGGCTATCGCCGACTTGCGGCCGTCGGTCGTGAAAGTGGCCTCTTCGATCCTATCCTCGTCCAGCCGCAGATAGATTTCCATTGTGTCGCCGCAACAGCCGTGGATGATCCCATGCGCATCTGGCTCAGACATCAAGCCCACATTGCTGGGATTGGATGACTCTTCAATGACCTTGGCCGAATAGAGTGTCTGTCTCTGTTCGACCGTCTCTGCGTGATCGCTCATGTGACCCCCTTCGATAAACGCTCCGATATGTTCCTGATTGATTAGACGGACAATATGTTTGTGTCGGTTCTAGTCTTCGCTAGTTGCCTCACTCGTCTTAGATGCCTTCGGTTCCTCCTTAAACCTTTGGCACCGCGGTGGATGACCTGGCCTTTGGATTGTCAGTAACGTAGAACCCGCTGCCTTTGAAAATGATCCCCACAGGGTGGACCAGGCGACACACCTCGCCCCCACACTCCGGGCAGGTCTTCACCGGATCGTCTGTAATAGGCTGTCGACGTTCGAATCGCACGCCGCAGGTTTTACACTCATACTCATACAGTGGCATACCTAACCGACCTCTCAACGGATTGTGTCAGCACGCATCATACGCAACCGAACCGCCCACGCAGGCGATTTAACGCATTAGCATCAGCATCGACAAGACTCTGTCCATATGCGAACAGGCAGGCTCCTTCCAACGCAAGACCGACGCACTTCCCAGCGACATTCCCGCTACCATTCAAAGCCGGTTTACGATGGCCTCTCGCAACGTGCTCACCGCCAGTTCAGCGCAGTGGACGCTCTCCTCGGGCAGGCCGTCCAGGGCAGCGATCAGACTCTTTGGTGCGATCTGGCCCGCTTTCTCCAACGGCATCCCCGTCACCATCTTGGTGAGCATACTCCCGCAGGCCACCGTCGGCCCGCAGCCATTGGTCATGAAAGTGGCCTCTTTGATCTTTTCGCCATTCAGCCGCAAGTAGATCTCCATCGTATCGCCACACCAACCTTGCACGATCCCGCGTGCATCCGGTTCAGACATGCGGCCCAGGTTCCTGGGATTGTAGAACTCCTCAATGACCTTGTCCGAATAGAGCGCCCGTGCGTCTTCGAGGACCCGCTGCTGAAGTTCCTCGACAAAGCGGTCGAAATCAGTTGCCATGCTTCACGTGACCTCCGGTTACCAGCGCCCCCGCCGTCGGCGATGGCGTGCGCGTCGACCGCAGCCCCACCGGCCATAGTTTCTGCGGCTGGGAGTACTTGCGCGGTATGGGACAGCCAACGGACGAGATTGCCATCCTCGGTTCCTCAAAAATACCGCCACCCGGGGTACCGCCTCCCGCCCGACGAAAGCCAATACCGCGCCCAACCAGGGCCGCGCACCGCCGGGTTGAGGGGCTGGCCCGACCGGCCGGGCCGGGGCCAGTGTCGACGCGGGCACGCGTACCGGCGTCGGCTTCTCAGCTCCGCTCGGTTCCCGCATCGCCAGAATGGCTCCGTTCGGGCAGGTCGAAAGACAAACTTCGCACTCCCGGCATAGGCTCTGCTCGACCTGGGCCACGCCATCCACCAGGTTGATGGCCCCGGTCGGACAGGGTTCCACGCACAGGCCGCAGCCTGTGCACTGTTCCTCGTCAACATAGATCACTGTTACCACCTCTCAGATACTAATCTCGACCTTTCCCTTCTTGAAACCTTTGAGCGGCGACAGCATCCCCAGGATCGTGCTCCTCACGATACCGGAGATAAAGGGATTCATGGGCATCGGCTCCCCGTCTATCTTGACCTCCGTGGCCGGCTGCAAGGAGACGCAATCCTCCACGCTGCCGCTTCCGGCGACGATCTCGCGGGCCATGTCGTAGCACCGCTCATGTCCACAGCCGCCACAGTCGAGGTTGGGCAACTTGAAGGCTTTCTCCTCCACCAGGTCGGCGATCTTGCCCACCTCGTCCCGACCCAGGAGCGGTGTCCTGCCACCGCGAGTACTTCCACTGCGAGTACTCGTGGCAGGCGTGGCGGTGAGCCTGTCGAAGGAAGGAACGCCTACCCCCTCCACCTGGTCGGCCGGCCCGACGGCACAGATAGCCAGGCCGTCGAATAGGTCCTCCGACCGGTCACGGTCGGCATCGTCCGGCTCTCCCCGCAGGCATACAATCTTGGGGAAAGTTTTCTCCGCCTTGAAGCCCTCGATGAGGATGAACTCCGCCTCCAGATAAGGGATGATATTCTCCAGACTCAGCGGCTTCTTCCAGAAGACCCCCGACTCCTGTGGCGAGATAAACCCCACCTGACCGACCGCTTCTCCCAGTATGGTGGTATCCTTCCCTGGGAGGTCCAGGTGGTGGGGCAGATGCTTGATCACGGCTACCTCGTGGCCCCTACCAGTCAACTCGTGGGCCAAGGCGTGAGCCAGCGTGGTTTTGCCGCTGTTCTTGTACCCGATGATGCCCACGACTTTGAGCATTCGTTCCCTCCTCAGATGTGGACGACCTCTTTCTCAGCCGCCGCGCTCAGTTCACTCACTCTCCAGAGGCGCGTGGGATCCTCAATGCGCGCGATGAACAGGATGCCATCCAGGTGATCCACCTCGTGCTGTAGCGCACGGGCCAGCAGGCCCTCGCCCTCCACGGTGACCGGCTTCCCACGGCGATTGAGACCGTTCACTACCACCCACTCGGCCCGGCGCACCTCGCCCACCAGATTGGGCAGGCTCAAACAGTCCTCCAGTCCCACCTGTTCCCCTGCAGCAGTGGTGATCTCAGGATTCACCAGCGTGATGGGGTTCTCGCCCACATCCACGACGATCACCCTTTTGGGGACGCCCACCTGCGGCGCCGCCAGCCCCACGCCAGAGGCGGCGTACATCGTCTCCAGCCCGGGTGATCCTGGGGACTGGCCAGGCTTCGCTCAACAGGATGGGATCGGGGTACGTGACGATCTCTAGCTCTGCCACTTCAACTGGCAGTCAACCTGTCCAACCGCTCCACCACCTCGGTCAACTGCTGCTGCAGCATCTCGGCCTCTTCCCGCAGCCGGCCCACCGCGCCCTGCTCGTACTCGCCCGGATGTCGTCTATCCGCTTCGACTGAGGATTCCTCGTGGTCATGTCCAAGGCTCGTGCTGCACGGTTCGGCCCCCTGCCGCTCCCCGCCCAGATACTGCTCCAGCGCGTGGCGCACGGAGCCTGCGGCCCCGGTTACCGCCTGGATGCCGTACTGCTGGAACAAGGCGATGGCCCGTCTACCCATCCCGCC
>CAZMOT010000200.1:0-3954 GCA_964568065.1 uncultured Anaerolineales bacterium
CCTGCTCTCCGCTCTGCGCCAGGTCAATGCCGAGCTGCAGAAGATGGTCAGCCGGCTGGAGGAGAAGTAGCTGGCCACCATTTTGCCGACGTGCGACGCATCTGCAGTGTTGACACCCAGACCACTTGGAAGGCATTCGGAGCGGGTCTGAGATTTCCGCCGGCTAGAGGTGCGTCGCACCCTGATTTCCGAAATGTGTGATATAATACTGAGAGCTACCGCTACACCTTTGATGAAGGGAGGAAACCATGTCTGAATCTGAGCGGCAGTACGGCGAGAAATACGAAAAGGAAGAAGAGAAAGCGGAGAAAGAAGACGAGAAAGAACACGAGAAAGAAGAAAAGACCTGGGAGGAAAAGTGGCGCCGTGACCCACTCAGCGCCGTCGTGTGGGCCGCGATCCTCATTTGGGCCGGGGTGGCGCTGCTCGCGGTCAACCTGGACCTTCTGGCCAGCTTTGAGTGGGTGGATGCCTGGGGGCTGGTCTTCGCCGGGGCCGGGCTGATCGTGCTCCTGGAGGTGGTCATTCGCGTGCTCGTGCCGTCCTACCGGCGGCCGGTGGGAGGCACCCTGCTATTTGGCTTCATTCTGCTGGGCATCGGGCTGGGGAACCTACTGAACACAGATCTGGTCTGGCCACTGATCCTGATCGCTTTTGGCCTGTCCGTGTTGCTGCGCAGCTTTACGCGGGGCCGCTGACCGGTCTCAGACCTCCGAGGTCTACCTACAGCCGGCCCAGGTTCAACGTCATAAACTCGTCCCAGGCGTAGCGTAGAGGCGTCCACCACTGGTCGCGGCCGATGCAACGGAAGTAGGGTGGCCGGAAGGCCAGGAGCAGATCGCCGATCTTGTAGCGTGGCAGGATGGGCGTCGAGACGATCAGGCTGCCCATCTCGCCGGCCCGCATCTCGTGCAGCATTTTGATGCCCGAGCCTGCCCTGAGCGTAGCCGAAGGGCGGGTCTGCACCTCGAAGAAGAACAGGTCATAGTTGGGCACCCACGCTCGGCGCTCGTCCCGTTGCTGGCCGAACATGCCCTCGGTGGCACCGTAGATTTCGCGGATGACGACGGGCCCGTAGAGAGCGGTGAGTGCCGGTTGGTAGCGCGTGTTGATGCCCGGCACGCTGCCCAGCGTCACGATCTGCGTTTGCCACAGGTCCTTGGGGTAGACGTGGTGCGCCCGGCGCAAGTAGCGGGCAAAGCGGAGGGCGGTCGGAGCGACGCCGCCCACCAACGTGACGTTCTCGTGCCTGCACTTCTCGTAGGCCAGCTCAAAGCGTGCCTCCCAATCGCGGATGGTCTTGCCCCCGCCCAGCGCGTCAATTTCCTCTTGCGCCGGCACCGAGCGGATGGGCGTGAAGGCGGATACGTGCTTCACGTAGATGCCGGAACTGTAGCCGTATTCCACCTCCCGCTCGCCCACCTGCACCGTCCCCACCACCGAGGGGAAATTCAGGTTCAGATTGACGCCCTCAAACAGATCGTACCGGCCACCGTTGACTACATAGTTCATCATCGCCCGCCCGGCGCTGATGCGCATCATCAGGTCGCTAGGCGTCAGCGGGATGAACTTGGACTCGCCCTTCGTCGTGCCCCGGGTGATGGCCCAGCCCACCGGCTCTTCGCTGAGCAGCAGGCTCACCTCTCCGGCCATCACTCGCTCAATGAGCGGCTTGTAGCGCTCGTCGTAGGTGCCAACCGGGAAGGCGCGACGATAGTCCTCGATGGTCTCAATCTGGGCTGCGCCGTGCTGTGCGCCGTAGTCCGTCTGAGCGTAGCCTTTCAGGAGGCGGCGCAACACCTCCTCTTGGGCCTTCACTGGATTGTCTACGGCATCGTGCCAGGGCTGCAAAAGGGCATTGAGCATCCCGGCCACTGCCTGAGGGTCATTGCTAGTCATTGGTCTGATCTCCTGGACTGAAGTGAGTAGAACTGTCGGCCACAGTCTACCACATTGACTTGCTAAGGACAAGCAGGGTTGCAACCTTGCCCAACTGTTCGCGTATACAATGTGTGGGCGCTTGATGATCGCGCCCGATGAATCTCAATAACTGGGAGGTGTGTTATGTCAGACGTTCAAGAACCGGCTGAACAAGAACAGATTGAGGATGTCCACAGGCCACGGCGACGCCCGCCCTCTTTCTTCTGGCCGCTGGTGCTCATTGGCGGTGGTGTTATGCTGTTGCTTTCGAACCTGGGCTACCTGCCCTGGCAGTCGTGGAACGTCCTCTGGCGACTCTGGCCGCTGCTGCTGGTCGCGCTCGGCATTGACGTGTTGATCGGCCGGCGCTCAATGTTTGGGGCCATTGTCAGTGGGGTGCTGATACTGCTGCTGATTGGCGGCGCAGTGGCCCTCGTCCTCTTTGCACAGAACATTCCGGCATTGGTCGTGCTGACCCAGCCAGTTGAATTCCAGATCGAGCACATCGAATATCCACTGGCAGACGTAGAGCGTGCCTCGGTCTACATTGACTGGACCAGCGCGCCCGGCTACCTGAGCACGCTACGTGACTCAGCCAATCTCATCGAGGGAGACATTGCCTATCGCGGGGATTTAACCTTTGACGTGGACGTGCGCGGCAGCCAGGCCGACGTGGAACTGGATAGCCACTTCTCCGGTATCTGGTTCGGGCCAATTGGCTTCGGTGATCGGGCACAAGAGCGCTGGGACGTGAAGCTCAGCCCCAACGTGTCTCTCGCTCTCAACCTCGACGCTGGCTCTGGGCGCTGCGATTTTGACCTGACCGGCCTGCAGATCAGCGACCTCTTTCTCGACGGCGGCTCCGGCGCCATTGACCTGGCCCTACCGTCCGGCACTTTCGAGGCTCGCATTGACGGCAGCTCCGGGCGCATCGCCATCACCTTGCCCGAAGGTGTGGGCGTGCGCGTGGAGCTCGATTCGGGCAGCGGCGCCTTCCGCCCCGACGAGCGATTCCGGCTGGTGGAGGGAAGGCGCGACCGCGACAGTGTATGGGAGACGGAGAACTTTGACACGGCGGGGCAGACCATCGTTCTCCTTCTGGATCAGGGGTCGGGGGCTGTAACCATTTCCAGGTAGCCGTCCGTTCCCGTTTCAACCCTAAGGATCCGTAAAAATATAACTTCCCGCATTGGTCAAGCAGGAAAGGAGCGTAAGGGACAACCGGCCCCAGTCTCGCTGATTTCACTAATACCAGCAGGGGTACGTGGCTGTGACGGGAACGTGGGGGTATGGGGGAACGCGAGGCTGGAGAGGAACAGGTGACATTGGGTGACGTGGAATAGGCAGGGGGTATACTGAGCGCACTTGAATCGAGTGAATCTAGTGCTCCAGGCAAGTGAGCGCCGATTGTTTCAATCTAACCCCGCGCCGCGTGCCCGGCGTGTGTGTTTAGTTGTTGCGCAGTATTAGTGGCAGATAGATGTGCTCCGCGTCAGGATCATACACGCTACCATCGCTGCCATAAGTCGGCGAGAGGTTCCCCGCCCGGTCCTGGAACTGGGCGTAGACCGCGTCACCTTGCGGGACCCAGTCGAGCGTGTTGGTGTACGGCTGCCACGAGGCAGCGTTGATCTCTTCCAGGCTGTCGGCAACCCGCATTTGATCCACCCCGCTGTTATCGTCCCAGGCCTCCAGCCAGAGGGTGACCGTGGCTGTCTCGCTGCCCAGGATACTCACCTGTCCCTCCGGTGCTACCGGGTCGTAGATGATATCGTCCATATACGTGCCGTAGATCGTGCTGTAGGCATCTTTGAACTGGGCGTACACAACACGGGGCATCACGTAGCTCCCGTAGGTCGAGATCACCCACGTGGTGGTGACCTGGTAGGTCTGCCAGTAGGCAGCGGCAAAACCGCCGTCGTTGCTGATCCGCAGGTGAGTGACGTTGGGCGCCCAGGTGCGCACCATCACGACCGGATCGTTGGTGTACAGCACCCCGTCGTTGATGCTGACGCCAAAGCTGTCGGGCTGCGG
>CAZMOT010000201.1:0-3905 GCA_964568065.1 uncultured Anaerolineales bacterium
GGGCGCGGTTCTCCGGTATCGTAACTGCGGACGGCCTGGTCAATGAAGGCCACGAAGAGCGGGCCGATGGTGCGGTTGGCCAGTTCGTTGGGGTGAGCGTCGTACTCGTCCACGCGGTACTCGGGTCGCAGGAAGTTGTCACTGCCTGCCAGCAGGCCGAAGAAGTCGAAGACGAAGACGTTGGGATGGCCGGCCAGATACTCGTCCGACTGCAGCCAGACAGTAAAAGTGCGTGCCCGCGCCGCCGCCTCGAGGTCGCTATCGTTGGGAAGCTCGGGCGGCATGGTGACGGGGATGAATATCTTGTCCGGGTACTGGTCCATGCGATCGCGGATGGCGAGGTAGTAGGCCTTGTACTCGTTCAACTGGTAGTCGTCCCAGATGTTGCTGGTCGGGAAGCAGGACTTGAAGGCGATGACGTCGTACTGCATGAGGTGACTGAAGGTGTTATCGGGCGGGTCGTGGAGCGGTTGGGCAAAGATGGCGGCGAAGCCGTCGGGGTCGGTGTTGTCGCCCGGCACGTCAAAGTGGGTGCCGGTGTACGAGCCGTCGGCCAGGCGCAGACCTTCCTCGTTGTAGCCGTGGTCGTAGAACTCGTAGCCCAGCGCGGTGAGCGCCTCCCGCACGCCGCCCTGCTCGATGAGGTTCTGGCCGCAGGAGTGATGCAGGAACATGATGCGGATGGGCTGGGCCAGGGCCGGGCGGCCTGCTGCCAGGAGAAGAGCAAGCAGGATGCAAAGGGTGAAGAGTCTGCTCAAACTGCGATGCGGATAAGTTGAGTGTTGCAATGTTATACCTCCTCGTATGTATAGTTTGTTTCACAAGATCAGATAGCCTAATGGTCAAGTCATCGCCCCTCTGCTCACTCGTGCAGGAAGAGGTGGCCGAAAGTGGCTATCACTCCACTCTCCAGACGTGCACCAGCGACTTGTCTTCATCGGCCAGCGGCTCGAACACGTACAACAGCCCCCGCTCGCGGTCAAAGCTGGCCGCGCCGACGTGATGCCATTGCTGGCTGGATTCGACGTGGTACAGGTATGCGTCAATCTCCAGCGTGGCGTAGGGCTGCGGCTCGTAGGTCTCCATCTCTCCTCTGGCTACGGCGGCCAGGTCGGCAGGGTCGTAAAAAATGATCTGCCCTACAAAGCTGGTGGACCACCAGCCTCTATCGCAGTCGTCAGGCCAGGGGGCCTCGTCGGTTCCGTCGGCGCAGCCGTACCAGCACTCTCCCTGTCCTTTGGTGCCAGCAAAGATGACGGCGGACTTGTCCCCGGCGGTGAGCCAGGCCCCGCCGGCCCATTCGTCGGAGTCGTGATAGTCGTTCATCGCGGATGCGTCCTCCTCGTAAGCGTTGCCGTACAGGAGCAGGGGGACGGCCGGGAGGGTGGTACCCGGCGCCGGCGGGTTGCCTTCGTTCCACGGGCCGTAGACGAACAGGGCGGGGCCTTTCCCACCCTGCCCGCCGTCCCGGTACCGGCCGGTGGCGAGATACATCCCGGGCGTGTAGGCATCGGCCCAGGTGTGTGGAATGGCAAAGATGTAGTCGGTGGTGGCATAGTTCCAGTAGTCGCCGATGCGCCACGCGCCGGCCGGCTGTGGGTTGGATAGGTCCAATTCGCACCAGCCGTGCGAGGGGTTGGTTGCCCCCTCATCCAGGTGCGGCGCCCAACAAAAGTACAGCTTGCCCGTGGTTTGCTCGCCCTGGGGCGGCAGGTACTCCAACCCGACCCGTGGGATTTCCATGTAGGCGCCCTCGAACAGATCGCCCCGGATATTCTGGAACCCCTGCAAGGTGGTGGCGGTGTTCAGCTCGTCCACGTTCTTGCCGGGAGAGACGATGGGAACGGGGATACTGATTTCTGAGATGTATTGGTTCCAGTCGTGGCCGGTGCCAAAGAGGGAACCGGGGAATCCATCGTCCGGGCCGTCGAGGTCGCCGTCGGGGTAGTAGGCCAGGGCAGCGCCGCTCCACCCCCAACCTATTTCCGCGTCCGGCCAGTCCGGTAGCCTGAACGCGCCCAGGTAGACCAGGTCGGACGGCTGGATGAGCGGGCCGCTCGTCGGCGCGGCCGACGTTGGCACGTGCGTGGGCATCAGCTCCGGTTCCGGGGATGTGGCGGGGGTATCGCCCGGCCGAGACGCAGGTGTTGGAGTGGATTCTCCCGCCGGCTCCGGTGCGCCGGGTAGATTGCAGCTCAAGACGCTCAGCAGAATCAGGCCGATGGCGAAAATCAAAGCTGTGCGACGATTGATTCTTGAGAGTTTCATCGTAACACCTCCAGGCAGTATGTCTCACTGAACTTTCCACACATGTACCACGGTCTCTCCCCACGGCCCGGCCTCCCGTTCGGCTACGTATAAAAGCCCCCTCTCCTGGTCGTAGGCTGCAGCGCGGAGGATGGCGCACTCCCCACCGAGTACTTTGTCCGTCGGGCTGTAGACCTCGTAGGGCAGCACTTCCCATGGCTCTTTGGTTCCGGCGAGCACCTCCTTCAATTCTTCTGGGTCGTAAAACAAAATCTGCGGTTGGTATGGATAGGCGTGGTAACCATTAGACGGAACACAAGGATCTCCAGCGCACACTGCCTGCGTTCCGTAGCAGTTGTCCCCCAGCCCCTTGCGCCCGAATATCAGGACGGCGCTTCCGGTGGCTGTTTGCACCCAGGCCCCGCCTCCCCAGTTATCCATGGCCCGATAGCCTGGAAAGTGGCAAACAACCGGATTCTCCCAGACACAGTCGTAGATTTCGGGATAGTACAGCAAGGCCAAGGCATCCAGATTCTGCCCAGACGTCGGAGGGTTGCCGTCCTCCCAGGGGGCGAGGGCGTACAACGTCGGCCCCTGAGAGCCGCCGAGGGCTCCGGCCTCTCGATGGCTGCCGGCGATGAGCCATTTCCCATCCAAGTATTGATTGGCAAAGTTCTCGGGGGCTTTGAAGAGGTAGTTGCAGGTTTTTGCATTATGGAATTCATCGTTGTCTGACGGACGGTCTCCGATGTGCCACACGCCTTGAGCGCCGGTCATGTCAAGGTCGCTCCATCCTAAGGAATCCTGATCATAGCCGGTGACATTGTACCAATCTCTCAGGTTCCAGGCGATCTTGTTGGTATTGGGTAGATATGCCAAACCGTCTACCTCTCGATAGATACAATCGTCATTGTACGTGCAGTTGTCTATCCAGCCTTCAGTGATATCCGCCAGGGACCAAAGTATGGAGGCTTTGGGCAAGTCGTCGAAATTATCAGATATCACCGGTTCGGGAATGGTAATCTCTCCCACCAGATCGTCCTGGTCATGACCCGCTGCATAGAGTGAGCCAGGGTAGCTATCGGTCGATCCGGGGTCGCCACCAGGGTAATAGGCCAACGCGCGAGCGCTGTAGGTCCACTCATCACCAGATGGGTATGCAAAGGCTCCTTGGTAGACCAGGTCAGACGGCTGGACAAGCTCTCCGTCTGTTGGCGTGGACGACGTATAGTTCCTCAAGACAAGAGGCAGGTGGACGGTGTTGGTGAGCGTGGCGGGGTCGTAGAGGGTGAAAGCGTCGCTGACGTCGTAGACGACGGTGGGGCTGACCGCGCTCTCCACCCGCACCCGCGCCGAGGTGGTGGGCGTGGGAGGCGTCGTCCAGGTGTAGACACCGGTGTTGGTGACGTTCGATTCGATGGTCGTGGTGACGCCGCCGATGGCGTGAGCCAGGTTGACCTGGACCACGCTGCCGCTGGTGGTCCATTGAATCTGCCGTGTGCTGCTGATCGGCCAGCTTGTGCTGCTGTTGGGGACAGTGAGAGTCAGCGATGGACTGGACACGGAGCCGGTGGTGCGGGTGATGACCAGGCGTGGGCGTAGGGGAACGATGGCGGTGACCAGCTCATCGGTGCGAGCGACGTTGAGGGGGTTGTGCA
>CAZMOT010000202.1:0-3866 GCA_964568065.1 uncultured Anaerolineales bacterium
CCCTGCACGCAGGAAGAGTTCGCGGCGCTGCCCGCCCCCGCCCTGCACCTGATCGTCGGGCACGATGCGTTAACCAACGTGCCGATTATGACCCAGTGGGGATGCCCCTACGCCTGCGACTTTTGCTCCGTCATCCACATGTTTGGCCGGCGAGTGCGTGCCCGCTCCGTCGAGGACGTACTGGCCGAGCTGGAGACCTACCGCGATCGGGGGCCAGTCTTTTTCTACGACGACAACTTTGTCGTGAACAAGGCCCGCACCCGGGCGCTGCTGCGGGGGATGATCGAGCGCGGCCTGACGCCCCCGTGGTCGGTGCAGGTGCGCGCCGATGTGGTCTACGAGGACAAGCGGAGCAGAGAACTGGACCACGAGTTGCTCGGCCTGATGCGCGACGCCGGCTGCACGATGGTCTACTGCGGCTTCGAGTCGGTCAACCCGGCCACGCTGGCCGCCTACAACAAGCGCCAGGACGTGCGTGACATTCGCGATAGCATCCGCGCCTTCCACGACTATGGCATCCACGTGCACGGCATGTTCGTGCTGGGCGCGGATACCGACGACGTGCAGACCTGCCGGCGCACGGCGGACTTTGCGCTCCAGAACGGGATTGACACTGTGCAGTTCTTGATGCTCACTCCCTGCCCCGGCACACCGTTCTACGACCGTATGGTCGCGCAGGGCCGGTTGCTGACGGACGATTTGAGCCTCTACGACGGGCATCACTGTGTCATTCAGCCGGCGCTGATGAGCCCGTATGAGCTGCAGATGGGCGTCTACCGGGCGATGGCGCGCTTCTACTCCGCCCGCCACGCGCTGCGCCTGATCGTCTCCAACGTGACCCGCAATCTACCCTTTCTGCTGGGACTGCTGTGGCGCGAGCGGAGGCTGCGGCTGCAACTGCCGCGCGTGGCGTTGCTCTCGCTGCTTCCCAGCCGGCGCTCGGACGTGTTGGATGTTCTACAGGGGGCGCTGTCGCGCGAGTCGTGGAAACGGCTGCACGACATGCTGGTGGTGCCGGTGCTGCGGCTGTATGGGCGTGTCCACGTCCGACAATGGGCGCGGCAGGCTCGCTCCCGGGCCTACGTGAAGCATCTACGCCGATTGATCGGCCCGCGTCGTCGCCAGGCGACCAGCGCGCCGTAGGCATAGACCAGAGTGAAAAGTAGGACGGACTTTCCAGTCTGCCGTGGAGACTTCCCCGCAGGCCCCGGGCCTGCGGGGAATTTCTAATGCATTTCTAATGCAATAGAAATGCATTTCCAATGTCCTGATGAGATAATTGGTTCGGCGTTGAGCCACGTCACACTGCATAATTGAAAAGGTAACTGTTCACCCTCCCGCAGGTTTTGGCGGTCGCACGAGCAAAACACTCCTGAAACCAACCTGCGAGAGGGTAGGCTGAGAGGTGAAGAATGTTGCTACCGTTGATTCAAGGGAAAGATGGACAGGAACAGACTGATCTGGAGAGCTACCGCTCCCGCGAGCTGCCGGTACTGCCCCTGCGCAACGTGGTTGCTTTTCCGCACGCGCTGCTACCGCTGGCGGTTGGCCTGCCACGATCGGTGCGCTTGCTGGAAGACGTGTTCGACGGCGACCGGGTGCTGGTATTGGCGGCCATGACCGATCCATCGGTCGAGGAGCCCGGCCCCGACGGCGTCCATCAGATAGGCACGTTGGCCCAGGTCGAGCAGGCGCTGCGCATTGACGGCAAGTACCAGCTCGTGGTGCGTGGGCTGACGCGCGTGCGCATCGCCGAGTGGCTTGCCGAGGAGCCTTATCTGAAGGCGCGGGTGGAGCCTTCCCTGGAGAAAGCCAGGGACGCGACCGAGATCGAGGCGCTGCGGCGCGAGCTGCTGGCTGCCGCGCGGCGGTTGGTGGTCTTTTTCCCCCAGATACCCGAAGGCGTCGTGGATGTGCTGGATCAGACCGGCGAGCCGACCGTGCTGCTCTACGCGCTCGCCTCCAACGCCGGTTTGAAGGCCGCCCAGGCGCAAGAGGTGCTTGCCGGCGACGACCTGGAGACCCAGATGCGCGTGCTGCTGGCCGCCATGCAGCGGGAACTGGAGGTGCTGGAACTGGGCCAGAAAATCCGCGCGGAAGCCCAGGGGGAGATGGAAAAGACGCAGCGCGAGTACTTTTTGCGCCAGCAGCTCAAGGCCATCCAGAAAGAGCTGGGCGAGGATGGCGATGGATCGGAGGTCGAGGTCTACCGGCGCAAGGCCGAGGAGGCCGAGCTGTCGGAGGAGGCGCGCAAGGAGGCGGAGCGGGAGCTGGACCGGCTGGCGCAGATGAACCCGCAATCGGCCGAGGCGGGCGTGATCAAGACCTACCTGGATTGGCTGACCGAACTGCCGTGGAACGATCTCTCGGAGGACAACCTGGACCTGGCTCACGCCGAGCAGGTGCTGGACGAGGATCATTATGGGCTGGAGAAGGTCAAGGAGCGCATCCTGGAATTCCTGGCGGTGCGCAAGCTGCGGCTGGAGCGGGGCGTGGAAGAAGATGACGAGCACGCGCCGGCTATCTTGTGCTTCGTCGGCCCGCCGGGCGTGGGCAAGACCAGCCTGGGACGCTCCATCGCCCGGGCGCTGGGGCGGGAGTTCACCCGCATGAGCCTGGGCGGCGTGCGCGACGAGGCAGAGATTCGTGGCCATCGCCGCACCTACATCGGCTCGATGCCCGGCCGCATCATCCAGGCGCTCAAGCGCGTGGGCACCCGCAACCCGATCTTTATGCTGGACGAGGTGGACAAGATCGGCGCGGATTGGCGGGGCGACCCGGCCAGCGCGCTGCTGGAGGTGCTCGACCCGCAGCAGAACCACACCTTCCGCGATCACTACCTGGACGTGGACTTTGACCTGAGCCAGGTGTTCTTTATCACCACGGCCAACACGCTGAGCACGATTCCGCCACCGCTGCGCGACCGCATGGAGGTGATCGAGTTTGACGGCTACACCGAGTACGACAAGGTGCGCATCGCCCAGGGGTACCTGGTGGTGCGCCAGATCAAGGCCAACGGCCTGCAGCCGGGCGAGGCCGAGTTCACGGAGAGTGGGCTAAAGGCCATCATCCGCGACTATACCCGCGAGGCGGGCGTGCGCAACCTGGAGCGGGAGATCGGGCGGGCGCTGCGCAAGGTGGCTATGCAGATCGCCGCGTGCCAGGCCGGGTGCGCCGTGATCGTGGACCCCGAACGGGTGCGTGAGTTCCTGGGCAAGCCCCACTTTCGCGACGAAGCGCAGTTGCGCACTGAGCTGCCCGGCGTGGCGACCGGCCTGGCCTGGACGCCCGCCGGCGGCGAGGTGCTCTTCGTCGAGGCCAAGCTGGTGGAGGACAAGGGCGGCCTGATCCTCACCGGCCAACTCGGCGACGTGATGAAGGAATCAGCCCGCATCGCGCTCAGTTACGTACAGGGCGAACTGGAGCACCTGAGTCTGCCGAGGGACGCACTGGATGACAAGGCAGTGCACCTGCACGTGCCGGCGGGCGCTATCCCCAAGGATGGCCCCTCGGCGGGTGTGACGCTGGTGACAGCCTTGGTCTCAGAACTGACCCGGCGGCCCGTGCGCGGCGACGTGGGGATGACGGGCGAGGTGACGCTGCAGGGGCAGGTGTTGCCCATCGGCGGCATCAAGCAAAAGGTGCTGGCCGCTCACCGGCACGGGCTGAAGACGGTGATCCTGCCCCAGACCAACGAGGCGGATCTGGATGACGTGCCACAGGAGATACGGGACGAGCTGTCCTTCGTATTGGTCGAGCATCTGGACGAGGTGCTGGAGAGGGCCATCACGCCGCAAGTGGAATTTGAAGCGGTCGTGGAAAAAGTGATGGGCAGCAACGATCGCTCGCAGCCCCCTCCCTCAGTC
>CAZMOT010000203.1:0-3852 GCA_964568065.1 uncultured Anaerolineales bacterium
CCGTCAGAGTAGGTGTTGCTGTTGACGGAGGCTCGGTCGCCGCCGGAGGGGATGTCTCTGTGACTGCCTGCGTTGTGGACGTGGGCGCTACCTCAGACGCCGGCGTAGGCGCATTACAGGCCAGGATGCTTGCCACGAGCCCGATAAAGGCCAGCATCATCGCTGCATATCGTCTGTTTTTCACCTCTCCTTACTCCCGTCAGGTGGTCCTGCAATCGTATTAGAGCGACAGTACGCCCTCTAGCCGCAGTAGTGCTGCTTTCACCTCCAGCCCGCCGCCGTAACCGGTCAGCGCGCCTCCTGCTCCGATCACGCGATGGCAGGGGATCAGGATAGGCAGCGGGTTGGCACCATTTGCAGCCCCCACCGCCCGCGCAGCTCCGGCCCGTCCAATGCGCAGCGCGATCTCGCCATAGGTCGTAGTCGTCCCGTAGGGGACGCAGGCGACCTCGGCCCACACCGCTCTCTGGAAGGCCGTGCCATGCACATCCAGCGGCAGATCGAACTCGTGCCGGTTGCCAGAGAAGTACTCCCGCAACTGAGCTATTGCAGGGATCAGTGTTTCGGGGTCCTGGCGCGGTGGCTCCGGGCCGACGTGCCGAGCTAGCCAGGCGAAGAAGTCATCCGGCTGTCCGGCACCCAGTCCCACTGTGCAGATCCCTGTCCTGGTCGTGGCTACCCACACTGGCCCGACCGGCGAGTCCGTCCGGGCGTATGCCGTGCCAGTGCTCATCTCGTTGTCCCTCCAGCGGCGGGCAGTACAATTGTAAAAGTGCTGCCTTGTCTCGTTTCGCTCTCGGCCTCGATGTGCCCGCCGTGTGATTCTACCACGTTTTTGGCGATAGGCAGTCCCAAGCCTACGCCTCCGAACAGATGTCCATCAGATTCCTCGATGCGCGTGAAGGGCTTGAACAGATCGTCCAGTTGCTCCAGAGGAAAGCCGACGCCGGGATCGCGAATCTCGACCCGCAACGTACCATTGTCGGCGTGCACGCGGACAGAGATCTCACCGCCGCCGGGGCTGAACTTGATCGCGTTGTCCAGTAGCGCGCCCACAGCGCGGCTCAAGCCCACGGCGTCTCCTATCACCTGGGGCAGCCTGCTCTCGATGCAGGTATCTACCGTGATGCCAGCCTGCGCTGCTTGCTCTACCATTCCCTGAACAGCCTGAAGCACAACTTCCTCCACGCTCAGCGACTCGAACTCTGGCGTAATCAGTTCCACTTCCTGGAGGAATAGGATACTGTTGACCAGGTGCACGACGGTCTCCAGATTGTCGGACACTTTCTCCAGGAACTCTGGCGTTTGCTCTGGTCTGACTGCGCCTGATTTGACAAGTTGCAGGTACCCGGTGGCGGCTGTCAGAGGAGTGCGCAGTTCGTGGGCGACGGTGGTGAGGAATTCCGAGCGCAGCCGCTGCTGGGCCTCCAGTTCTGCGTACGCCTGCGCCAATTCGATGGTTTTGAGGCGCAGATCGGCGATATTACGCTGGTCGCCATCCCGCAGGCGGTAGGTGACCTGCAGCATGATGCGCACCGCCATCGAGGCGCTGCGCTGCAGCACGCTCATAAAACCGCTGCGACCGATCTGCAACACGGTGATGGGCTCCAGCGTACGTACGGTAGCGGTGCGCGGGCCCTCCTGCACCAGGGCGATTTCACCGAAGAACTCGCCTGGTCCCGCCTGGTTCAATACTCGTTGAGTGCCTTTTTCGAACTGCTTGCTGACCTCGACCTGCCCACTGACGATAACGTAGAACACGTCCTCAATGTGTCCCTCGTGACACAGGGTTGTACCGGGGGGATAGGTGCGCAGTTCGGCGACGCTGGCCAGTTCGGTCAGGTCTTCTTCTTCCATGTCGGGGAACACTTGGCGCAATATTTCAGTCTGACTGTGCGTCATCGAAATCTCTCCTGAAGTGTATTGTCTTCTTGCACACACTGATTGTACGACACTCTTCTATGACGCAGAGTTACGGGCCCGTTACAATCGAGTTGCGGCTATCACAATAGTGATGACAGGTACGAGATGTGCTCCAGGACAATGTGAGCGCCGGCCCGCTCCAGCTCCTCCCGCTCGCCGAAGCCACACAGTACCGCCACCGCCCACGCTCCTGCCCGCCGGGCAGATTTCACATCCACCGTCGTATCCCCCACCATCACGCACCGCTCGACGGGCACCTCCAGCAACCGGGCCGCGTGCCGGATAGGAGCCGGGTGGGGCTTGAGCCGCCAGGTGCTTTCGCGGGTCACCAGCGTGTCAAAGATGCCACGCAGATCGTGTTGAACCAGAAACGGTTCTGCCTCGCCCAACCCTCGCGTGGTGACCACCGCCAGCCGGTAGCGCCCGTTCAACTCGGCGAGCATCTCCTCTGCGCCTGCTATGATGTGGAAATCGGCCCGCGTGCGCAGGCCACGCCAGCGACGGAGCCGGTCGGTGAACGCTGCCAGCGGTGCGTCCAGCCCCAGCACGTCCAGCAGTGTCATCAGCACATTGCCAGGGGTCTCGGAGGCCATGATGAGGCGACGGGCGGTCCGGTGTGGATGGGGCCAGCGCAGCCGCTGCAAGCGGCGCGCCAGCGCCTCCACCGCCTGGTCGTCAGTGTCCATCAGCGTGCCATCCAGGTCGAATAAAACGGCTTCCACCTTGTCTTTATCGAGCATCCTCCTCCTTATCCAGCGTTCAGCCTCCAGTTAATAGTATCACGACGTTGCCAGGATGTCAAAGTGGCTTTATCTATACCTTACTTGCACTATCCTGGCTCACCGCCTATAATCCTGGATGGGATTCACAATGCCCTTGTCCGACGTTCTGACCGTCTTCCGGCAAGACCCGGCTTTCATGCGCTGCGTGACTGCCTGGGAGCGCATCCCGGCTCGGCCCGCGCGCGTCGCTCTCTGGCCATCCGGGCTCGACCCGCGCCTGGTCGCCGCCGCCCGCGACTGGGGTATCGAGCAGCTCTATACTCATCAGGCCCAGGCGGTCGAGGCGGTGCTGGCGGGGGAGCACGTCGTTCTGTCCACCTCCACTGCCTCCGGCAAGACGCTGGCCTACAACCTGCCCATCCTCAACACCCTGCTCAATGATCCCACCACCTGCGCGCTCTACCTCTTCCCGACCAAGGCGCTGGCCCACGACCAATTAGATGTTCTCAGCAATCTCCAATCTCAAATCTCTGATCTCAAATCTCTGATTGCAGTGCGCCCCTACGACGGCGACACGCCTTCCTCCCACCGCCCCGCTATCCGCCGCGAGGCCCGGCTGTTGGTCACCAACCCCGACATGCTCCACACCGGCATTCTGCCCCACCACACCCGCTGGACGCGGCTCTTCGCCAACCTGCGCTACGTCGTGCTCGACGAACTCCATACCTACCGGGGCATCTTTGGCGGGCACGTGGCGAACGTGCTGCGACGGCTGCGGCGGGTGTGTCGCTTCTACGGCTCCGATCCCCGCTTCTTATGCGCCTCCGCCACCATCGCCAACCCGCACGAGCTGGCTGAGCGACTCGTCGAAGCCCCGGTCACGCTGGTGAACGGCGACGGCGCTCCGCGGGGCGAGAAGCACTTTGTCCTGTATAACCCCCCGCTGGTGGATCCGCAGCTCGGCATCCGGCGTAGCGCTGCACTGGCGGCGAAGGACATCGCCGCGCGCTTCCTCCAGGCCAACGTGCAGACCATCGTGTTCGCCCGCGCCCGGCTGACTACTGAGGTGCTGCTGGGCTACCTGCGCGATTCCCTCGCCGGGGGCGACCCCCAGGCGGTGCAGGGCTACCGGGGTGGCTATCTCCCCGGCGAACGACGTACTATCGAGCGGGGGCTGCGCGAGGGGGTAGTGCGCGGCGTCGTCGCG
>CAZMOT010000204.1:0-3766 GCA_964568065.1 uncultured Anaerolineales bacterium
GTAAAGAGGCGACGAATCCTTGCGGGGGATAAAGTTGGGCCAGGCTGGCGACTGAGCAGCCAGCGTCCGGCCGCCAGGGCCAGCGTCAGCAGGAGGGTGCTGGCGGCTATCTCTCCTACCAATGGAAGAGGGTAGGAGACCAACGCGTGGGCTGCCAGGATCAGGGCGAGGCCAAGCGCCAACAGGCGCGGGAACGTGGATGTTCTGTCTATCACGGACTGTTGTCACCACCCGACCAGGCTGTCATCTGGGCACCGGCGTGCTCCGGCTGCTCCAGTTAAACCCGGCACCGGCAACCACACTCCAGGTCAATCTCAACCGGCGACGTTAGCCGACGCGTGCCGTCCTTGCGCACGTGCAACACCAACAAGGTTCGCGGGTCAAACACAACAATGTCCTTCACATCCTGCGCCAGGTAGAACAACGGCCCAATTTCAAGGTCTTTGGCTTCGTATCCACGACTCACAACCTCAATGACCGCCTCGGGAACCTGCTCTACCGCTTCATCTGTTTCCGGTGGTTCCTGACAGAAAATGTATATATCGGGACGCTTGAGTGAACTATTGGGAAAATGCACGTAAATATCCGCATAATGGAAGCAACCACAACCCGATTCTGTTCCGGGGATGGGCTCTAGGGTCCCGCGAATACGATCCACCATTTTTTGGTACCTGAATCCTGGGTGCATCTCCCACAGTGGAATTCCGCCAACTACCTCCAGCCGGACGCCCACATCATCGGCGACAAGCAGTTGCGCCATATCTACTTGTGGCCCAACAGGGCCAGTCGTTGGTGTCGTCTCACTCATTGTTCACTCCTCTTCAACTATCCGCAGTATCAACTTGTCCCCAGTATAGCCTGAACTGAACTCAGAGTCAACTTTGCCAGGGCAGGCGCCCTTCGACCGTAAGCGAAGCGGCGCTCAGGACAGGTCACGGCCCATCACCACCCGACCGGATCGTGACCTGGACATCCGCATTCAGCAGCGCCATATCATGGCCCACGAGCACCGGCGTGGACCAGCCGCCCCAGTCAAAGTTGGCGTCGCCAGCGGGGCCGGGCAAGGCTTCGAAGACGAGGCCTCGAAGACGAGGGCCACCGTCTGCCCGCCGTAACCGCTCAGATCCACGACCTGATCCAGCCAGCGACGGTCTTTGGGGTTGCCTGCGGCCTCCAGGCTGCCTGCGGCCTTTAAGCTGTTCTTGGGGTAAGGTAGCGGTGGAAAACGTGGCGGAGTACGGGTGGGTTGCTATTCTTCCGCCAAACGCTTGACGAACGCGCCGTGCTCCTCTGTTTCCAGTCCTTTTTGCAGCTCTGCCAACACCTGCGCCAAGTCGCCCACCAGCAACGGTGCCACCGCCAGATGTAACCCAGGAAAGACCTGGCTGCGGATTATGCCATCTGCATCAGGCGACAAGGGCAAGTACTCGCCTTCGTGCCACCGAAACCAATCCAGGCGATTTTCGTGAACTTGCCACACCAGGTACTCTTGCACCTCGTTGCGCCGGTAGGCATTCTTCTTGTCGTGCAAATCATACGCGGCACTGCTGGATGCGATCTCCACAATCAATTCGGGAGCACCTTCCACGTAATCGTCATCGCTAACCCGAGAGCGCCCTCCTGCTGCATACTCTAACCACAGCAGTGCATCCGGCTGTACCTCGTTGTCTGGGTCCAGGCGAATGGTAGTGTTGTTGGCCAAGCGAACGGCGGGTGTCGTTGCACAGTAGGCAGCAAGCCAACCCATAATCTGAGCGTGTGCCTCGCCATGACTGACGCTTACTGGTGACGGCATATGTACGACTCCTTCGATCAGTTCGGCCTTCTTGATATGCGGCATGGCTTCATACCGCCGCTCGAATTCGTACCGCGTCAACCGGTCCCCGTTCTCCAATGGCGGAGGCTTAACCACCGTCGCGTCCGGCACGCGCGGAGGGCGGCGAATGACTTGCGCTTGAGATTCTTCTGCTATCGCTTCTTGTACGGCCATACGCTTTTCCTCCAACTATTCACAATCCCAACTTTGTCTTCAGTATAACCTGAACCGATCTCAAAGTCAACTTTGTCAAGGTCAGGATGTTCCTTCGACAAGCTCAGGACAGGTCAAGGTCCATCACCACCCACCCAGGCCGTGATCTGAGTATCCGCATTCAGCAGTGCCATATCGTCGCCCACGAGCACCGGCATACTCCAGCCGCCCCAATCGAAGTTGGCGTCGTCGGCGGGGCCAGGCAGGACTTCGAAGACGAGGCCTCGAAGACGAGGCCTCGAAGACGAGGCCTCGAAGACGAGGGCCACCGTCTGTCCGCCGTAACCGCTCAAATCCACCACCTGATCCTGCCAGTGGCGGTCGTCCGGGTTGCCTGCGGCCTTTAGGCTGTTCTTGGGGTCAAGGTAGCGGTGGAAAACCCGGTGGAGTTTGTACGGCTCGTCAGGATACCGCACGTAGACGTTGTACTCTACCCCGTCCCCTTTGTCCGGCGACCAGACGGCCGGGTCCATCCCCAGGCCAAAGTGCAACCCGGCCCGCTCTGGCACGTCCGGGCGGTAGGTGACGCGGTTGGAGGAGTGCTGGAACAGGATGGCGCGTGGCTCGTAGTCAATGGTGAGTGTGTCCTGCCGCACCCGTCATTGGTGCTTTCTCACAAAGCCAAACAAGCGTAGGAGCTTGACGTCCACCTCCCGCATCCTGTCAAGAGAAACCTGGCCCAACTTCTGGCCAAGCCGTGTCTTCAGAAAGGGCTGCGTCAAACCCAGTAACACTTTCGACGTCTGCTGGAGGTTCGCTTCTCCTGCGGGCAGCAACACATCCTGCTCAAAGATGCGATCCGTTTTTCGTGTCGTGATAGGGGCGGCCTGCACGATGGGGTAGTATTCATTTTCGTTGTCCGCGTCGTTTTGCACGATCGGGACGGGCCTCTGTTTCTCGACATTCGTATCTTCGGAACCAGCGCTTCGTTCATGGGGAAACACGTAAGTGGTCCAAAAAACGTCCCCGCGTCGAATAGGGTGTTGTTGCACTGCCATTGGCTACTCTGGCTCCAAGTCCAAATAGGCCTGGTTCACCTCTGACCGATAAGGCGCTAATTCCTCGTGCACAGCGACCAGTGCCCTCGCCCCATTCTCATCTACGGGTTCCCCCCAGTCCATATTATCCATCAAGTTCACATAAGGAGCCAGCGCTTCTTCCGCCGTTTCCACGTCCAGGAAAACGATAGCTACCAGTGCCCGTGCTATGTCTGGAGGTGGGTCCAGGAACTCGATCTGGCCCTGTTTATAGAGTGCTCTAACCGCAATCATTTTTCACCCCTTTAATGGTTGCCTGCTACGCAGGACACTTGGCCCAGTGATGAACCCGGCTCAATTTGCTTCAAGCATAACCTGAACTTGCCTCAGGGTCAACTTTGCCAGCGCCCATCACGGCCCACCACCACCCGACCCGACCGTGACCTGGGCTTCCGGGTTCAGCAGCGCCATCGGATGTTTGCTATCCGCATCGTCAGCCACCAGCACCGGCGTGGACCAGCCGCCCCAGTCAAAGTTGGCGTCACCGGCCGGGCCGGGCAGAGTCTCAAAGATCACGTCCACCGTCTCCCCGCCGTAAGCGCTCAAGTCCACGACCTGATCCAGCCAGTGGCGGTCGCCGGGGTTGCGCTTGGGGTCCAGGTAGCGGTGGAAGACCCGGTATAGTTTGTACGGCTCATCAGGATAGCGCACGTAGACGTTGTACTCCACCCCATCCCCTTTGTCCGGCGACCAGACGGCC
>CAZMOT010000205.1:0-3747 GCA_964568065.1 uncultured Anaerolineales bacterium
GCATCCAATTGTTGGTGCAGTTCAGTCCCGTCTTGTTGCAGGCTCTCTTGAGCGCAGTGGAGCACCTGTTTTCCCGCTCTGGCGGTTTCTTCCACCACCAAGGGCGTGACTTTGACCTTGCACAACCGCAATGCCATCGGGTCAATATCAAAACCAATGCCCCGGCGCCCGACTAGAAATGCTTCCACAATCGTCGTCCCCGACCCCATCATAGGGTCGAGCACAACATCTCCTGGTGCCGTAAGCCCTTCAATGAACTTTCTGGGTAACTGCGGGGGAAACTTGGCTGGGAAGGCGTGGAAACTGTGGGAAGCATACGCGCTGCTCTTACCACGAAAGTCGAGGTCACTCGACAGAAGATTGCTGAGACGCTCTCGATACCTAACGTCGAGACGCGGCATAGAAGATCGTTGAATAGTTGGAAGCTCGGGTTGTTGTAAAGACATTCAATCCCTTCCGTTCTTAAAGTCACGAGCGGCAGAACTGTAATTCGCTGACCAGTACACGTTCAACATTATAACCTAATGGCACTCCTCACACAAACGAACGCCGTCCACCGCCCCGCTTTCTTCACCTCGACCGGTGCCGGCGGGCGACGTTTGCACACGCGGGGCCACTCCCGCCGTCCATCCGCCAGATCTGGCGATTCGGCGGGAGTGGGGCAGCCCGCGCTGAACAGGTCGAGTGCCATCTGGTTGACCCATTCGATGTCATACATAGACTGCTTCCTGTTCAATCCGCCGCTTGAGATATGCGTTCATCCTTTCCCGATAGCGCACGACATCGACCGACCGGTGTAATGATTCCTCCAACTCCTGCTTGATGCCGACAAGTGTGAGCAAATCAGGCCGGTCGAGTTCAACCACTACGTCCACATCGCTGGTGTCGGTGATCTCATCCCTGGCAACAGAACCAAACACGCCAATGCGGACAATACCGAACTCGTCCTGCCTGGTATCCCGAAATCTCACCAGGGTACGCAAAATATCATCACGTTTCATTGAGTGCTCTCCTCAGAGCGTAGAGTGGTGGCCCGCTCCAATTATACTCGGCTGCCGTCCTCGCACAAACGAACGCTGCCCACAGCTCCGCCTCCCCCCACCACGACCGATGCCGGTGGACGAAAAACGGGGGGCGTTCGCCATGCGCTACTCGCCACTCGCTATTCGTCGGGATTAAACTCACCGTCCAGTACCTCGGTGAGCACGCCGCCGAGTTCCTTGGGACGGTGGATGAAGGCGTAGCGGTTGCCCATCAACTGGCGTGGCTTTTCATCAATCGTCTGCCGCCCTTTGGTCTTCAATTCGGCCAGGGCCTCGTCCACGTCGTCTACGCGATACGAGATGAGAAAGAATCCCTCCCCCCGCCTTTCGATAAAGCGGCCTACGTCGCTATCCGGCTCGGTGGCCTCCATCAATTCCAGCGCCACCTCGCCCACATAGTAACGGGCCACCCTGATCTTTTCGCTCTCGGCTACATAGGTGGTGTGCAGCTCCAGCCCCAGGTCTTCTTCGTAGACCTGCCGCGCCTTCTCCAGGTCCTTCACCGCAATGCAGATGTGGTCAATGCTACGCAGTTTCATATTGCCTCCTGTGCTTGACATCTCTTCTTATCCCGACTACACTATCATCATCCGGCAGATAGGAGATGGATGATGACTCAACTGGTTATTCCTGTATCTCACACAGGCGATGCCCCCCGCTTGCAGATCAGCGTCCACATCCAGGCCGAAGTATTGTCGGCCGAGGCAGCGCGACAGCAGGCCAACGCCTGGCTGCTGGAAAATGCCGGTAACTTGCTGCGAGCCGAGTCGCCCGAGCTGGTGTTGGGTGATCAGCTCGTCTGGCGGGTAGACGTCGCTCTCACCTCCCCCACCCAAGGGCGGGTCGGCTGTGTCGGTCAGTTGGAAATGGACGCTGCCACCGGCGACGTGTTGGCCGACGAGGTCCTGGCTCAGGAGATCATCGCCCGTGCCCGCGCACTCGCTGCCGATTGAACACCGCCCTCAAGAAGCCGATGCTGGCTGCCTGGCCGCCTGCGTGCAGATGGCCCTGACCAGGTTGAGCATCACCGTCTCCCAGGATTAACTCAACCGCTTGTTTGACCTGACACCGGCCGGTTTGCCAGCGCCGCGATTAACGCGGCTGGAGCGGTACGGCGTCCAGGTGACGATCCAGCAGGGCAACCAGGCCGACCTGTTGCAAGCCATTGACCAGAACGTTCCTCCCATCGTCTTTGTCCGTACAGCCCAACTGCCTTACTGGGACATAGACACTCAACACGCTGTCCTGGTGAGCGGCTACGACGGTCCCGATTTGTTGTTAAACGACCCCGCCTTTCCCGATGCACCCTGGCGGGTCAGCGCTGACGAGTTCATGCTGGCCTGGGACGAGTTTGACAACACCTACGCCCTGCTCACGGCGGGGTACTAACCGTCCCAGATCGTTGCCGGGTCAAGCTGCTTGCCGTACCCCAGGACGTCGTCAAGCCAAACGAAAAGCCGGTTCAGCCACGAGGCATGTTTGACGCCCACCCTGACCAGGTCGTGAAGCCAACCTTCCTCTTTGTTGAAGGGACACACTCTGATGCAGTTGGCACAATCCAGACGGTTGGCCACCCAGTACTTGAAGCACTGTTCCGCATTTATCGGCCACTTGAGCACGCCCGGGTTATTGGACATGGTCGGCACCTCGGTGGTTTTCTCCCCAAAGGAGATGGCCTGAGAGGGACAATCTTTAGCACATTTCATGCAGTTGCGGCAGAAATCTTCCACGCCGAAGAAGCGGGGCTCGTCGGGCACCAGAGGCAGATCGGTAAAGACCTTGCAGAGCCGCACCCGTGGGCCGAACTTTTCGGTGATGAGCAGCCCGTTGCGACCCAGTTCCCCCAGGCCGGCCTCGATAGCAATGGGTATGCTCAAGGCCGTATCGTTGCCGCAGGGGATGGCTTGGTAGCCCAGATTGCGGATGAACCGGGCCAGCAGGCCGGCCACAAAGGCCATCCTGGAATAGCCCAGCCCTGTAGCGGCCGCCGCCCCGCCGGTGGGCGAGGTCTGCATAAGGGTGTGATCCATTTCGATGGCCATCGCGATGGCGTAGCGGTATTCTTCTGGGATCTCCAGTGGAGTATGCTCTCCGGTGATATCGTTGCTGACGAAAGAGTAGAGCCATCGCCTGTCCAATTCGCAGATGCCGACCAGGGAAGCGCCAAAGAAACGGGCCGCTCTTTTGATCTTCCGGGAGACCTCGGCCGGATCGGATGCATCTATCTTCAGATCGGGGGGCATGTGGGCACTTTCGGGGTCGGGACATTCCCAGGCATACAATCCCTGGTGGTTCGAACCCAAGCATCCCATAGCGAAGAAATCCTCCACGTACCAGGAGGCGTCGCCAATCGCATAATCCTCTGGCGTGTAACCGGGCTTGTCCTGCACCTGGATGGGGCCGTAGAACGTCTCGGCCCGCTCTATCCACCTGGGGTCATACCTGGTTCTCCGGAACATGTCATTGCGTTGATCGAATCTCTCGATGGGTCCAACCAGGAGCCTTTGGTATTTCTCTTTGTCGTTCATTATGGCTCCATCTATTCGCCTTCCCTCTCCAGCGCCTCCAACACCCGCTCTGGCGTGAACGGAAGCTCGTGCAGCCACACGCCCACCGCGTCGTAAATCGCGTTGCCCACCGCCTGGAACAAATTCATCGCCCCGGCCAACCCCGCCTCTTTGGCCCCGAACGGCCCCTCGGGGTC
>CAZMOT010000206.1:0-3677 GCA_964568065.1 uncultured Anaerolineales bacterium
GGGGAGGGTTGGTCGGGAAGGAGCTCGGGTTGGTGGGTCATACGTTGCCTTTCTTAAAGCTACAACTGGTCCTGGTTCGCTTCGTTTGCCTCGTTTACTTTGTTTACTTCCTGGCGGGCGGCGTCTTTGATGGCTTTCCAGAGTTCGGCCACGTCCTCGCCCAACGCTCTGGCCTGAACGTCTACGTGTGCTTGGTTAAATCCGGCACTCAGCGTCGGGTCAATGCCCAGGTAGTGGAAGACCATCATCTCGTAGATATCGGTTTCGTGCTTGCGCGACCGTCCTTCGGCCCAGGCCATTAACTTGCCGACAATCACGTCTTCGGGGCGGGCGCACCAGACCTCAAAGGGTTCGATGCCGGGCACTTGGACCGTCTGGCGCACCCGACGCCGGAACGCCTGGCGATAGCGCGACGCCATCGTCAGAGGCAGCAGGTCAGCTTTTTCCCCCCGGCCAGTGTCAATGATGTTGAACATGATGCCCAGTGCAATGGATGTGCGCATCTGTTCAGGATCGGCATAGTAACGTGGGGGCGGATAGGCGGCAACCAGGGCCGCGATGTGTTCCTCGTTCAAGTCAACCACGATGTCTATGTCGTAGGTGGCCCGGGTGATGCCGTACACTGTAGCGGCAAAGGCCCCGATGATCATATAGGGAGCCCCGATGGTTTCCAACGTCTGCAAGATGTCCAGGAAAAGGCCAAGGTCCGGGATTCGTTTACTGGGCACGAGCAATCTCCTCCAATACCTTCAAGTTAAGCGCGCGAAGCGACAGGTCAGGGTATTGCCGGCGCAAGCGTCCACGGATCAATCCCACCGCCAACTCTCGTGCATCGAGCATTGCCTGGATGCGCTGGCCAGGAGGCAAACGGCCCAGCAGGCGCATTTGCTCCACATCCACCGGGTCAAAACGATAGGTTTTCATTCTATTTCCTCGAAAGCCATTCTGCTTGTAGTGCCGACTTTCGTTACTACAAGTGTTCCACGCTACCGGTCCAACGTCATCTGTCCTCTGTTTATGGCTCTGTTCATGGCAGAGTGATTGTGGCAACCACCGGTAGATGGTCAGAAGCGGTGGTTGGAACGATCTCAAGATCCGAAAAGCCCAGATCAGGACTGGCCCATAAGTAATCAATCTGGCGGCTGGGGTTGTCTGCTGGGGATGTGAGAATGGGCAGTGTCCCGATCTCGGCAGCAACATTGATCAGCCCGGCACCGGACAGGGTCTGCATAGCGTCGGAATCGGGAGTCGCGTTCATATCACCCACGATGACGGTGGCGGAAGCGGTGTCCCAGGCACCGACCAAGGCGGACGCCTGCAATTCCCGGATCTCATAGTCTCTGCTGCGGTGGCTGAAATGGGTGTCAATCAAGGTCAGGGTTCCACCGCCGACGTCAATCTCGGCCACGATGTAGCCGCGCAGTAAGAGCACGTTATCCGGCGGTAGGGGAAAGGTCTCTGCGCTCACAATCGGATAGCGGCTCAGGATGGCATTGCCCCATTGGGCATCGCTGGTCGGTCCGCTGACATAAGGCATGTCCAGTCGTTGGGATAGCCAGGTGAGCATATCCACGCCGCCCCAAATCAGCCAGCCGCGCGAGACCTCCTGCAGACCGACCACGTCCGCCCCACTCTGCTCGACGATGTTCGCCAGGGCTTCCAGATCCAGGCGGCCGGCGGTGTCGAAGCCGTTATGCACGTTATAGTCCATCACCCGGATACCGGCGTTGGCCGGATCCGGCCGGACGGCCTGCGGCCTGCTCCAGGTGAGCGCCAGCGCGAGCGGAGAGACGAGCAGCAGCAACCCGGCGATGGCGGGCCGGTAGTTGACCGGCGCTTCACCTTGATCGGATTGGCCGCGGCTGGCGATGAGGGCTCCAATCCCGACCAACAGCGCGGCCACCGGCAGCAGTATCTGACCACGGAAACCCAGCGCGATGTCGTACGCAACGTAGTACAAGAAGGTAAGCAACACGAGTAGAACCTGCCCGACGCCATTGGCGACCGTGGTGCGGGCCAGCCCAGCTCGAGCCGCATCCCGGCCCAGGCCGGCAAAAAGAATCATCGCCAGGACAAAACTCGGGACCTGCCCTGCAAACAGGAGCAGCGCGCCCGCTACACCGGTGGGTTCGGCATAGATGAGCGAGCCAATCAACAGCAGGCCACTGACAACTGCCGTGCCAAAGGCCATCGAGCGGGAGCGGGCTGCCCAGGCCGCGGCAGCCAGGCCCAGCGCGTTGCCCAGCACCACCAGCGTACCGGCGGCGGGCGTTTCCCAACCGGTTAGAGCGGAGACGCGGGCGACATTCTGGTAGACCAGGAGCTGCAGAAACAGCCACGGACCGAGCGCGGTCAGTGCAAAACTGCGCCCCCAACTCCCGTCGCTGGCGGCTTGCGGATCGGTTTCAGGTGCACCGGCGCGCAGTGCGGCGAACAAGCCAATTACCAGCAGGGCCACAATCAGCATGGGGATGAGGCCCGGCTGCCAGGAGAGATCCAGGGTGCGCGCGCCGACATGGATGGCGGTATCGGCGGCTAAGCCAAGCAGAAAGGCGAAACCGAACTGTGTGGTACCTTTTATGCCCCTGGCTCTGGCTGCCCCCAATGCGTTGGGGATGAACAGGAGAAACAGCGCCGTCCCGACGGCCGAGAGCGTCAGGTCCAGGCCGGGGGAGGTAGAGACTTGCTCGGCCAGTCGAACCAGGCCCACACCACCGGCCGTGATCCAGAGCGCCAACCGAGGCCCGGTCACCCGCCGCACCAGGCCGGCCAGGAAGCTGATGACGAATATCCCCAACGCGATGGGGGCCAGGTTGAGCGCGTCTACCCCCTGCGCGTCTCGCAGGTAGCCGACGAGGCTGGGGAACAGCATGCGGATGAGTTGCAAGCCCAACAGCACGGTCAGGCTAGTTGCGGTCCATCCTCCGCGGACCTGTTGACGAAAATCGTCGCATAAGGTTAACTTCATCGTCCTCTCCTTTCTCGGTTTGTTCAGTCCTCCACCGGTTGCGTGCTCAGTTCCTCTCAGGTACTGGGGAGCGCTGTTCTACATTTCCAGTCCATATACGGCCACGGGCTCACGTTTGCCCTTGACCGAATGGGCAGCGCGCACGGCGCAGGCGGCGTGATCCTCCGCCGGGTTGAGCGGGGTGCCGAACACTGCCAGCAGCGAGTCGCCGCCAAATTTGTTCACCAGCCAGTAGCCACATCACGGCCACGACCGTTGTGGTTTGCACCGTGCCCAACCCTCCTTACGGTTTCGAATCACGAAAAGACGAAAGAGCGAATTTCACGAACATGCTCCCCTCATTGCGAGCTTTTTTCGTGATCTTGGTCCTTTTCGCGCCTTTCGTGTTTCAGCCTCCCCGCACGTCAATCTTGCCCGTGACGGCGGTGGAGATGAGGCGGCGCCTGGGGTCGTGGATGTAGAAAGAGTAGTACGGGCCAGGGCAATATGGAGTTGCAGCAGGTTATCCTCCCGGTGGCACTCAAAGCTGGCGGCTGGCTCGCGGCCGCGCTTGCCCCGCGCCGCCTTGCGCCAGGCCAGGTAGAGGTTGTCCCAGGTGTGGATTTGATCGTAGAGATGGCTCAATTTCACACTCCTTTCGGAATTTCACCACCCGCGACCGCGCTGCGCGCGGATTCAACTCCTGGGGAGGGGAGACCCCCTCCCCAGG
>CAZMOT010000207.1:0-3649 GCA_964568065.1 uncultured Anaerolineales bacterium
TTTTTCGGAACGCGAAGATTATCGTGTCCTACCCTCGATAGAGGATACTGAAAGACGTGCTGTCATACACACAATCCGCCACCACCTCCAGTTACAGTGAGTTCGATCCGATAGAGGATACTGAAAGTCAGGATAATCTCTAACGCCGCCCGACTCGTATGCAGTTACAGTGAGTTCGATCCGATAGAGGATACTGAAAGGTGATGAGGTTGACGCGATAGCGTTGGCAGAGAGGCTGTTACAGTGAGTTCGATCCGATAGAGGATACTGAAAGCAAAAACATTATCTCGTCACTCGCCTCCGCCAGCGCATAGTTACAGTGAGTTCGATCCGATAGAGGATACTGAAAGCACTAGAGATGGTCAAACGCTATCTCGAATTGGCTCAGTTACAGTGAGTTCGATCCGATAGAGGATACTGAAAGCCTCGGCGTAGCCCGTGGCGCGATCTGGCAGCCTCGAGTTACAGTGAGTTCGATCCGATAGAGGATACTGAAAGCAGGCCGGTCGTGGCAGCGATGAAAGCGAGGAATCTGTTAGTTACAGTGAGTTCGATCCGATAGAGGATACTGAAAGCAAGCTAGTACCTGGGGATCTGTCCGCGCTCTCTTTGGTTACAGTGAGTTCGATCCGATAGAGGATACTGAAAGCACCCCCGCCTCCTCCACCACCTCCGCTGGAGAAAGGTTACAGTGAGTTCGATCCGATAGAGGATACTGAAAGTCGCAGTTTGTGTACCTTCCACGCTCAACGCTTGGCGTTACAGTGAGTTCGATCCGATAGAGGATACTGAAAGCACAGTGCCCCCGCACTGTGGGGTTTTCATCAAATCAGTTACAGTGAGTTCGATCCGATAGAGGATACTGAAAGTAACTTTTCCCCGCCGCACTCTCCTGTACCGCGATCGGTTACAGTGAGTTCGATCCGATAGAGGATACTGAAAGGGCTGCCGCTCTCGCCACGGCCAGCGCCGACGTGGTTCGTTACAGTGAGTTCGATCCGATAGAGGATACTGAAAGGGATGACAAGAAGAAGGTGCCGGAGGAATTTGCGGTGGTTACAGTGAGTTCGATCCGATAGAGGATACTGAAAGCTTCGCGGATGGGACGCATCCGCTCCTCTGGCGTCTGTTACAGTGAGTTCGATCCGATAGAGGATACTGAAAGTCCGGTAACGAACAGGGAGATTTCGGAACTTCCGTAAGTTACAGTGAGTTCGATCCGATAGAGGATACTGAAAGCGGCCTGCGACTGGGATGGGTATTGGGTATTGGATATGTTACAGTGAGTTCGATCCGATAGAGGATACTGAAAGAAATAGAGAACACGAAACATCAAGAGTCGATCCAAAGTTACAGTGAGTTCGATCCGATAGAGGATACTGAAAGTTGTAGATCGTCTGCGCCGCACTGTTGTCCAGCGTCGTTACAGTGAGTTCGATCCGATAGAGGATACTGAAAGAGTGGAGTTTGCGAAGAAGTTCGGGCTGATGGGTGAGTTACAGTGAGTTCGATCCGATAGAGGATACTGAAAGATATCCAACTTCACGCGAACTCTCCCCCTCCGGCATAGTTACAGTGAGTTCGATCCGATAGAGGATACTGAAAGACTATACGTCACCTGCGACCAGCTCCCCGACCGCCGCGTTACAGTGAGTTCGATCCGATAGAGGATACTGAAAGCGCACGTACGTCAGGCTCAACTCCGGCGATTTCTTGGTTACAGTGAGTTCGATCCGATAGAGGATACTGAAAGCTCCTCACCGACCAGGTATACCGTCCGCTTTTCTACCTGTTACAGTGAGTTCGATCCGATAGAGGATACTGAAAGCCGCTCAGCCAGATCGTCGCCGCCGTCGTCGTATTCGGTTACAGTGAGTTCGATCCGATAGAGGATACTGAAAGAAATCACGAGTGATCACGCGCCGCAAAGAAAAGTCCAGTTACAGTGAGTTCGATCCGATAGAGGATACTGAAAGAGTGACGGGCCAATCACCGTCAACAAAAAGGGCACAGTTACAGTGAGTTCGATCCGATAGAGGATACTGAAAGAGCAACCCGCATTCATAGCCTTCTTCGTATGGCGAGGTTACAGTGAGTTCGATCCGATAGAGGATACTGAAAGGTGGGTGGACAGGTAGTAAAGTGTACGATGCAGAATGGAGTTACAGTGAGTTCGATCCGATAGAGGATACTGAAAGAGGCAATAGGTAGAGATGTCAATATCCAAATCAACTGTTACAGTGAGTTCGATCCGATAGAGGATACTGAAAGAAAGGAAAAAGGCCGGCACCGCAGCCAGCCAAAAGACGTTACAGTGAGTTCGATCCGATAGAGGATACTGAAAGGTTCGGATTTTTGGCCGTGATCTTGTGATTGGTTTCCGGTTACAGTGAGTTCGATCCGATAGAGGATACTGAAAGCGACGACTCCTGTAATTGGGTCAACGCACACGTGCAGTTACAGTGAGTTCGATCCGATAGAGGATACTGAAAGGCATTCATAACCTTCTTCGTATGGTAAATCTCTATGAGTTACAGTGAGTTCGATCCGATAGAGGATACTGAAAGGCAGCCACTGCGAGCCGTGGCCACCAGACACAAGAAGTTACAGTGAGTTCGATCCGATAGAGGATACTGAAAGTCGCAGGGGCAATGGTGCACGGATAATGGAAGTGGTCAGTTACAGTGAGTTCGATCCGATAGAGGATACTGAAAGTTCATTGCCTTACTGAGGATGGTACGGGCAGCATCAATGTTACAGTGAGTTCGATCCGATAGAGGATACTGAAAGTAAATTCGATCCGAGCGTCTGGATCGAAAAGGTTGAGGTTACAGTGAGTTCGATCCGATAGAGGATACTGAAAGGCAGGCCGCTATCGAGGAGATACGCGACCTGACCCAGTTACAGTGAGTTCGATCCGATAGAGGATACTGAAAGTTGGCCCGGGGGAGCGCGAGCTTGGAAAGCAGATCGGTTACAGTGAGTTCGATCCGATAGAGGATACTGAAAGCCTGATCTGCTCTGCACACTGGCCTGGGGCCTGACTTGTTACAGTGAGTTCGATCCGATAGAGGATACTGAAAGCCTGTGGGGCCTCTCTTGCTCGGCTTTTTGCTTGTGTCAGTTACAGTGAGTTCGATCCGATAGAGGATACTGAAAGTGCTATTGAGCCTCGGCAGTTCAAGTGGCACGGGGCAAGTTACAGTGAGTTCGATCCGATAGAGGATACTGAAAGGAAAATCAGTGACGGGCTCAGTATAGATGTAGCAGTAGTTACAGTGAGTTCGATCCGATAGAGGATACTGAAAGCTGTTGAGATGATCGGCCCGGCTGTTGGCGGCTGTTTGGTTACAGTGAGTTCGATCCGATAGAGGATACTGAAAGTGACCGGGGCTATCCGCTCACGCCTTCGCGTGAGTCTGTTACAGTGAGTTCGATCCGATAGAGGATACTGAAAGTCCGCAGCTCCTCCCGGATCGGGGACTCTACGAGTATGTTACAGTGAGTTCGATCCGATAGAGGATACTGAAAGTTCATTTTGTCTGGTGGCCACGGTCCGGGTCGGGCTGGTTACAGTGAGTTCGATCCGATAGAGAGGGTAGGACACGGTGAGCAATGTTCCGATGATGTTCCGGTCAGGTTCCGAAAA
>CAZMOT010000208.1:0-3649 GCA_964568065.1 uncultured Anaerolineales bacterium
GGGACAAGGAGACAAGGGGCAAGAGGCAGGAAGCAGGTATCCAGTATCCAGAATCAAGAATCCAGAACAGGAGAGCAGGAGGGTGATGGACAATCACGGACCGTTTCAAGAAGACCAGGTGGGGCTGCTGGCGCGGGAGATGCAGCAGGTGCAGGCCACGGCCGTGTCCCAGGGGGATCTGAGGCGCAGGCTGGTCGCCGGCGTGCGCCAGGCCACAGCGCGGGAGTTCAGCGCCACGCGCCTGGCAGAGCCTGACGACGCGGTGCGGAGGTGGGTGGAGGAATACACTCGCGAGCAGATACAGCGATCGCGCCGGGAGGCCCGCGCTTCCGGTGCGCCGGTATTGACCGGCAGCGACGAGGAGATCGTCCGGCACGTGCTGGCCGCCGTGCTGGGACTGGGCGAGTTGGAGAGCCTGCGGCAGATGGAGGGGATCGAGGACATCGCCATCAACGGCCCGGACGAGATCTACGTCTTCAGGCGCGGACGGTGGGAGCCGGTCGCCACCACCTTCGGCTCCGAAGAGGAACTGCTGGAACTCCTGAACCGGGCCATCGCCCCCACCGGCCGGCAGGTGTCGCCGCTGGAGCCCATCGTCGACGCCGTGCTGCCCGGTGGGGACCGGATCAACGTCGTTATGCACCCCTGTGCCCGGCCCAGCCCGGTGGTCGGCATCCGCGTCCGCTCCCGGGAACCGATCACCTTTCTGGATATGGTGACCGTCCGGCAATTGGGATACCAGGCCCGCCCGGAGTGGAAGATCCCCGACTACACCCGCCTGGCACAGACGGGCGCCATGCTGAACGGGGTGGCGGCCACGTTTCTCCACCTGGCCGTCGTGGCCGGGCTGAACATCCTGGTCGTCGGTTCCACGGGCGTGGGGAAGACCACCATGCTGAGCGCCCTGGGCGGGCTGATCCCGGCCGAGCGGCGCGTCGTGGTCATCGAGGACACGCCGGAACTGCGCATGCGCCAGACGGAGGATGGGCGGCCGGGGAACTGCATCTACCTTCTCACCCGCCTGCGCGGGCTGGAGGGTACGGCAGCAGTCACCCAGGCCGACCTGGTGCGGGCCGCCCTGCGCCAACGGCCCGACGGGCTGACGGTCGGTGAGGCCCGGGGCGGGGAGATCCTGGACCTGCTCAAGGCCCTGGCGACCGGACACCGCAACGGCTTGACCTCCATTCACGCCGAAGGGGTGGAGGAAGTGCCCATCCGCATCAAGCAGATGTTCCAGGAAGCCGAGTTGCGGGTCGGCATCACCAACGAGGTGGTGGCCCAGTGGATCGCCCACGCCTTCCACCTGGTCGTATCCCTGGCGCTCTCCGACGGGAGGCGATACGTGCGCGAGATACTAGAGTTCTCAGGGCTAGTGGAAGGTGAGCAGCCGTCACGACAGGTGCTCTTCCGCTGGAACCCTAACCGGGGAGAATTGGAATGGACAGGGATGCGTTTGGCGCGGGAGCGGTTGCTGGAGGAGTCTGGCCTGAGTTTTCAGACGATTGTTGACCTGGCAAATTCGGCGAGATCCTGAACGGCTCGGCTGAGCGTCTCGACTGAGCTCGACGAAGTCTCGCCAAAGTCTTGACGAAGAGTATGGAGGTGACAGCGTGGCTACCAACCTGATCCTGGCTTTCGCCGGTGCGGCGGGGGTGTTCGCCGCCGTGTTGGCACTGGGAATGCGGCCTCGGGCGCGGTTGGAGGACATCGGGGGGCTCATCGAGCCCCGGCCCGGCCCCATCGAGCGGCTCCAGCATAAGCTGACGGAGGCGGACCTGGAGGTCACCGCCGGGGAGTTCATCCGCGTCTCGCTGCTGGTGGGGGGCGGGGTTGCTCTGGCGGCATACCTGATCACCACCGCCTGGGCACCGGCGCTGTTGGGTCTCACCGTGGGCGGCCTGGTCTACTACACCTATCTGGCCGACCGGCGTGACCGGCGGCGACAGGGCTACCAGGACGGGCTGGTCGACGTGATCGGGCTCCTGGTGGAGGGTTTCAGGGCCGGCAACACCCTCCAGGCCGCTTTCGGGTCGGTGGCCCAGTATGGGCCGGAGATCGCCCGCGAGGATTGGGCCCAGGTGAACGCCCGCATCAGGACTGGCATCTCTGTTGAGGATGCACTGATGGAACTGTGCCAACGCCGTCGTGACCCCATCCTAGACACCGTCGCCCAGACCCTCGTCGTCGTCAGCAAGCAGGGAGGTCGTCTCTCCGTCGCCCTGACCGGCCTGCAGGACACGGTCCGGGAGCGGGTGCGCATCCGCCGGCGCGTCCAGGCGGAGCAGAGCCAGCCTATGTGGGAACTGCGCCTGGTGGCCGCGCTGCCCTTCCTGGCTGTTCCCGTCCTGCGCGCTGTGGCGGAGGAGTACGTCGCCTTCTGGCAGACCTCGCTGGGGCAACTGTTCCTGCTGCTCTCCTGGGGGCTGACCATTGTTGGCTTCCTTGTCGCTCAGCGGTACATCGTCTCCGCCACGCAGGTGGAGGAGTCCTTCGGCGTGGTCGAGGTGGCTGGATCCGCCGGGCCACCCCCTCCTGGCTTGCCCCAAGAGGGCAGGGCAGCGTCTTGATGAGTGTATCCGAATGACAATGAAGGCTCATCGAAGTCCTGGCAAAGGGAGGAAGTAATGTCCAATAACTTGTTGATCGCATTGATCGGGGCTCTGGGTGTGGGGCTGGCCGTCTCAGGACTCCTGTACCCGGTGCGGCGGAAGCTGGCACAGGGGAAGAGCACAGCCGGCCTGGCCGGCGTGGGCCGGTTGAGCGGTGCAGACGATGATCTCACGCTCCTCAAGGACAGACCTCTCCTGGATCGGCTGCTGGGGCCGGTGCTCCGGGATGCGGTCGCCTTTCTGGGGCGGGACCCCACCCGGCGAGAGCGGTTGGAGAAGCGACTGCGCCGGTCAGGATGGCGGTACCCCGGCGCGGGAGACTTTTACGCTAACAAGGTGCTGGCGGCCGGGACGTTCTTCCTGGGCGGCGCAGCGGCAATCGCGATCATGGGCAACGTCAGCCTCTTCTTCGTGCCGCTTCTGCTCGGCATCCTGGGTCTCTACATTCCCGACCGGGAGGTGGCCGCAGCGCTGAAGAAACGTCGCCAGGCGCTGTACGTGGAGATGGCCTTCACGCTGGACCGGTTGGCGCTCCTGATGCAGGCCGGCCTGGCCTTTCCGCAGGCCCTGGCAGAGCTGACCAGGAGCCAGGGCACCGGGGTATTCCTGAGCGCCATCCGTTCCTCCGTGACACGTATACAGCTTGGCATACCGCTCCCCCAGGCCCTGAAGGAGGTACTGGACGACCTGCCGGAGGAGCCGGAGCTGGAGAAGTTCGTCCAGCGAGCACAAACGAGAGGCCGCGTGGCCGAGGCGTTGATGGCCCAGGCGGACCTGATGCGCAACCGGGTGGAGGCGAACCTGCTGGCCAAAGGGCTCCGCTCCACGCTGGTGATCACGACGGTCGGCGGGGCGTTCATCCTCCCTGCACTGGCCTTGCTGGTCGTCGGCCCACCGATCGTGCTGGCCATGCGCATATTTCAATTCTAAACACAGTCAAAGGGCCTGTCCTGAGCAAAGTCGAAGGGCCTGTCCCGAACAAAGCCGAAGGACCTGTCCTGAGCAAAGTCGAAGGACCTGTCCTGAGCAAAGTCGAAGGA
>CAZMOT010000209.1:0-3633 GCA_964568065.1 uncultured Anaerolineales bacterium
GCAGTGGCCAGCCTCAGCTTTCCAGGAGCTTGTCCCCAATGTGTGACGGTCGCGCCACGTCCGTTTGTCTTTATGCCCCTGCTATGATAAAATCACTGCGCCAAACGAGAAAGCCTGGCGCTTTTGCGGAAGCCCGAGGCTGTGGCCAAGGCGGTGGTGGCCACCCTGGCAGCCGACATGATAGCACAAGGCCCGCCCGCCGTCAAGGCCTGTCCTCATGTCGTATTTCTCACTTCAGTCATAGGGGGCAGACCTGATTGGCTGACAAATCTTACCTGGTGAACAAATTTGGCGGCGACTCGCTGCTGGCTGATTTGGGGCGGCGTGGAGGCACGGTATTGATGGAGGGAAAAGCTGGCACAGTGGGAGAACAGGATTGAAGGAGATAAGACGGTCTCTATGGTATCTATCGACGTGGCAAAACTAGACTGTACTGGTTGTCCAGCAGCATCACTGCTCAATGTCGCTCGTATCAGGGAAGTAGAGAATATGCGTCTGAAGGCACTCAACAATCTCAATGTCGAACCACGCCTGATCTTCCTGTGCGAGTCTCCACCAATAGGTCGCTTTGTCTATGATCCTGCCTCTTGCTACAAGTCCAGTGGTTTACGGGCGAATCTTCGTGAAGAATTAGTGCATGGCAGTGATGATAAAGCTCTATTCGAGTTCATGAACAGCCGGGGTATCTGGGTCGTAGATGCTGCCCTTTGTCCCCTTTACAGACTTGATAAGAAATCCCAGAGGCGCGATGCTGCTACCAGGTGCCTTCAGCGACACACTTCCTTTTATCTTCAGAATCTTTCAGATGTCCCGTTGGTCGCGATTTTTCCTGCAAAATGCGGTATCTTGAAGCGACAATTGCCATCAATAGCTGCCCGTATTAAGGCTCACTTTGGCTTTTCGCGTCTGGATGGTCTCAGAGAACTTGTAGACCAATTGACTTTTCCTACTAAGCAGAGTGGCTCTTCCCACGCAACAAGAAACACACCTTTGACCCAATCGCAACCCTCCATCACTGGCACAACCCACACCCTGCCCTTCGACAAACTCTCACCGCGCGAGTTTGAACGGCTGTGCCTGTGGCTGGTCGAGCGCGAAGGGTACGAACGCGCCGAGCACCTGGGCGCGGCGGGCAGCGAACAGGGCCGGGACATCGTCGCCTGGCGCGAGGGCAAGCTGTGGGCCTTCCAGTGCAAGCGAGTGCAACGCTTTGGCCCGAAGGACGCGCTGGCGGAAGTCGAGAAAGTGCTGGCCCTGCCGGAAGACCAGCGCCCAATGGGGCTGGTGTTCCTCGTCACCTGCGATGTTTCCGCCAACACCCGCCAGCGGGTGCGCGAACGCTGCGCCGGGGAGATGGAGTGCCACTTCTGGGCTAGCACTGAGTTGGATGAAAAGGTGCAGCGACACCCGGACATCGTAGAAAAGTTCTTCCGGGCGTTTTCTCCGGCAGGTGATGTTATCCACGGCGACAAGGTACTGGGTGACAAGATCATCCATGTGCAGGGCGAGAACCTGCGCGACAAGGAACTGGTCTACCTGGACGGGTTGTTAGCCCGCTACGAATACTGGCGCGACCACTACACCCCGCTGGCCGGTATCGCCGAGGTGCGCGCTGCGGTCAAGGACGGCCCCCGGCTCGACCTGCCGATGCCGTTCATTCCGCCGGGCTTTGAGAAGCTGGTGGAGCACGGCTACGGCGAACGGGCCGAGGTGCGGCGGGAGCCGGTGGACGACCTGCGGGCAGCGGTGGCGGAACACCGGCGCATCGTCCTGCTGGGCGACCCCGGCAGCGGCAAGACGACCACGCTGTGGCGGCTGGCCTACGACTATGCCCACGCAGCCCGGGCCGACGTCGGGGCTCCGCTGCCCCTGCTGGTGCCACTGGGCGGTTACACCGGTGACGGTCCCTTCGACGCTTGCCTGGCCCGCCACATGGGACTGCTGGCGCTCCACCTGGAGACCTACCGCGCCTCGGACCGGCTGATCTTGCTGCTGGACGGGCTGAACGAGATGGTCCAGGCTGGCTACGCCGAACGGGTGGGCCGCATTCGGGAGGTGCTCGACCGGTATCCCAATGAGGCTGTGGTGGTCACCTGCCGGGCATTGGACTATGTGGTCAGGCTGGAACAGTTGCAAAAGGTCGAGGTGTCACCGCTGGGTGAGATGCGCATCCAGACGTTCCTGCACAACTACCTGGGCGAGGCGGCGGGCGAGCGGCTGTTCTGGGCTATGGCAGGTGGGGACGAGGTGCGCGACCTGTGGGACACCTGGCAGCGGGTAGGCGGGACGCGGGAAGCGTTCTGGACGGCGGAGAAGATGCCCGAAGACGTGCGTAAGAAGATAAGGCGGCGGTCTCAACGCAATTTGTGGGCACACCTGCGGAAAGAACCGCCGCCGCTGCTGGCGCTGAGCCGCAATCCCTATTTGCTGCTGATGACCGGTCAGGTGTACGCCGGCGCCGGGGGCGAGCTGCCGGCCAACCGCGCCCAGTTGTTCGCGGCCTTTGTGGACACGCTGCTGGGGCGGGAGGAGAAGCGGCATCCGAAGGGATGGATCGAGGCCGAACGCCAGGAAGATGGCCTGGCAGCGCTGGCTTATGCTATGCAGATGGAGCGGGGGCGTGGGACGACGGTGGAGCGCGAGTGGGCGCTGGGCCAGTTATGTCAGGCGGTGCCGGACTGCGATGCCGAGAGGTTACTGTATCTAGCGACCAGCGCCACGTTACTGGACGCAGACGGTGCGACGGTACGATTTTACCACCAATTGCTGCAGGAGTATTTTGCCGCCCGTGAGATGGGACAGCGGGTGGCTGCGGGCGAGTTGCTGGATCGCTACTGGCCGCCGGATCACTGGTGGGAGCCATCGGGTTGGGAGGAGACGGCTATCCTACTGGCAGGAATGGAGCCGGACGCTTCTGCGCTGCTGGAGGGGCTGGCGGTCGTCAACCCGGTGGTGGCCGCCTGCTGCCTGGTGGAGGGTGGTGCTCAGGCCAGTGAGACGGCTCGTCGCACTATCGCCACGACGCTCATAGCAAGGATGACCGCTGACCAGCAGGTCCCCGTTGCCCGAGCCCAGGCTGGCGATGCGCTGTCCAGGTTGGGCGACCCGCGTCCCGGGGTAGGGGTGGATCCGACCACCGGTCTGCCGGACATTGTGTGGCGCGACGTTCCATCTGGGCCGTTCACGATGGGCAGCGCGGACGACGACGAGAGGGCCTATGGCGACGAGAAGCCCCAACATCGCAACGAAAGCGTCACGGAGGGCTACCTGATCGGTCGCTACCCCATCACCAACGCCCAGTTCGCCGCGTTCGTGGAGGCGGGTGGCTACCAGGAACGCCGGTACTGGATGGAGGCGGGATGGGAGCGGAAAGAGCGAGCAGGGTGGACAGGGCCGCGTGATTACGGCGAGCCGTACAACCTGCTCAATCATCCAGTAGTGGGGGTGAGCTGGTACGAAGCGGTGGCGTTCTGTCACTGGTTGACCGAACGGTTGCGCCAGAGCGGGGAGCTTGGAGCCGGTGAAGAGATCACCTTGCCTGCCGAGTCACAATGGGAGAAGGCGGCGCGGGGGGCGGATGGATGGGTCTATCCCTGGGGAGGCGATCCCGACCCGAACCGGGCCAACTACAGT
>CAZMOT010000210.1:0-3632 GCA_964568065.1 uncultured Anaerolineales bacterium
CCGCCTCAGCCAATGCGCTGCCAATCCTGCGGCGCAGCGATACGAGCCGGCGCGCGATTCTGCCCTGCCTGTGGCCGTCCCCACACACCGGAAACGCCAGCCCGCCAACCACGCTTCTGCCGGCACTGCGGTGCCCAGTTGCGAGAAGGAACCAGCTTTTGCTCCAAGTGCGGGCAGCCCATATAACCGCACCTAAGGCACATAAAGAACTCGAGACCTCGGAGGTCTGCTGAGACCTCCGAGGTCTGTTTGTCCTCCAATGCACTTCCCTCCAGCGATTGATGATCCGCACGATGATGTTCAGCAGGACTGTTACCCAAATTGACGTACCTCTTGCCTGAGGATTGTAGAGATTCTAACCACATCAGTTCCCTGGGATTTCGTTGAGGACTTGAGCAACAAAATCAAGGCGGCCAAGACCGACGTGTCAATGGCTGAGATCTGCCGCCGCGCTCTGGAAGAGAGGGTCGCCAAAGATCCACCAGAGAAGCCACAGCGGCAGAAAAAAGAGGCTCCTCAGCAATAAAAGGCAACAGGGTTGCCCGGCTTCCAGCCAAGTGCAACCCTGTTTTCCCATCGCACCTTAAACAAGTGTACAATGGGATCAGTGGCGACGGGCAGATTTGAACTGCCAACCAAGGGCTTATGAGTCCCCTGCTCTGCCATTGAGCTACGTCGCCTCAACGCAGCGCGGGCGCCTATTGGTGCCTGTCTCAACTATCCAGGTAGCAGGGGCAGGATTCGAACCTGCGCCCTCCGGGTTATGAACTCCAATCTTGGCACACCCACTCTAGATCGCTGGGCCACCCGTTTTTGGGTGGCCTTACGTTCTTCGGTTCTCAAGAACCTGGCGTACCGCGAGCCAGTGCACGAATTATACAAGGTAGGGCTCCGCATGTCAAGCGCAAATTGCTTCAGATGCATGTCAGTCCTGGGGCAGGTCTCTCCGAAAGCTCCAACGACGCATCAATGTGCGTTTCATAGTACCTCGGCTTGTCGCTTCGCTTTTCTCCGCCTCGCCTCTACTCAGGGGAGCGACACTGACTCAACGCCCTGACCAGTTCTTCCACCTGTATCGGCTTGCTGACATAGTCGTCCATTCCCGCCGCCAGACAGGCCTCCCGGTCTTCCTGCATCGCGCTGGCCGTCATCGCGATGATGCGCGGCCGCCGTTCGTGGGACCATTCCTGGCATAAGGTGCGAGTTGCTTCCAGCCCATCCATCTCCGGCATCTGCACGTCCATCAGCACCACATCGTACGATTGACGTCGCAACGCTGCAATTGCTTCCAGGCCGTTGCTGGCCAGATCTGCCCGGTAGCCCATCCGCTCCAGCAGGCGCAGTGCCAGCTTTTGATTGACTACGTTGTCCTCCGTCAGCAATATTCGCAGTGGCAGCCGTTGTCCCATCTCTGGGTCGAACTGTGATCTGAGCAGTCCCTCGGGTTGCTGCGTGGGCCGCGCGTCTTCCGCAAAGACCCCCACCAGCACGTTATATAATTGCGAGGCTTTGACAGGCTTGGTCAGAAAGGCGGCGAACTCGACCCCTTCTTCCCTCCCAGCTTCCTGCTGCCCCAGTGAGGTCAACATCACCAGTGGCAACGCATCGGTATCCCGCTCCCGCCGTATCTCCGCAGCCAGCTTCAGGCCGTCCATCTCCGGCATCTGCATGTCCAGAATGGCCACGTCGAAGGGATCGCCCTGACGAATCCAGTCCAGCGCCTCGGCGGGAAAGGCGGTATCCTGTGGGAGCATACCCCACCATCCCAGGTGGGCGAAGATGGCGAAGACGGTAAAGACAACTAAGCTGAGGGCGGCCGCTATCAAGCCAGAGCGCACGCCGATCAGCGTGATGGCCAAGACTGGCAGCACCATCAGGAAAGTCTGCCCCGTCCCTGCCAGCCCTCCCTGCATCAAAGTCAATATCGCGGCCATGTAGCCCACTAAAAGCAGGCCCCATCCCCGCAGCTGGATATTGAGGCGACGAAAGACCGCCAGTCCTACCAGGAGCAAGTAGGTCACCAGAAGACTCAAGAACGGCAGCCGCCAATCCTGACCTGGGTCCACATAAAGGAGTATAGAGAGCACCGCCGGCAGTCCAAGGACTGCCGCCACGGTCAGCAAGACGTTCAGGGCCTTGGTGCGCCATTCTTGTAGAACGGACTCGATCTCACCGGTCACATTCGGGGCCATATCTGTCCACACTATCACCTCTCTAACACCGCTTTTCAGGGTAGCCTCAAACGAGTTTCTATTTGAGGCTACCCTGACGAGATCCTTCAAGCTCTACCCAGGTAGCGTTGTTTTCAGCGCTGTCTTGACCTGCTCGTACTCCGCCTCGGCCTGCGTCACCATCTCGGCTGCTCCCTCTAGCGTGCCAGCCTTGCCCATCGCTTCCAACTGCTTGCACAGGCTGGAAAGGGTCATCGCCCCAAACTCGGCGCTGTTCGACTTGAGGGTGTGCGCGGCCCGGCGCAGCAGTGGTGCATCTTCATTCTCCACGGCCTGGCGCATATCGGCCAGCAGTTGTGGCGCTTCCCCCAGAAATGTGTCAATCAACTCCTGCAGGAAGGCATCGTCTCCGCCGATCATCTCCCGCAGGTTCTCCAGTGCCGCTGGATCGAGTATCCCCATAGCTTGCTGCTGTTCTGTCATGTCTTGTTGCTCCTTTGTTTTCTGTGTCCTTGTCTTCTCGGACTCTGCCGTCTAGCTGCTTTGTATTTTCCCTTTCTTCTCAAGTTCAAGAGATCGGCATTTCATCAAGGCGCCGACCAATTCCTCCACCCGGACCGGCCTGCTGACATAGTCGTCCATCCCCGCCGCCAGACAGGCCTCCCGGTCTTCCTGCATCGCACTGGCCGTCATCGCGATGATGCGCGGTTGCACGCCCTTGGCTACCTCCCGCCGAATGTAGCGCGTGGCTTCCAGGCCATCCATCTCCGGCATCTGCACGTCCATCAGTACTACATCATAAGACTGTCGCCGCAATGCTTCCAGCGTCTCCAGGCCATTGGCTGCCAAATCCGCCCGGTACCCCATCCGCTCCAGCAGGCGCAGCGTCAGCTTTTGATTGACCACGTTGTCCTCCGCCAGCAAGATGTGCAGCGGCAGCCGCTGCCCCATCTCCGGGTCAAACTGCGGTTTGGTCACTCCCTCGTCCACCTCCGTCTGCCACACGTCCTTCGCAAAGATGTTCACCAGCGCGTCGTACAGTTGCGAGGGCTTGATGGGCTTGGTCAGGCAAGCCGCAAATATGTTCCTCTCCACATCGGTCTCTCGTTGCCCTAACGAACTCAACATCACCAGCGGCAACGTTTCGGCATCGCGCTCTCGCCTTATCTCCGTTCCCAGCATCAGGCCGTCCATCTCCGGCATCTGCATATCCAGGATGGTCAAGTCAAAAGGATCGCCCCGGCGAATCCACTCCAGTGCCTCGGCAGGCAAAGCTGTGTCGCGGGGAAGCATGCCCCACGCTTGCGCCTGCAGGGTCAGGATGCGGCGCTTGGTCGCATTGTCGTCCACAATCAACAGCCGTTTGCCACTCAGATCCGGTTGGCTCTCTCTCAGGTAGGCCTGTGGAGGGCTGGGCGCGACTTCTGCCTGGATGGTGAAGTGGAAGGTGCTGCCCGGCCC
>CAZMOT010000211.1:0-3618 GCA_964568065.1 uncultured Anaerolineales bacterium
CCAAATACTATATGTATGTGACCGTCCAGATAACCGCTGAAAACTTCTCCATAGAGAACACGAGTCCCGTATGATATGCTATTAGCCCATGAAGAAGGTCCATTACCGGGAGAACAAAGCCCGCACAGGGTACTTTGCCATAGATGAACCCAAAGATGAATAGCCAGAAGAAAGAAGTAAATAGCGAGAACCCAAGTGCATAGGCGAACATTCTCTTCGCACTCTCGCTCCTCTTTAATACTAGAAGGAGCACAAAAGAAGCAGCGAGGAGTACAATTGCTAGCCATGCCAGAATCTTGCATAACACGAGCAGCTTGAAATAGTCCCGGGCGCCGAAAACAGATGCTGCTAGGATGAGCGAGGGTGTGAGCATGACGATACCACACACCAGTGTCGTTGAAATCTGTTCCCATTTATCGAAGACGTCGTAATCGCGTAGCGTGGAAATAGCGAAATAAAGCAGTAGCATATATATCGGCTGAAAAAACCGGTAGTTCTTTATCCCTATTCCGTAAGCACCCGGGTTCGTTTGTGCCGAGTAGATCAATATGTGAGCGACTATATAAACAGCGAAGAGAAACGGGAGGTAATTCTCCTTCTTTAATAAAACTCTAACATCTCCCCTTACTACTATATAGAGCCGATATGGTATGAGCAGGGCGAATATGAGGATCGGACATACCTCAGCGATAGACATGTGCGAGGGGTTATCATTGTGGAAGAAGAAGGGCAAGAAGTTCGCGGGTATCTCGTGATAATGCCCACACATATCTACAAACACAGTAGGGATTTTTGATGTGCTCTCTAATATATGCTCTATCTTTTCTATTAGTTGCACGAAAAATGGCGCGGTTTCTTCTATCTTCCCGGTGCCGGAGATAATAACCGCTGCGGATGCTTTCATGGGCGGGAAGAAGATGTTCCCAAAGAGGAGGTAGTTATTGATAAAGAAAGGCATGAGCGAGATGAGAATAACCGCAAAGATTTTTAGTATGTTCATTAGCTGCGCCCTGGCTGTATTATTTCTATAAACATATAACACTTCAGCGAGAAAGAGCGCACAGAAAAGCGGCACCGCTGCCTCGGCCCTTACCCATACCGAGAGCCCAATCATAGCGAAGGCGAGATATTTATAATTGTTATTATTATGCCCATTTTGGCTTGACTGCGCGTATGTATAATAGAAGAATATACCAAGCATGATGAATAAGAGCGATAGTGTATGGTCCTTACCAGTGAGAGCCCAGAAAGAGAACGAAGTGCCGATTAGCCCTATTATCGCTGCTATAAAGCCTATACGTTCATTATCGAATATCTGTTTGAATAAGCGATAGATAATGAGGCTGGTGATACTCATAGCGATGATATTAAGGAACGTTATCGCGAATAGTTCGCCCCAGCACTCAAAATCCTGCGGCTGGTAAAGGAAACTCCAGAATCCATATAGCGCTGGACAGAAGTAAAGGATCATATTTGCAGCGAATACGAGCAGAGCTAAGATCGCCAGTATATATCGCGTCTTCTTCGTGCCTCTATAATAATATAGCAGTGCAATGACCGATAGGAGCCAAAGAAGGATGAAGAAGAGACGTAAATTTATTATATGATCCACTGCAGACAGAGCATAGTAAATAAAGAGTGCGAAGAAAGGTAATGCATGCGTATACGCGCCAATAGGTCTATCGCCAATATTGTATATCCCTCTGGCATTGCCGTATTTTATCGTCTCTACGGTGAGCGAACCGTTCTTGAGATTGGTAAGCTGGTTTGCCGAGATCCACTCGTCATTTAGGAGCAGACCCACCTGCCAGAAGGTGATGAGCAGCGAAAAAGCGAGAAGGAAGATAATAAGCGAGGTCCTATCAGGGAAGAGAAACGCGAAAAAGCGTGATGTTCTCTCTCGGAGCTTCTCTATTGCAAGCTTCTTTGAGCTGATCATCAGTCCGTCACCCCATTGGTTCCATTAGCTCCTTCGCCTTGCCAAACATACCACCACCCGTTTGATTCTCCGTTTCTTTGTAGAGACGCAAAAGCCGCTGCAAATTATCAAAATCCTTCTTTACTTCTTCCATCTGCTCCTCTTTTTCTATTTGTCCTATACTCGCATTCAAATGCGATGCGTGATCTATCATCGCTTTACGGAGTTGTAGTTTTGTGCTTGCCAATCTCGCCTCGGCTGCGAGATCTTCTTGACCGAGCGCGGATAGTACATCTGCACCCGCGCCGAGAACCACGACATTTACATCGTTTAATATATCCAAACTCTCTAATGACTCTCCCCGGACCAACTCCATTTTTTCCATTACTTCTAATATGTTCTTATTGAACTGCTCTGCAGATGAATTAGTCATGGCTACACCATCGACATAATCATCAAAGGTTGGCAAATTAGACCCGTAGACAATATCATCAATAGAAGTTGTGAACAGCAACATCAAGCTGAATGCAAGACTCACCACACCCAGTAGTAATATCAAATTTAAGATTATGAAAATCATTTTTAGCTGTTTCATTATCGACCCCACCTATTTTCTCTATTTTTGATTTTTCCTTAATATTAATTAGGTATATAAAAACTTTATATGCAATTTCCTAGTACCGGGATTTCCACGAGAAAATTTATGTTACCTCATTCATTTGAACCGGACCTCAATTCTTCTATTTCCCAACCATGATACGGGTAGAATAGCTTATGAGATGGCCATCCAAGTTGACTGTTCTTCCCTTGAAAATGCTTTCATTTTTTAACGCCTTTGCGCAGGCTATCCCAAATTTTTCGGCACCGGCAACCGAGATTTTATCGAGAAAGCCATAAAGATTGCTCTTAGAAGGCAATTTTGAGAATCCAGCAAGCACAGCTATACCGCGGTCTTTAACCTTTTCTACTTTAATTACACGTTTTTTGCCAATAACAGCGAGGAATACGAGGCTTAAAACGTTCTGGAGTGTCGCTATGCCCTTCTGGTTTTCAATGCCCTGATTGCACACTAGCTTATCCAAATCCAGAGCTGCGAGATACGGCAGGAGTAAAAATGTCCCGCCGTAATTGGTATGGAACCCCTTGATTAGGAGGTGTTCGACATCGGCGTTCCTGATTTTTCCCGGGGTTCACTCGCAAGGATAGCTTCTTCGTTTTTTAGGGTTATACCATGCTCAGAGAGCACACGTGCGACGCTTCTTGCACTTATCTCATATCCCTTCGCTTTTTAGCGTTTTTGCTATGTCGTACATGTCTTTCTCTGGATTTCTAAACCTCATATCCACTATTCGCCTTTCAACTTCTTGTGTACGTTTGCTTTTGGTTTTTGGACCTCTGGGCTTGTCCATGGGTCCTTCCCACCCTTTTTCGTGCCATGCGCGGAGATATTCGTTGCCTGTTTTTCGGGTATAGCCATATTTAGCACAGATTTCAGCCATCGGTTTTGAACTCAGAATGAGTTCACGAACCATCTCATATCTTTTTTGAAGCGGATTTTTCAGATTTATCTCGAAAGCTCTTCCCTTTTCCCCTTCTACTTTTAAGGCGTTCATAGATGCCACCAAAATGCAACATGATTTTTGTCATTAATAAAAGTATCTCGTGAAAATAGTGGGTTAATACAGGTAAATCATGACTGT
>CAZMOT010000212.1:0-3531 GCA_964568065.1 uncultured Anaerolineales bacterium
TTCTGGGCTGCCAGCCCGCCGACCACCACCACTCCTGTCGTTGGTGGCACCGGCCCGGTAGTCTGGTCCCTGGGCGACCAGAATCCGCCCGCGTCGGGCGTGGTGACGATGGTCGTGCTGGTGGATAGCCCGCTGCTGACGGGTACGGTGCTCTACAACGCCGCGTTCATCAGCGATACACAGGGTATCACCGACACGGACGACATCACCACGCCGGTGACGAGTTGGCACAACTTGATCATCACCAAGACGGCGATACCCTCGCCGGTGGCGGCAGGCACGCTGCTGACGTACACCCTCGCGTGGTCGGTGACCGGCAACGAGCCGGCTCTGGGCGTGACCATCTCCGACACGGTGCCGCAGAGCACCACCTATCAGACGTGCAATGGCGGTCTCTTCTGTGGTCAAGCAAGCGGCGTGGTGACCTGGTACCTGAACACCGTCAGCCCACCTGCCTCCGGCGTGGTGACGATGGTCGTGCTGGTGGATAGCCCGCTGCTCACCGACACAGTGCTCTACAACGCCGTGTTCATCAGCGATACACAAGGCATCACCGACACCGACGAGATCACCACGTTGGTCCGGAGCTGGCACGCGCTCACCGTCACCAAGCAGGCGGAGCCGTCGCCGGTGGCGGCGGGCGCGCTGCTGACCTACACCATCGAGTGGCAGGTGGCCGGCAACGAGCCCGCGCTGGACGTGACCATCTCCGACACGACGCCGACGAGCACCACCTTCTGGGACGCGATACCGCTCGCCGACTCCGATCCGGGCGTGGGTGGGACGGGCCTGGTGGTCTGGTTCCTCGGCACTCAGAACCCACCCTTGGTGGGCGTGTTGACGGGCGTGGTGACGATGGTGGTGCGCGTGGACAGCGCGGTGTTGTCTGGCACGGACATCTACAATGCCGTCATCATCACCGACACACAAGGTATCACCGGCACCGACGACATCACCACGCCGGTGGAGGCCCTGACCGACCTGACGGTGGTCAAGACCGACAGCCACGATCCGGTCATACCCGGCACGCTCCTCACCTACACGCTGGTGGTGACCAACAATGGCCCCAGCGATGCGGACAACGTCGTGGTGACCGACACGCTGCCGCCGGAGGTGAGCTTTGTCACCGCGACCACGCCGGTGACGGTGGCCCTGCCCGACCTGGCCTGGCCCCTGGGCACGATGACTGTCGGCGCAGTGCGCCGTCTCACGGTGACGGTACGGGTGTACGTGACGACGACTGAGGTATTTACCAACTTTGTCGTCGTGGACAGCGAGACGCCCGACGACAACCCCGACGACAACGACGACGACGAACCCACCACGCCCTTGGTGCCCGGCCTGGAGGTGGTCAAGGCGGTCGCGCCGGACGAGGTGGTGCCCAACATGCCCTTCACCTACACCATCCGCATCACCAACACCGGCCAGGTGACCTTCATCACGACGACACTCACCGACACTCTCCCGGCCGAGTTCCACTACGTCGCCAACTCCGGCACGCCCACAGACCCAGACAGCACCACTGGCAACGTCAGCACTGGGCTGACATTGGCCTGGCAGAACCTGGGCTCGCTCAATCCGGGTGTATACATTGACGTCTCCTTCGCCGTGACCGTCACGCCGGGCATCACGGGCACCTACTGGAACGTGGCCACGGCGACAGGCACCACCCCCACTGGCGTCGTCACCGACACCGACGACGCCCCCGTCGCCATTGATGACCCGGCGGTGGTCGTGGAAAAGCGGGTGGTGGCCATAGACCGAGAGAACGTCCTGCCCCAGCGCAACCTGATCACCTTCACTATCGCCATCACCAACGTCGGCCCCAGCTCGATTGGCGTGCTGCCGCTGGTGGATCACTACGACTACTACTACCTGGGTTTCGAGCGCGCCACGGTGTCGCCCGACACGGTCATGGAGGATCCTGTCAGTTATGTTGGTATCCTGACCTGGGATGACCTGACCAGGCCAGCGCCCAACGGCTTTGGCCGCGACCTGCCTCCGGGTGAGGCGTTCTTCGTCACCACCGTCTTTTACGTCAACCACGACATCAACATCACCACCACCAACGTAGCCACCGTCACCGACGTGGTGGACACCTACGACAACCCCGTTGACGATGACGACGACGAGGAGGACATTGGGGGTGAGGATGATAGCATTCCCACGCCGGTGGAGTTGCTCTACTTCCGGGCGGTGGCGGAGGAGGAGGCGGTGCGGCTGGAGTGGGCCACGGCTGCCGAGGTGGGCGCCGTCGGCTTCTACGTCTACCGCGCTCAGGACGCCAACTTTGATGGGGCGCAAGTCATGGCCTACGTGCCCGCCACCGGCAGTGGCAGCACCTACAGCCACGCGGACCGGGACGTGACGCCAGATCAGACCTACTGGTACTGGCTGGCCGAGGTCGGCACCGCTGGTTCTGAGACGCTATACGGGCCGGTGCAAGGCGGCGTTGGCATAGACTCACTGCCGTATCGTCTCTACCTGCCGCTCGTCCTGAGCGCGGACGTTCCATCCGACGCCGAAGGGCTTGTCCTGAGCGCGGACGTTCCGCCCGAGGCCAAGGGGCTGATCCAAGGGCGGCAGGGAGAGCCGGATGTTGCGTCGTGGCTGCACCGGCCAGGTCCACGAGCGGGACTCCAGGCGGGACTGCACCTCAGGTGGAGATAGCGCATGGTTGCAAGAGGGAGGAAATGGACATATAATAGCTGTTGGGGGAGCGCGGGCACAGCACGGGGTCAAATCGTTAGGCTGGATGTTCACGTCCGGAACCCTTGCTCAGCTTAGCGGCCAGAGTTGGCAATCCGACCGGAGCAAGGTATAGCGCAGGTGATTGGACTGGAGGAGACGCACATGAAATCTCAGCGACTAAACATAAGCAGACGCGGCAGGCTCAGGGGATGGCTTCTGGCGTTGCTGCTGGCTTGTGGCATCATCGGCCTGTGTTCTGTGTCTGCCGCAAGCGAGGAACCGGTGCCTCCAGAACCGCTCGTGCTGCGGGCCGACGGGGCGGGCATCGTCCTGGAGTGGCGCGCCCCTGCTTTCTCCCAGCACCTGGTGACCGGTGACGATGGACGCCTGTACAGCACCCTGGACGTGCCGGGCTGGGTGCAGACCGAGCTGCCAGGGCAGCCACAGCTCCCGTTTGCCGCCGCACAGGTGGTCGTGCCTCCCACCGGCGACGTGACGCTCCTCGTCCAGGTGCTGGAGCGCGATCGTCGTTTGCTGTCTTATCCGGTAGCTCCGGCCCCCGCGCCGGCGCCTTTCAGCTTTGCTCAGGACGGGCTCGTCGGCTCTCCCCCTGGCGGTTCTGAGTGGGCCTGGGCGCGGGATGAGCGGACTTATACCACTGCTGGCCCGCACCCGGCCGAAATCGTCACGCTGGAGGAGTCTGGCTGGATGCGCGGTCGCCGCCTGATGCGGTTGACCTTTTACCCACTGCGCTTCGACCCCGCGGGGCCTGCCCTGAGCGGAGACAAAGGGTGTGCGCTGGAGGTGGCGCGTCACCTGCGCGTCGAGTTGCGCTTCCAG
>CAZMOT010000213.1:0-3474 GCA_964568065.1 uncultured Anaerolineales bacterium
CGTAAAAGAGAGCCAGGGGCTGAGGGAAATGCAAGATGCACTCCGGGGCAGGTGACCAATCGCGCAAGGAGTGGGCCAACGCCTTGGCGCGCTCCACAGAGCCAGCGACGACGAGCATCGGACGTTCCACGTCGCGGGCGAGCGCGGCCAGAAGGGCAGGACGGGCAGCGTGCAGCAAGCCCAGCGGGGGCGGCACGTCGCCGCTCTCCAGGTCCTCCCGCAGGGTCCGGTAGGCCTCAAGCGGCTCAAATGATGCCAGGAGTCCCGAGATGTTCACGTTTCACGCCCGATTGTAGCAGTTCATCGCGGCCTTGATCCCCTCACGCAGCCAGGTCTCGATAGCGGCCACAGCCCACTCCAGCGTCTCCTCCAGCAGCGGCTCCTCATCCGCCGAGAAATCCTGCAACACGTAAGCGGCCGGGTCCATCTGGCCTGGCGGGCGGCCGATGCCGATGCGCAGGCGGGGAAAGTCCTGATTGCCCAGGTGCTCGATGATGGAACGCATCCCTTTGTGGCCACCACTGCCCCCCCCCGGCCGCAGACGCACCGTGCCCAGCGGCAAATCGAGATCATCGTAGATCACCAACAACCGCTCCACTGGCACCTGATAGAAACGGGCCAACGGTACGACCGCAAGACCACTCTCGTTCATAAACATCTGCGGATGAGCCAGGACGACCCGCCGCCCATGGATAGCGCCCAAGGCGACACGGGCCTGCTTCTGTCGCTTATCGAAGGCCAGGTCGTGGGCAGCGGCCAGTCGCTCGAGGCAGCGAAATCCGACGTTGTGCCGGTTTGCAGCATATCGTGGGCCTGGGTTGCCCAACCCGACGATGAGGCTATGGACTGAACTGGTCGAAGGGTAAGGTTCCACGGCTATATCCCATGCTCTGACCTCACACGACACGCAAGACGCAGGACGTGTCAGGTATCGCGTATGCAGCACCCCGCGGACGGCAGACGTCCGACAGCCTCTCACTCCCAGGGCATGGGCGGCCCCGAGCGCTGGCGCAAATACCAGCGTATGCTAGTCTTGGCCAACAGGTAAAGCGCCCACAGCAAGAACAGCATCACAGTGATCAATGCCCCGCTCCAAAAAGCACGCGGACAGACCGCCCGCAGTTCTCCGACGTCGAATTGCACGCCAAGCTCATCCCCGCCGGACGAGGGTGTGGTGACCTCCTCATCTTCACCCTCGGACAAGGGAGAGGGTCGCAGTGTCGGGGTAGCAGGCTGCTCGACAGGGACAGGCGTAGGCGTCTGCCCGACCACGGCGGTGGGCATCGGTTCCGGCGTAGCCTGCTCGGGCGTCGGCGACGCCACAGGCTGGGCGTTGTTCACGGTCAAATGCTCGACGCGACGCTGATAAACGAACGAATCATCCCGTCCCATAACTGTCAAAGCAAGGCTATACTGTCCGTCGGGTATGATAGTCGTATCCCAGGTGGCCAGCACGCCGCTCTCGACTTGCGTGTTCTCCGGCCGGGCCAAAGAAACCCATTGGGACTCGCCTGTGACCTTGGCACCAGGCGCATAACTCACATCGTACCAGAGAATACTGGGGTGAGTAGCAACGCCCGTGACCTCCACCACCCCGCTGATGGTCATGCCGTCGGTTGGATACGTGACGATCGCTTGCGCCTGCTGAGGCTGGGGTGCCGCCCAGCCTTGCGAGCCTATAGTCAGCGGACGGCAGACGTCCGGCAGAATGATCACCAATGCCATGCCCACGGCCAACGCGCGCTTGTACATGAGACTCCCTCACGATCAGTTTTGGGCCCTAACCAGTTGAATCCTTGCACAACGAGCAAGAATCTCAAGCAATATCTACTTGTTTGGTTCCGGCCTGTCCGGGTTAGGCAAGCAAAGTTTCCCTGAAACTCCCACCTGGCGTGGGGGCTTCACGTCGGACGGCAACCGTCCGCGGGGTGCTTACCAGATGAAAAGTGTAGCATGAAAGAGCCAGAATGACAAGAAGCGCAGACCGACTGTACCAGTCGCCGAGAGCCACAGTTTGACCAGTCGCCGTTCCTCTGTTATACTGGTCTCACATTGCTACGAAGTGGCGTAACCAAGAGGGCACGGCGGTGTTTTCATGATTGAGACGCTGTCGCTCTCCTCCGATCGGTAACAGAGGCAAGCGGTATGCACGAAGAGAGCGATTCGGCGCTCATCGCCCGTGCGAAGGAGGACCCAGAGTCGTTTGGTCTCCTGTACGAGCGGTACGTCAGCAGAGTGTATAACTATATCTATTACCGCACGAGCAATCATCAGGATGCGGAAGATCTGACGGCGCGCACATTCTACCGGGCATTGAAGCATATCCCGCGCTACGTGGATCGGGGAGCGCCTTTCTCGGCATACCTGTATCGCATTGCACACAATATGGTGGCGAACTGGCACCGAGACAACAGCCGGCGGCAGATCCTTCCATTTGATGAGTCCCTTCCATCTGATGAACCGGTGATCGCAACGCTGAACCGAAGGGAACCCATCACGGCCGAGCAGAGAGAAGAACAGGACATGCTACTCCAGGCAGTCCGCCAGTTGTCGCCGGATCGGCAGCAACTGCTCATTCTCAAGTTCGTTGAGGAAATGAGCAACGCCGAGATCGCACAGGTATTGGAGCGGACAGAGGGGGCAGTCAAGTCACTCTATCATCGGACACTGGTGGCGTTACGCCAAGACCTGATCAGCAAGGGGAACGGGCAGGAGAAGAGCAAGCGGACGGCAGACGTCCGGGGGAGAACGAACGATGAATGAAAAACGTGTGGCCAAAGTGCTGGCAGCCCATGCTGAGGAACTGACCGGCCGCCCGGAGACTATGCAGCAAATCAACATAACAGACGAAGAGCGCGACCGGCTGGCTCCTTTGTTCCAGCTCGCCGAGCGATTACAACAGAGCATACGACCGGTGCAACCGTCGGCAGCCTTCGTGCGCAGCCTGGGAAGGGAACTGGTGGACAACGCCAAGCGCCAGACGAGAGTGAAGAAACGGCTGCGGCGGGCGGTGGTGATCGGCGCAGCAGCACTGGGCTCTATCGTGTCCATCGCGTCGGTGGTGGGGGCCATCGTGTTCGTGGTAGCGCGGTTGCGCGCACGGGTGCAGGCCCGAGCGCTCCAAGCACCGACAGGTTAGGAAGAGAACGGAAAAGCGAAGCCCCGGCCGAGGCCGGGGCTCTTTTTTGTCACCCCGAGCAGCGCATGCGCTCCAGGTATCGCTCCAGACGGCGCTCTATGCTGCAGAGTCGCTCCTTAAGTTCTTGCAGTAGCAATAAAATCTGACCAATAGCCTGCTCGGTTGTCAATTGCTCTCGCTCCCAGGCCTGAATTATGTCCTCTAAATTGTAGGTTCCCATATCTCCACCCCTTTCACACGTAAACGTGTAAGTCGTGTCAAAAAATATGGGGGCAACACTCCATGCGCGTCAACCTAAGAGAGAACCGGGCAAGACTTTTGCAATTTTGACCAGA
>CAZMOT010000214.1:0-3357 GCA_964568065.1 uncultured Anaerolineales bacterium
TCCCACGCCCTCTTGGCCGGGTGTAGATGACCACGTACCTGTCGCAGGTGGCCAGGAGACAGGTAGCGCATTCCTCGGCCACCATCAGATCGGGGGTCACCGGCTCCACCCGCACCTCGTCGCCCAGCGATTCATACAGCTCGACGTACTCGCCTGCCCGTTCAGCTTCGACGGTGAATTGGCGAATCCACCCCTGTGCCCCTAATTCCTGCGCCAGGACCTCCTGTTCTCCGGTCATGTCACTTTCCAATACTATCCCCCCACTTATCGAAGTAAGTCAAAAGTGTCCAAAGTGGCCCTTGCACAAACAACAGTGCCCGGTGGGCAGTCTGGGTACCATGAACTAACTAACTGCTTCGACTTGAATTTCTCGCATAATTGCTGAGACTGTTTCTTCTGATTGGATGTGCTGTGCGAGAACCTGGGCGGTTTTTTCCAGCACGCGGTCAGCAAATAATTCGGCCAAGTCTTGTCGCAACCCTTACCCAACGTACAACTTGAGCAGGGCTTGATAAGACATATCCCGGCGGGCCGCCACTTTTTTGAGCGAGGCCAGAGTGTCCTTTGGTATCTCGATAGATACCGTTTCTACCGCGCGTGGGCGGAGATGCAGTTCGAGTTCTTCTTCAGGCTTCTTCATACAATTTCCTTTCAGTGCGGGTAGCAGGACGGACAGAGATGACGCGCGGTGTGCCACTATTAAAACGTCTCCTGGAAAGCACACCGATATGCACGTCCTCGCTGTCGTGGAATGGTGGCCTGCCTCAATCAAGTCCCACGGCGGTAAGGGTATTATTGCCATTTCCGCACCGGGTTGACTATTGGCACTCGCCTCCTACAATGCCAAGGCACGGCGCAACTGTTGATCCACTTGCACCAGGTCTGCTGATGTTAGCGCACCGATGCGATAGATCACGCGGGTAGGATCAAGCGTGAACAGCACCGGCTTGAGTGCCGAAGGATAACGCAAACCGGCTGTGCGCCAGTCGCTCAGCAGATAGTCAAATGGGCCCGTTGCCGCTGCAACTTTGGAAGTAAGCGCAGCCAGGAGAAGGTCGGATTCAGTCGCGTGGTACAGAGCACTGCTCACAACTGCCGCTGGCCTCACTTTGGTTGTACTGAGGTCGCTGAACGGAAAGGGCACCAGCACCACGTCACCCCGCTGGAACTTCATACAACTCTCTCCAATTGTCGTAGACGGCATTCTCTTCATTGTCCCATATACGCTGCAAGGCAGCTTCAGAGAGGAACGACCAACCCCGTCGCTCAGCGCGTTCATCGAGAAGGTCGGTCAAACTGAAGAGAATGTCCAGCGCTTTTTCGATAATCTGATCTTCGTGGATCTGGTGGACCTGAGCCAGACGGCCCAGACGGTCAGCACGCTCTACAGACAGCCGGATGCGCTTCTCAACAATATTCGGTATGCTGCTCATTTCACACCTCCAGTCCAAGATGCCACTCGGTCACATCACCGTCAACATCGCCTCCATCGCTGCCTGTCCTGAGCAGTTCGGCTTCGCTCACTGTAAACTCCGCCGAAGGGCCAGTGTCCACATCCGCGCTGCCGTGGGTGATGGCTCGCTCCAATTATACTCGTAATGTGGCGCTTGCACAAAGCCCTTCGATAGGCTCAGGACAGACTCCTTACGACAGGCTCAGGACAGGCTCTTTCGACAGGACTTTGGCGAGCCCTCGGCCCGAAGGCTCAGTCGAGCCGTTGAGCCGTCGAAGGATGACTTTGTTCTAGCACTACAACGTTACTCTCTTTGCGGCTCGCGTCGGATCGCCAGATCCGACGCTTGGCAGGTCCTAACCAACCAACTACCCCAACGCCAGTTCCAGATTCACCACCTTGGCCGGCGTGAAGCCGACCTTCTCGAAGAAGCGCAGCAGACCCCAATCATTCCAGTTCACCCGCGTGGTGATGGACTGGACGCCGACTCTGCGCAGGTGGGAGGCGTACTCCTCAAACAACGTAGTACCCACGCCGCGCCCCTGGTAGGCCGGGTCCACCCCGATGGTGTCAATCGTGGCCGTCGTCTCTGGCACGCCAAACTCACCCAGGTAGACCTCGCCCATGATGAATCCGACCACCATACCGTCCATCTCGATCACCAGCGAGGTCACCAGCTGCTGGGTCTCATCGAGGGCAAGGGCCATCTTTCGTTCACAGTACTCAGCTCGTCGCTGTCCAGACACCTGGGCGTCGATCTCTATCACTGCGTCCAGATCATCCGGGCGCATCATTCTGACCTCTGGTTCCGATGGAATCACCTGATCTGGCATTCTATCACCTCCTGCTAGAACAGATCATCCATGTCGTCGTACAGGTCATCCAGCTCTCCGCCCGCGTCGGGCAGATGACCGTGCTGTTGAAGATACTGCTGGATCAGCTCACTCTCCCGCTTGGTGTACATCGGGTCCGCCTCCCACACAAAGAAGCAGGTACTCTCATTGGTGGAAAGCTGAGCATCCAGATCCTGCCGCAAGTTCATCGAACCGGCGATATGAAAGACCTCTTTCTCCGCATTCAGTAGCTGGTAAACACCTTCGACTGCATCTACCGCCTTCACGTGCACAGCGTCGAAGGGCAGCCAGGCCTGCGGTGGTCGAGGGTTCGCGCCCAGTTGCAGCCGTAGATCGCACTGGAGGCAGCGCAGACCCTCGGCGAGTGATGTTTCTTCCCCAAGCCCCAGTTCGACAAGGGCAAAGCCCGATCGCTCGGCCAGGGGCAGCGCGGGCATCTTTGCCCGGGCAAGATCGGCAAATCCGTCCGTGCGACCCAGGCGCGGCGCCGGTGGGCCAAAACATCCACAACCATGGTGCGGATGAAAACCCCTATTCTTCTGCCTATGTTCTTAGAGCAGTCATCTGGCTTCCCCAGATGCCATAGCTTATAGCGCCGGTAGATACTGAACACCAAGAAAGCTACGGCGATGGCTGCCAATATGTAAATCACATAACTGTATCGTATGTTCCAGAATACTTCTCGGGATGGCAAAACCTATCCTCCCCTTTGCTTTAGACCGACTTGAGGTTGTTTACTAAACCCTCACTCCTTATCCTGCTTTCCTTTTTCTTTACCCTTTCTGACGATCGTTCTTTTTTCTTCGGGAATAGGAGGCGGAACAGGCTCGCCGGAAATCTTCTGCACCGCACCAAATCGAGGAGGGCAAGCTTCAAAGCACGTTCCGCATTTTATGCATTTCTCTTGATCAATCACATGGATCTGGTTTTTGCCGCCTACAATCGCCTCTACAGGGCATCTCCTAAGGCAAATCATACAGGCCTGGCACTTATCTGGATCAATATAGTACGAGACTACTTCACGAAATAACTTTTCTATCTCGTCACTGG
>CAZMOT010000215.1:0-3329 GCA_964568065.1 uncultured Anaerolineales bacterium
GGGAGGGGAGCCGGATTTGTCCAAAGGCCAGCGGCCGCCCCGGCTTCATGTTCAGCGACCAGAAGTGCATCTCCCCCTCGGCCGCCAGCACCTGCTTGACCAGGTCGAAATCGCCTATGGAGACCCCGCCAGAGGTGATAATAAAGTCTGCTCGCTGGGCCAGCGCCTCTCGCATCCCCTGCCGGACCAGAGCCTCCCGGTCGTGGGCCACTCCCAGGAGGAGCGGCACTCCACCAAACGCCCGCACCTGCGCTGCGACGGTGTAAGAGTTGGCGTCGCGGATCTGGCCGGGCCCAGGAATCTGGTCGGGCGGCACGATCTCGTCGCCGGTGGCCAGGATTGCCACCCGCGGCCGTCGCACCACCGCCACCTCCACCCATCCGACCGCCGCCAGCATGCCGATCTCCTGCGGGCGCAGCACCTGGCCCGGCTGCAACACGACCTGGCCCGCGCGCACGTCCTCGCCCGCCGGCCGGACATTGGCGCCGGGTGGGGGAGCTTTCAGTATCTCGACCCAGTCGCCATCCAACCGGATGTCCTCGAAGCGCACGACGGTGTCGGCACCGTCTGGGACCGGCGCACCGGTCATGATACGCACCGCCTGGCCCGATCCGGCGACCACCTCGGACACGTAACCGGCTGCCACCTCTCCCACGACCCGCAGCCGGACGTTGGGCTCGGTCGGAGACCGGCCAGAGCAGGGGGCCAGGTCCGCCCCGCGCACGGCGTAACCATCCATCGCCGAGTTGGTCAGCGGGGGGATGTCCTGGTCGGCGGTGATCGCTTCCGCCAGCACGCGGCCGGCCGCCTCCAGCAGGCCCACACGCTCCGGTTCCAGGACGCGCACGGTCGCCAGGATGCGCTCCAGCGCCTCCTCGACGCTCAACACGGGGCGAAGCTCGTCAGGCATGGCTCACCTCCAGCGCATGCTCGGTGTCCACTCCCCGCAGCATCCTGATCGCGTGGGGCAGGATGGGAGCCAGCGTCTCCATTCCCTCGCGCACCGCCCTGGGGCTGCCGGGCAGGTTGACGATGAGCGTGCCTCCGCGAATGCCCGCCGCACCCCGCGAGATAACGGCCAGCGGGGTCTTGCGGTAGCCCTCGAAGCGCAGCACCTCGGCCAGTCCCGGCACCTCCCGCTCAATGACGGCCCGCGTCGCCTCGGGGGTGACGTCCCGTGGGGCCGGGCCGGTGCCGCCGGTGGTCACGACCAGGTCCACCTGCGCTTCGTCGGCCAGCGCAATCAGCACGCGCTCGATCTCGGCCCGCTCGTCGGGCACGATCGTCTGGCGCACGACATCGGCCCCCATCTTGCGCAGCAGGTCGGCCAGCAGCGGCCCGCTGGCGTCCTCCCGCTCTCCCGCGTACCCCTTGTCACTGACGGTCACCACGCCTGCACGAATCGGCTCCATAACCCCTGCTCCTCGCCCCTTCCTCGCTGTGGTCATTTGCCATTTGCCATTTGTCATTTGACATTCGTCACCGGTCATTATACCTGTTCCCTGGAGCCGGTCAAGGACTTAAATCCTGCAGGGACCGGTGAGCGCCGTGGCTCGAACGTATGGCCCCAACGCCAAACCCCCGGCTCCTGGGAGAGACCGGGGGTCTGTGGTTTGCGTGTGTCGGTTGCTCACTATGGCGGCGAGTAGCTTCTCAGCACCAGCGGTAGATAGAGGTGCATCAAGCGAGAGCCCGGGTTGAGCGGATCGGTCCCGTCAGCGACCTCCTGTCCATCGTTGCTCCCGTCGTGATCGGTGTCGGGGTCTAACGGGTCGGTGCCCAGATCGAGCTCCAGCTTATTGAGCAACCCGTCCTGGTCCGGATCGCCTAATATACCCTGATCACCGCTGCCGTCGTTAGGATCCAGCCCATAGCCCAACTCCCAATAGTTCGGCAGTTCATCGTTATCGTTGTCCGCATTCAGCTCAGCCTCGTCCACCTCGTACTGAACCTCAAAGACCGTCGTGGTCCAGATGCGGGTCTGACCTGTCTGACCCCCTGATGGTTTATAGTATTGCACCGGCATGATGCTCAGGCCCACCTCGACGGCGCCATCTCCCAGGGTGGCGAGGGTGCTGGTGTAGTAGATGGTCGTTGGGTAGAAAGTGTCGGTGTAGGGGTAAGTACCGGTGCTGATGGTCGTAGAAACGGCTATGGTAGCCAGGGGAACGTCGTTGGTGATGGTAGTGCTCACGGATTCAGTCTGCTTCCACGTCACACCGACGACGTTTGAACCGGGGGGTAACACGGTGGTGGCATGCACCAGGGGCAAGATCGGTTCAGTTTCGTCGGTGTCCACATTGTAATCACCGACGTAGGAAGCGCCGGGGATGTTGGCCAGCCCGGTGGTGTCAGTATACCAATCCGTGATCTCCAGCGTGATCTCCTCCGCTCCAGTGACCACCGCCGTGGGAGCGATCATCGGCGTGGCCGTGGCATTGGCTTGAGTGCCCACGGGAAGCAGCCGCTTGATCCATACTCTTCGCACCAGGAATCCGTATCGCCACCAGGGGATGACGTAAATGAGGCGCGGCGGGTGGTAATTGGGGATGCCGTAGAGCGTGGCGATGGCCAACACCCGCCGGTGCGGGTTGCCGATGCCGCCATAGTCACTGACGTACTCGTTGACGGCGGCCTTGAAAGCCTTGCCGGCCGTGCTCCACATGCCGTCGTTGAGGAGGTGATTGATAAAGTGGGTGGCCAGCCGCTCGCTCCAGCCGGTGTGGGCCGGGTTGGTGCTGGACCCACTGCCGCTGATCCAGGTGTAGCCGGTGCTGCCCAGGTAGACGCCCACCTGGTGGCCGGCAAACTCCTCAGGGAACTCTTTGTATGTGGCGGTATAGAGCCTGTTGCCAAAGTTGACCCCGTTGTGGCAGCCGGAGGCCGCGACCATCGCATTGGGCATGTTGCTCAGATCGTCCGTGTCGCCGCCTCCGGTGACACCGGCCCTGAAGCCTGGGGCGATGTAGTTGTAGTTACCGTGGCCGGCCAGATAGACGACGTCGTTATGGGCGTTGATCACGGGCGGTATCAGGGAAGAGCTGAAAGTGGACTGGATCAGGCTGGTGTCGGCCGAGGCCCCCATGTGGTTGGCCGCTCTTTGACCGCCATCCATATAGTCGTTGGAGGCGATGGAGGCCATGTCGCTCTTCGAGAAAGTGGCGTAGCTGTCCATATAGTTTTGCACCAGCGTGCTGATCTGGTCGGGCTCCTCCACCAGCCGGCCGACGGCCAGTTCGGGTATCAGCACGTTGTCAACCCAGTAGCCGTTATTGTGTTAAGTCTACCCACATTTTGACATGAACGCCAAAGCATGGGAGAGTGACTCC
>CAZMOT010000216.1:0-3283 GCA_964568065.1 uncultured Anaerolineales bacterium
GTTTGCTTCTGGTTTCCGTTTTCGGGTTAGGGCTGGCCCTGGCGCTGCTCTGGGCGCTGGGCAGCGGGCCAAGATTGGCCCGCGCAGACATCCTGTGCGTCAATCCCGGCGGCACTCCCCACGTGCTACGCCTCCATCCAGGCCGCCGTGAACGCCGCCAGCGACGGCACTACCATTCGCGTGGCCGAGGGCACCTACTACGAGACGGTGGTGCTCACCAAGAGCCTGACGCTGGAAGGTGGCTGGAACGCCGGATTCACCACCCGCGACTGGGAGACCTACGTCACCACCATTGACGCTCAACGGGCGGGAGCGGTAATCCTGGTAAGATGGAGCGTATCCCCTACCATCGAAGGTTTCGTCATCACCGGCGGCGACAGCAGTTCGCCCCTGGGATGGGGTGGCGGGATTTGGGTGTATGGCGATTTCATTGAGGGCGGGGGAACAACCATCATCCGCCACAACGTGATTACGAATAACGTTGCCTGTAATGGCTCCTGCCAGGGACACGGTGGTGGCATCATGGTCTACGTAAGTACCGCCATTATCGAGCACAATACCATCGTCAGCAACGTGGCCCGCACGGACAGCCAGGGGGGTGAGGGAGGAGGTATCCACATCGGCTGGTCCGCTGAGGCCACCCTGACTAGCAACGCTATCATCAGCAACACTGCCGTCTTCTCCACCACAGGCTCGTGGGAAGGCCAAGGCGGGGGCCTATACCTTTATGGGAGCGGCGTCACCCTGGCTGATAATGAGATTCGGGGCAACGTGGCCGCCGTCAAGGGCACCGGCCGGGGCGGTGGGCTTTACGCCGCCGGCTATCATTACGACAACCGCATCCTCAGCAACACCGCCAGCATCAGTGGCACTGGCTACGGCGGGGGAATGTATGCCTATTGGGTGCAAGACTTTTCCAACAACCTGGTTCAGGGCAACGTGGCCAGCCAGCACGGCGACGGGACCGGCGGCGGGATCTATGCCAATCAACTCCAGGATGCCCGGCACAACGTAATCGTGGACAACGTGGCCACGCGAGGCGGTGGGGTGTACCTGGGCCAGTACAGCAACACCGAGATGCGCGACAACCTCATCGCCCGCAACCGTGCTACTGGAAGCAGCCTGGCCACCGGAGATGGCGGCGGCGGTATCGCCAGCGTGGACGACGACGCGGAGATCATTAACAACGACATCCTCAGCAACACGGCATACGGCTACGGCGGGGGACTGGCGGTGATGGGTGGCGACCAGTACGTGGTGCGGGAGAACACCGTCAGAGGAAACGCAGCCAGCGTCGGGGGCGGCGCGTTTGCCTACTCCTCGAGCGGCACCATCGCTCGCAACTGGATCGTCAGCAACACCGCCAGCACGAGCGGCGGGGGCCTCCACCTGCACCAATACGTCACCGCGACGCTGGATGCCAATCGCGTCCTCAGCAACACCGTCACTGCGGGGGAAGGCGGCGGGGTCTGCGTCTGGAAGAATTCTGCCCCCGTGACACTGACCAACCACATCGTCGCCCGCAACAGTGCTGCCAATGACGGTGGCGGGGTGTACGTTTACGGCAGCCCCAGTGTGCGCCTCATCAACAACACCCTGGTGGACAACGACCGGGGCAGCGGCCAGGAGGGCGTGGCTCTGCTGGCTGGCTCCAAGGTCACCATGACCAACAACATCGTCGCCGGCCACAGCGTCGCTGTCACCGTGGAGGTTGGTTCCATAGCCATACTCTCGTATAACGACTACTGGGGTAACACCATCGGCGTCGCGGGGCAACTCAGCGGGACCACCGACATGACGCTCAATCCGCAGTTCGAGGATTGGACGGCGGGCGACTACCACCTGACCCTGGATTCTCCCTTGATTGACCAGGGCGACGGCGGCGTGAACGTGTCCCACGACTTTGAGGGCGACCCGCGCCCGCGCGGCAGCGGGATAGACGTCGGCGCCGACGAAGCCTACCGGGCCGAGAGCTATGTGAGCGAATCCGTTGGCAATGACACCACCGGCGATGGCTCATCCGGCAGCCCCTTCGCCACGGTGACCAAAGGGATCAGCGAGACACGCACCGGCAGCACGGTCTACGTGGGGCGCGGGCGCTACAGCGAGCGCATCACCGTCACCCGCAGCGTAAACCTGCTGGGCGGCTATCACGAAGACGGCTGGAGTCGCAACATCGCCGCTTGCACCACCACGTTAGACGCCGAAGGTACAGGTACGGTCTTGGTCATCCGGGGTGAGGGAACGCAGGCGACGGTCGAGGGGTTCACCATCACCGGCGGCGAGGCCACTCGCAGCGGAGGGGGCCTCATCATTGACTACTACGCCGGCGCCACCATTCGCTACAACACCATCACCGGCAATCACGCTGGAAACGGCGGCGGAGGGCTGGCGGTGTCGGGCGATGGGAACGCCGAAAGTGTGGTGGAGTCAAACCGCATCTACAATAACGTGGCGGACGGGATATTCGTGATGTCACCAATGGCAGGGAAAACGGCGCTGAGCCCACAGCAAGGCCCGGAGCCAGGTGGCGGCCTGTTGTTGACCGGCGGACCGGCCCAGGTGGTGAACAATGTGATATACAGCAATACCTGCGCTGCCGGAGGTGACGGGATGGGTCTATCTAGTTGGGGTGGACCAGTGCAGGTCTATCACAACACCGTGGCTGACAACGGCGGCGCTGGCGGTGTAGGCGCAGAGTTGAGGGGTACGGCCTCGGAGATCTACCTCTACAACAATCTGATCGTGGGCCACGGCACCGGCATCAGCGTCACGGCCGGAGCCCAGGTCACGTGGGACTACAACGGCTTCTACGACAACACCGCCGCTTATGCCCCCGGCCTGAGCGGTGGCGCCCACGACGTGAGCGGCGACCCGCGCTTTGCGGACCGCGTCGGAGGCGACTATCACATCGGCCCCAGCTCGGCGATGGCCGACCGGGCGCTGGCGACCAGCGGCACAGATGTGGGTGTGAGCCTGGACATAGATGGCGACTCCCGCCCCGCTCCGGCCGGAACCAAGCCCGACCTGGGCGCCGACGAGGTCAGCCAGCGCCAGGTCTACCTGCCGCTTGTCTTACGGAACTCGTAGGAGGCAAGGTATACGATGAAGTCGAACGCCCTATCCGTTCTCGCGCTGATCTCGGGTATGTTGCTGGTCACCTGTAGCGGCCCGGCAGCGACGCCAACTGGTACGCCGCTGCCGCCAACAGCCACGTCAGTTCCACCCACCGCCACTCCGACATCCACTCCTGTGCCTCCGACACCCACACCCACGCCACTGC
>CAZMOT010000217.1:0-3249 GCA_964568065.1 uncultured Anaerolineales bacterium
GCCCCTCCACCAACCCTCGGGTAAACTCTTCGTCAGGATTGAGGTTGTAGCCGGTGGACTTGGCCCAGCGCTTCAGAGTTTCGTAGAGCTTGTCCACCTTTTCGGGAAGGATGACGATCTCTTCACTCATAGGCCCAGCACCTCCTTGAGCTTGTCGGTCTTGTACCCGATCACGCATTGCTCGTCGTCCACCACCACGGTGGGGAATGAGATGGCAGAGTTCCAGCAGCGGACCTGTTCCACTGCTTCTTCACGCTCCTGTCCCTTGAGCAAGTCCACGTAGACGAAGTCGAACTTCACGCCCTGGTCTTCCAGGAACTGGCGTGTCCGCCTGCACCAGATGCAGGTGGACAGACCGTAGAAAATGGTATGGTGTTCGTCGTGAGGACCACGGACGGTGCCCTTCACCTCTGGCATATGTGCCTCCTTGTAGATGTGCAGCCCAAGTTTCTATCGCTTCTGCCCGATCTGCGGATCAATGTTGCCCAGCCCACCGCACCCTGGGGTGTAGCAGGTGGCGTCAACAAAGTTGCACTTTTCCTCACAACTGGGGCAGACTTCTGGTGGTTGGGAAGCCTCAAGCGTATAGCCACAGCTAGAGCACTTACACCAATTTTTAGCCTCTTTCATCAGTCTCTCCTTTCAAGGTTGTTTCACTGACCATCCTTTTGCCGTCTACGGCCCATAGGTTTCCGCCAGATATTCGACCAGAGTCTCTCGCTCCTCCTCGGTCAGCTTCGCCCCAAAGACGATCATCTGATCAATCTTCTGTGACCATTCGCTACGAGTTCTTCCAACCGCCACTACCTCCGATTCTTCGTGGGAGGTGAGCAGATAGCAGGTGCAAGCGTCTACCACGGCACGCCGCTGCCGTTCCGTCAGCGGGCTGTACGGCAGGGAGGCGGCGAACAGTTGATTGGGGCGCATGGCCAGGTCGTCTCCACTGGGACTGTCAATCGCGTCGTAACAATATCCGGTCGCTTCGTTCCAGAAGCGGGCGAAGCCGGTGCGCGTGTGCTCCGCCATCCTGTCGTACTGGTCAGCCGGTTCGCCCAGGAGGAAAATGTTCCCAGGCTTCACCTGTGGCGCTATAATCCTCGCGCATGGTGCCCCAGGCGCGCTCGCTGACGTAGGGCCCCCAGTGTTTCCAGTCAGCCTTCCGCACTTCCGAGTCGGCCAGTCGTTTGTGCTCGGCGGTTTGACGTTTTGTCATGTTCCCCCTCAAGTGCGTGCTGGGCGTTACGTGTTGCGTGTTTTGAGGCGGTGGCGGACGTTACTGATGGCCTTTCTAACGACCGGGATGCGCACGATAAGCAGTAGAGCCACCACAGCACCGTACCGCAAGGGTTCGCGGGGATCTTTGACCAGCCACAGAAAGTGTAGAATAGCCAGGACGTTCGCCAGGTAAACCAGCCGGTGCAATCGCTTCCAGTTCTTGCCCAGTCGCTTCTGCCAGCCCTTGGTAGACGTGATCGCCAGGGGAAGCAGGAGCCAAAAAGCAGCGAACCCTGCCAGTACAAAACGTTGAGAGGAAATGGCCGGACCGAGCAGGTTGAGATCGAACCCATAGTCCCACCCAACGAAGGTCAAGAAGTGCAAGCTGACGTACATGAAGGCGTAAAGCCCCAGTGCACGACGCACGCGGAGCACCTGCTTGAACCCGAATACGATGTTAATCGGAGTGCAGGATAAGGATAACACCAACAGAATCAGCGCAGTTTTTCCGGTACGGGTTGTGATTTGTCGTATCGGATCAACGATGAACAGTCCATGCCAGTAATCCCACACTAGCCGCACGAGGGGCAATAGTGCTCCAATGTGAGTCAGGGTCTGCAACCAGCTTACCTTGGAAAGTAGCTTGCTCATCAGTAGTACCACTCTCTCCGGTCTAAGTCCGGGTATAGGCGCGCCACTTCCTCGGCGTATCCATTGAAGAGTAGTGTCTCGCGTCGTCTATCTTCGCCGATACGACGCTCGGTAGCTTGGGACCAGCGCGGATGAGGGACGTTGGGATTCACATTGGCCCAGAAGCCATACTCAGTGGGTCCGGCGGCCATCCACAGGGAGGTGGGCATCTCTTCCACCAAATCGATTTTTACAATGGACTTGATGCTCTTGAAGCCATACTTCCATGGTACGACCAGGCGCACAGGCGCTCCATTCTGTGGCAGCAGAGACTTACCATAAAGTCCGGTCGCCAGGATGGTCAGGTCGTGCATTGCTTCATCCAGGCGCAATCCCTCGACGTAGGGCCAGGGGAACGACTTTCTCTTCTGGCCAGGCATCTGCTCTGGATCGTAGAGGGTCTCAAAGCGCACGTACTTGGCTTGCGACATCGGCTCCACCTCGCCCAGCAGCTTTGCCAGAGGGGAGCCCAGCCACGGAATAACCATTGACCAGGCTTCGACGCAGCGCAGACGGTAGATTCGTTCTTCCTGCTCGAACTTGAGTAGGTCATCTATGTCAAAGGTTTTGGGCTTGTGGACTAGTCCCCCCACTTCCACCGTCCACGGAGATGTCTTGAAATCTTGTGCCAGGAGCGTTACCTCTTCTTTTCTGGTAGAGAACTCGTAAAAGTTGGTGTAGTTCGTAATCGCGTCGAAGGATGTCAGTTTTTCCTCCAAGCCACTGACGTCGGTGCTCACCGCGGGAGGTACAGGAGTGCCTGTGCTTGTACCTTCCGGCACACTTCTCGGAGTCGAGACCGATAAAGGGAATTTTCTGGAGCAGGCAGCGAGGACTAAAGAGTTTGCTACCAGAGCGCCAATGCCCACCATAAACCTGCGTCGGCATAGGTAAAGGTGTTCTGGAGTGATTTCAGAAGGATTGATCTTGATCATGTCACCTCCCTTGTAAAACGATTCTAGTTTCTCTGACGCCCTTAGCGGTCAGCTTCTTACCTGTTTCTAGCATTTCTTCCTCCGTAATCGCTCAGGTGGTGGATGGACCCGAGCTGTTTGAGATGCCGTTAGGGCGTCAAGTGGCGAACATCGTCAACCGGGTAGAACTGGTAGGCATCGGGATCGTGTGGATCCAGCGCCAGGATTTCGGTTTCAAACTTGCTGTTCACTCACTTTGGCTTCCCGACGACCGTCATATAGATCGCACCTTCGTCTACACCATCCACGCCCAGCAATGCGTTCGCCTCGTCGTCGTATAGCGCTGCGATCTGACAACTGCCCAGACCCAGGGCTACCGCTGCCAGGGCGACGTTCTGGGCGATGTGCCCGGCGTCCAGGTAGACGTAGC
>CAZMOT010000218.1:0-3232 GCA_964568065.1 uncultured Anaerolineales bacterium
GCGCCTCTGCGCCTTGGCGTCTTTGCGTTGAGTCTTCCCTGCTTGGTTCCGGCTTAGGCAGTTACACCTATTGTATCATGGTGAGGCACTTTGGCAACGTTGCACGATAGCGATTTCCCCATCGCGCTTCTGTCTGGTTTATTTTCGAGGCAGATTAGCTCTGATGTTCATTATCCGACATTGGGAATCAGAAACCAGGTTTTTCGCTTGCTGAGGCGTTTTTGGTGCTCCAGAATGCTCAAAAAGCAACGATTAGCTTGGTTCATGAGACAAAAAACCTGGTTTCTCTCCGCGTGTCGGGTAGTGAGACGCTGATGGACGCTGATCAGCCGGTTTGCCTGTAACCTTTTGGCTAACGAATGGCAACGAAACTGTAACTAATGTTTAATCTAAACTCGGCTATACTGTAAGGGCAAATTAAGGACACGCGGCATGAAAGAAATGGATGGTGGACCGATCAGAGTTCTGCTGATCGAGGACAACCCCGCAGACGCGCTCCTGATACAGGAGATGCTGGCTACGGTGAAAGGCGCTTCGTTTGCTGTAGAGCGTGCTGACTGCCTTTCGGCTGGGCTGGAGCGGTTGGCCGTGGGAGACATTGATGTGATCCTGCTGGACCTCTCACTGCCGGATAGTTGGGGGTTCGACACCTTTGTTAAAGCGCGCGCTCGAGCGCCAGACGCGCCGATTGTCGTGCTGAGTGGTCTGGGCGATGAAGCGCTGGCAGTGAAGGCGGTGCGAGAAGGAGCGCAGGATTACCTGTTCAAGGGGCTGGTGAGCGGCGACCTGTTGGCGCGTGCCATACGGTATGCCATCGAGCGTCAGCGGGCGGAGGAGGCGCTGCGACAGCGCAACCGTGAGTTGGCCTTGCTCAATCGGGTGGGGCATGCATTCAGTTCCATCCTCGACCTGGATCAGGTGCTTGCTACGGTCCTGGATGAGGTGCGCCGTCTGCTGGAAGTGGTGGCCTGCTCGATCTGGTTGACCGAGCCGGAGACGGGTGAAGTGGTCTGCCGGCAGGCCATCGGTCCCAAAAGCGAGATCGTGCGCGGTTGGTGCTTAGCACTGGGAGAGGGGCTGGCCGGCCTGGCGGCCTACAGCGGCGAGAGCCTGATCGTGCCGGATGCACAGGCTGACGAGCGTTACTTTGAAGGTGTAGATCGGCAAACCAGGCTACCACTACGCTCCATACTCACCGTCCCGCTGTGGGTCAAACAGCGAGTGATCGGCGTGCTCCAGGTGGTGGATACAGAGGTCAACCGTTTCAGCACAGCAAACCTGGAATTGCTAGAGCCGCTGGCTGCCTCTGCCGCCGCCGCTATCGAGAACGCCCGGCTGGCCAAGGAAACGTCCGAGATAGAGATCCTGCAAGAATTGAGTCGCCTGCGGTCGGAACTGATCGCCAACGTCTCCCACGAGTTGAGAACCCCCCTGGGGCTGATCAAAGTCTTCTGCACCACGCTGCTGAGGGAAGACGTAGATTTTGACCGTGAGACTCAGCGGGAATTCCTGCACGATATTGACGAGGAGACGGACAGGCTGGAGAAAATCGTTGACAATTTGCTGGACCTATCGCGGTTGGAGAGCGAACGGCTGCGCCTGGACAAGCAATCCACAGACGTGGGCCAACTGGCCAGAGAAGTGATGGAGGCCATGAGGGTGGATGTCGAACCCGCACAATACCACCTTGTCCACGACTTTCCCTCTGCGTCATTGGTGGCGGCCGTTGATTCCAAACGCATCGAACAGGTACTACGCAATCTCCTGAGCAACGCTATCAAGTATTCGCCGGATGGAAGGACCATCGCCGTCGGGGGCCGTGGGGATGATAGGCAACTTCTCGTCTGGGTCAGAGACCAGGGAATGGGCGTCCCTGCGGAGGACCTGGAGAGAGTTTTCGAGCGTTTTTATCGCGCTGACAACGAGGTCACCCGGAGCACAAGAGGGGTCGGCCTGGGGCTGGCTGTCTGTCGGGGTATCGTGGAGGCCCACGGCGGGCGTATCTGGGTCGAGAGCGCGTTCGGTGTGGGGAGTACCTTCTATTTCAGCCTGCCCATCGGCGACAGCAAGGCTTTGGAAGACTTTAAGTCTGGGTCTTTGTGAGTTTGCGTGGTCAGGCCCAACTTGTTGGGGGCGCGGCGCGAAGAACCCGAACAAGTTCGGGACTCTGATACGTCACCCACGCGGAATCCCAAAGAGCCTAAAGTCTGAAAGAGGACCAAGTATGAACAGAGGCAAGACCTGCGTTCTGGTAGCAGATGACGAACCCAGATATGTTCGGGCCATACAGGTTAATCTGGAGACCAGTGGCTACAAGGTGCTCGCCGCGCAGGATGGGCAGATGGCTATGGAACTCGCCGTCAACGAGGAACCAGACCTCATCATATTGGACATCAGGATGCCCGGCCTGGACGGTTACGAGGTCTGCCGGCGTATCCGCGAATTCTCAACCGTGCCGATCATCATGCTCACCGCCCTGGCGGAGGACGCCGACAAGGTGACGGGGTTGGACGTGGGCGCCGACGATTACGTGACCAAGCCTTTCAGCGCCGAAGAACTCCTGGCCAGGGTGCGGGCTGTTCTGCGGCGCGTCGAACTCTCGGAATGTGAGGAACCCCATCCTACCTTCCAGGCCGGCGACCTGCTGGTTGATTTCGCCCGACAGTGCGTGTTTGTCTGTGGCCAGGAAGTGGAGCTAACTGCCACCGAGTACCGCTTGCTGTGCGAACTGGTCAAACAACCTGGACGGGTATTGGTGCCAGAGTATTTATTGGAGAAGGTGTGGGGGATTGGGTATGAGGGGGAGAACCACCTGTTGTGGCAGGCCGTCCACCGGTTGCGCCGCAAGATAGAGCGCGATCCACAAGACCCACGATACATTCAGACCAGGCCTGGACTTGGCTACGCCTTTGTCTTTGCCGATTAGCGGTTAGCAGTCAGCATTGGCAGTCGGCACTCAAAGTGCCACGCATTTGAAGTGCGTGGCGCTTTTTTGTGCCACACACTCGCGAAAACCAAAAGTATCGCTGCCGCACAGGGTTGACTGCCCGCGTTGGCGTGAAGCGTGAATCCCGAATTTACGAATCACGATTTACGTCATTATTGCCCTTGAATTCGGAACAACATTCACAATGTTGAGCAGTTTTGGGATTTGGGCTTTGGAACGCAGTTCCATAAGTCATTATTGCCCCAGGATTGTGAATGACATTCAGCCTGCCACGAGTACTCGCAG
>CAZMOT010000219.1:0-3232 GCA_964568065.1 uncultured Anaerolineales bacterium
GGCGACGAAGGCGCAAATCCCCCGCCACCCCCCTCTTCGGAGCCCCCAAAACAAGCCTGCTGGCAGAGGAGACCGCCGAGCGCCCCGATCTCGTCAACTATCTGGCCTCCATTGTTATGACACTCGTGTTGGCAGCGTTGATCTTTCTGGAACCCGACATGGGCACTGCCGCCGTGCTCATATTTATGTGGCTGGCCATGCTGTTCGAGTCGGACGTGCCGATGCGATATCTGGTGCTTACGTCGGTGGTAGGACTGGGCGCAATCTATCCACTCTGGAAACTGATGGAATTGCTTGAGTTCGGCTATATGCAGCAGCGTGTTCTAGGCTTCCTCAATCCTGAACCCGATTACCAGGTAGAACAGGCTCTCATCGCCATCGGCTCAGGTGGGCTTTGGGGACACGGGCTCGGTCGGGGCACACAGAGCCAACTCCGTTATCTGACGGTGCGCCATACAGACTTTATTTTCGCTGTCACCGCCGAAGAACTCGGTTTTGCAGGCGTGATGCTGTTATTTGCCCTATATCTGATACTGTTCCTGCGCCTGCTGCGGATCATCCTGATTGCGCCGGATGCTTTTGGGCGGCTGCTGGTGACAGGGACGCTGGCAATGATCCTGTTCCAGGCTGTTGTCAACATCGGCACGAATCTGGGGTTGCTGCCCATCGCGGGACTGCCGTTGCCCTTCATCAGTTATGGCCCCACTGCGCTGCTGACGACGATGATTGGCATCGGGATAGCGGAGAACGTAGTGATGCACCACCAGAAGTCAGAGTTCTTGAGGTAGACAGTGTGGGCAGGTGGGGGCAGTGGGCAACGTCGTGCCCGGAGATGTCCAGACGGGATCACCCCTGACAACTAGACACTGCTCGCTCGCGGGAATGAATATATGGACGTGTCATTTGTTCTAGGAATCTCTATTCTGCTTCAACTTACAGCGGCGTTTCTGGCTGTGAGGCTGCTCTGGGTCACCAAGAGACGCACAGCATGGGTGTTGGTCGCAACGAGCATCTTTCTCATGGCCGTCCAGCGTGGCGTCACAATGTTCAGGTTGATTTCCGGAGACTTGTCTCGGCCGCCCGATCTGCTGGCCGAGTTGGTTGCGCTTACCACATCTGCACTTATGCTGGCTGGAATAGCCTGGATCGCTCCCATATTACTCACCAGCAGACGCTCAGAGGAAGTACTGCGACAGCGCAACCGTGAACTGGGCCTGCTCAACCGGGCAGGCCAAGCGCTTACCTCCACTCTCGACCTGGACCAGGTGCTCGCCACCGTTCTGGAAGAAGTGCGCCGCTTGCTGGGTGCGATCGCCTGCTCGATTTGGTTGACCGACCGGGAGACCAGCGAATTGGTCTGCCAGCAAGCCATTGGCCCCCAAAGCGAGATCGTGCGCGGCTGGCGCCTGGCGCCGGGCGAGGGAGTTTCTGGCTGGGTGATTCGCAGCGGCGAGAGCCTGATCGTGCCGGACACACGGGCTGACGAGCGCTACTTCGAGGATGTGGCCCAGGAAATCGGGCTGACGCTGCAATCCCTCATCAGCGTCCCATTGCAGGTCAAGAATGATGTGATCGGCGTGCTCCAGGTAATGGATACAGAGGCCAACCGCTTCAACGCAACGGATCTTACGTTGCTGGAACCGCTGGCTGCCTCGGCCGCTATTGCCATTGACAATGCCGGGCTGGTCGAGGCGCTGCGCCAACGCACCGTCGAACTGGAAGCGCGCAACGAGGACCTGGCTGCCTATGCCCACACCGTGGCCCACGACCTCAAGAACCCCTTGTCCTACGTCGTCAGCCTTGCCGAGGTGTTGAGAGAGGAATACGACACGATACCAGAGGAGGAACTGCTCCGCTACCTACACAAGATGGCACAGCGCGGGCGCAAGATGACCAATACCATTGATGAGTTACTCTTGTTGGCTGGAGTGCGTCAGATGGAAGTCGGAATGATACCGCTGGACATGGCGAGCATCGTAGCCGAAGCACTGCAGCAGTTGGGCGATATGATTGAGGAGCACCAGGCCGAGATCACATTGCCCGAGACCTGGCCAGTGGCGCTGGGCCACGGCCCGTGGGTCGAAGCTGTCTGGGTCAACTATCTCAGCAACGCTATCAAGTACGGTGGCCACCCGCCGCGCATGGAACTGGGTGCGATGGTGCAGTCAGGCCGTGAGGTGTGCTTCTGGGTACGCGACAACGGCGCCGGCATCTCGCCGGAGGAGCAGGCTCGGTTGTTCAAGCCGTTCACACGGATTGAACAGGTTTCCACCAAAGGGCATGGATTGGGGCTTTCCATAGTGCAGCGTATCGTGAGTAAACTCGGTGGGCAGGTAGGGGTGGAGAGTGAAATAGACCAAGGAAGTGTCTTTTCTTTTACTTTGTGTGGTACAGCCTCTAGTCCCGGCGTACCAGCATCAAAAACCTGACATTGAGTAGAGAAGAGATGCGGTGATTGGCGACTAGCAGGGAATAGGAGACTGGCCCTAAATGCCCAAAACCGCGGAGAAGCTATGAAGAATACAACAGCAGAAAGGAAGAACGAGAAGGGAGCTGCGAACATGACCATTTCTACTCTCTCCTCCGACTTTATCCGAACTATTGTCGCGGAAGATTTGAGGACCAACAAGTACGGCGGTCGAGTTCATACTCGGTTTCCGCCAGAGCCGAACGGCTACCTGCATATTGGGCACGCCAAATCCATCTGCCTCAATTTCGGTGTCGCTGCCGAACACGAGGGGGGGCTCTGCAATTTGCGATTCGATGACACGAATCCAAGCAAAGAGGAAGCTGAATACGTGGAGTCAATTCAAGAGGACGTTCGGTGGCTTGGGTTCGACTGGGAAGATCGGCTATTTTACGCATCGGACTACTTTGAGCAACTCTATGAGTACGCGGTGCAGTTGATCAAAAAAGGCAAGGCGTACGTTTGCGATCTGAGCTCAGAGCAAATCAAAGAGTATCGCGGCACGCTGACTGAGCCTGGTAAGAACAGTCCGTACCGCGACCGCTCGGTCGAAGAGAACTCGGATTTGTTCCAGCGCATGCGGGCAGGTGAATTCGAGGAGGGTTCCCGCGTACTTCGGGCCAAAATTGATATGGCATCCCCAAACGTGATTATGCGGGACCCTGTCATCTACCGCATTCTAAAGGTTCCCCACCACCGGACGGGTGACAAGTGGTGCATTTATCCGATGTACGACTTTACCCATTGCCTTTCGGATTCCATCGA
>CAZMOT010000220.1:0-3216 GCA_964568065.1 uncultured Anaerolineales bacterium
CTTCTGCTTTACTTGACAACATCCTGATAATGGTGTACACTCTGCACAGAATGTACGGTGGGGGCGGAAAATGGCGAAACGGGTAGGGACTGTAGAAGCGCGGCGGTCGTTCTCGCGACTGATCAGCGAGGCTGGGTTCAGAGGGGAGCATATCATCATTGAGCGCAGTGGTACGCCAATGGCCGTGCTCATCGGGATTGACGAATACGAAAGACTGATCGCGGCGCAGACGCAGGAGCGAGAAGCGCGGTTCAAACGGCTGCTGTCCATCGCCGAGCGCAACCGGGACGTATCGCCTGAGCAGGTGGAGGCCGATGTGGCCGAGGCTGTGGCGGCTGTGCGGGGAGGCGAATGACGCGCGCTGTCATAGACACCAACGTGCTCGTGAGCGGCGTCATGGCCCTGCACGGCGCACCGCGCCGCGTACTGGAGGCCTGGCACGCAGGCCAGTTCACCTTGATCACTTCGGAGGTCATCATTGCCGAGGTGACGCGCGTCTTACACTATCCACGGATATACGACCGCTACAACCTGACCGAAGACGATGTTGCGGCAGTTGTTGACTCATTGAGGACTGAGGCCGAGGTGGTGGCCGGGCTGTACGAGGTGCGCAGGAGCACCGACCCAGCCGACGATATGTTCCTGGCCTGTGCATTGGAGGGGCGTGCCGAATACGTCGTCTCGGGCGACAGGCACTTGCTGGAGATAGGCTTCTACCACACCGTGCTGGTCGTCACACCCCGGCAGTTTGCGGCAGTATTGGCCGCAGAAAAACAGGGGGGCAGAGGAGCAGAGGAGCAGAGGAACAGGGGACACAATAGGGGCTCGCTCCCGGACGGGGGCGGGCCTTTTCACTTACGAGACAAGGTGCGACGTACTTCCGAACAAAGTGCGTTGTGAAGCTGGAAGAGATGGGTGCTTCTCAGGACAAGTGCGTCGCACCTCTCGCGTTTGACAGGGAGGCGGGGCTGGTGTACACTGCCCTCACACATCCGGGCGCACGTGTTGGCCAGGGGAAGCGCGGCGCAGCCAGCGAATGAATTCGACGGCTGACATAGGAAACCCGTTCAAACGGGTTAGATCCAACACGTCTTGACGTGTTTTGGGTAGCAGGCCGCGAATTCATTCGGGGCTGCCTTGTGAGGCCTTCCCTCAAGATTGGGATGTATCCCGCATATCCCATGGGAGGTGGAACGTGGCCGAAGAAAAGCCCATCGAATTGATCACTCCCTGGATCGTCACTGACGAACCGGTAGAAGAAAAACGGGGCGAGCGGGCTTACTTTCAGTTCGAGGAGTACGGCAAGACCTTTGCCCGCATCATCGCCGCCAAGCGCACCCGCACCCCCCTCACCATCGGCATCCACGGTGAGTGGGGCACTGGCAAGACCACGCTGATGCGCGCCATTGAGGAGCAACTGCGTGGAACCCGGGTCTGGACCGGGCGGCGGCGAAAAGAGGTTGAGCGCTCTCCCTTCCTCAACCCAGGTGAGGATGAGAGCATATATCGCCCCTGCCGCACCGTCTGGTTCAACGCCTGGAAGTACAGCCGCCAGGAGGCGCTCTTCGTCGCGCTCGTCGAAGCCATTCTCAGCCAGATGCGGCGCGACGGCTTCATCCACGAGTTGTACGCCGAACTGGCCCGTCCCGACCAGCCCAAGATGAAAGTCGCCGAGGCCGTCATCAGCACCCTTTCCCAGGTCTTTACCCTCGGCCAGATTGAGATTGACCTGACCAGGTTCCAGACCGAGTCTCGCTTCAAGACCCACATGGCGTTCCTCGACGAGTTCCAGGAGGTCTTTGACCGGCTGCTGCGCTGGTACGTGGTCCGGGACTGGAAGGACGAGCGAGAGGTGGACGACCAGAAGGGGGTGCTGGTCATCTTTGTGGACGACCTCGATCGCTGCCTGCCCGACAAGACCGTCCAGGTGCTCGAAACGATCAAATTGATGCTGGGCAAGCCGGGCACCATCTTTATCCTCGGCGCTTCCCGCCGCGTGGTGCAGGCCGCCGTCCAGGCTCACTACCAATTGCAAAAGTTCGAGGACGTCAGTTCGCAGGACTATTTAGACAAAATCGTGCAACTGCGCTTTGACCTGCCCCCCGTGCGGCCGGAACGCATGGAGGAGTTCATACGCCAGTTCCGTGAGTGGGAAAAGCCCGACCCCCTTCTGGTGAACCTGCCGCTCGTCACTGAGGGCGTGCCGACCAATCCCCGTCGCGTCAAGACCTTTATCAACTACCTGGAGTTGCACTGGGGGCTGCTGGTCAACTCCGGCCAGGTGGAGCCTGCCGACCGGGATCAGTTCGTGGTCTGGATGGTGCTCACCGACGTGGCCCCGGAGCTGGTGGCCCACCTGCGCGAGATACGCACCGACGAGGAGCGCGCGGCCTGCCTGGAGCAACTTATCGGCCGGGGCGACGAGAAGGGCGGTCTGCGGATGCTGGAGGCGGAAGAGGGGCTGCGGCCGCTGGTGGACAATCCCCGCCTGCAGCGCGTCCTGGAAGCCCTGCGCCAGCGGGAGTTCGCCTTCGATGCCGACACGTTGGGCCGCTTCATCCACCTCAGCGCCCCGCCTGTCCAGGCCCCGCCGGAAGAGCCGGAAGAGGAGGAAGGGGTGGCCGAGGAGGCCGCTCCTGCGCCGGGGGAGGCCCGCCGCCGCCGGCTCGGGGACGAGAAAGCCCGGCTGCGGGCCGAGGGTATGCTGCCCGAGGACCCCCAGGCCCTGCTGGCGGTCATCGCCCACCCCGAGGCCTCACTGGCCTACCGCATCGCCGCCGGCGAAACACTGGCTCGCCTGGGCGACCCCCGCTTCTCCGGCGACTACCTGCTGCCCGAGTTCGTGCCTATCCCCGCCGGCGAGTTCTGGATGGGCAGTGAACAGATTTCTGACGACGAGAAGCCGGTGCACCGCGTCCGCGTGGAAAAGTTCGCCATCGCCCGCTACCCCGTCACCAACGCGCAGTACAGTGTCTTCGTACAGGCCACCGGGCGGGAGCCGCCGCGCCACTGGGAGGGCGACCAGTCGCCGCCCCACCTGGCCAATCATCCCGTCGTCAACGTCACCTGGTGTGACGCGGTGGCTTACTGTCGCTGGCTGAGCCAGGGGACCGGGCAGGAGTACCGCTTGCCCACCGAGGCGGAGTGGGAGCGGGCCGCTCGTGGTGGACTCCCCTCTCCCTCGGAGGGAGAGGGGGCGGGGGTGAGGGCCTGCCC
>CAZMOT010000221.1:0-3183 GCA_964568065.1 uncultured Anaerolineales bacterium
GGTAGAGCCACCCTTCCAGTGTGGCGATGTACGTGATGTCCGCCAACCACTTCTGATCCGGTCGTGGTCTTGAAACGCCTGGTCTGCTTCGCCTGCAGGCCACACAAACGCATCAGACGGGCGATTCGGTTCTCGCTGCGACATCGTCATGAATTATGTGCTTGCACATCTGTTCTATGCGGTGGATGCCCACCTGGGCCCTCTTCGGGGAACCTCGTCGCCACAGTGTCGTCCGCTGAGCGCAAAAACTCGCTGGAAACCGTGGAACAAACGTTCAAGCACATAATTCGTTACTATGTCTTTCGATCAGCAAAAGCAAAAGACGAGTATCTGACCCTATATGATACCAAGGAGGAATAGAGATAATGAAGCAACGTTCAATCTGGTTAACTCTGATCGTATTGATAGCAGCTAGTCTGGCGTGTGCCGCTCCTTTCGGCGTCAGCACTGTCAAAGGCTCTGGCAATATCGTCACCGAGGAGAGAGACGTCAGTGGTTTTGACAGCGTCGTCGTGTCGGGCTTGGGCAGGGTGATCGTCACCCAGGGTGACGAGGAATCGCTAACGGTCGAAACCGACGATAACCTGATGCAGTATATTGAGACTCAAGTCAGCGGCGGGACACTCGAACTGGGATTCACCGACGATGCGGACCGTAAAATCCTCGATCCCAGCGACTCGATCATCTTTCGCTTGAGCGTGATAGACCTGACCGCACTCGACATATCAGGTGCAGCCTCGTTCGAGATCCAAGAGTTGGACGCGGATCGTCTCGAGATGGTGCTGAGCGGGGCGGGCGACGTCAGGATCGACTCACTGACTGCCACCGACCTGGTCGTCACAGTCAGTGGGGCAGGCGACATTGAGTTGGCCGGGCAGGTTGAGACGCAGGAGATTGCCCTGAGAGGGTTGGGCAGCTATGACGCCCCCGACCTGGAAAGCCAGGAGGCGACGGTGCACATCAGCGGCGCTGGCAGCGCCGACATCTGGGTGCTCGATACGCTGGACGTGACGATCAGTGGGGCGGGCGACGTGGACTATTTTGGCAGACCCGCCGTGACCCAAGACATCACCGGCGCCGGCAGTATAACGAGCCGGGGCGACAAGTAAAGCGGTCAGGTGGAGAAAGGCCCGATTTCGTCCCCCAGGGATGCGCACAAGATGTTTGTTTTAGTAGATCCAAAGCTGCGGGTGGTCTCATCGAACGCACGTGATCAAATCCTTCACGATTGATGGCGGAGGGGAGTGATACGGGTCGCCAGCCTGTAACAGGGGAAGGGAGGTTTACCACAGCGACAGAAAAAAGTGAAACAACATTCCCCGGCTTGATTTGTTCGGGGTATTGAGTATAATTTGTTTGTACGTTGAGAGTTGGGAAATTGGTAGATTGGGATGTGAAGAACCGATCAACTCACCGATTTACCAATGTGCCAATCTACCAAGTAAAAACACACAGGAGGATAATATAATGAAGGCACACGAGGTTGACTACAAGGTCTTTGGCGACGACCTCCAGTTCGTAGAGATCGAGCTGGACCCCGGTGAGACCGTGATCGCGGAAGCCGGGATGATGATGTACATGGAAGACAGCATCGGCTTTGAGACCAAGATGGGAGATGGCTCCAAGCCCAAGGCTGGCTTTCTGGACAAATTGGTGAGCGTGGGGAAGAGGGCGATCACCGGTGAGTCACTGTTCATGACCCACTTTACCAGCACCGCGCCCGAGGGCAAGCGGCACGTGGCCTTTGGAGCGCCCTATCCGGGCAAGATCATGGCCATTGACCTGGATGAGGCGAACGGCGAGCTGATCTGCCAAAAGAACTCTTTTCTCTGCGCTGCGCTGGGCACCGAGTTGACCATTGCGTTTAACAAAAAGATCGGGGCCGGGCTTTTCGGCGGCGAGGGTTTCATCCTCCAACGGTTGCGCGGGGATGGCATGGTCTTTGTCCACGCGGGCGGCACCATCGTGGAGAAACGCCTCAATAACAGCAAAATCCTGGTGGATACCGGTTGCATCGTCGCTTTCGAGAATACCATCAGCTACGATATCCAGATGGCGGGCAACCTAAAGTCCATGCTCTTTGGCGGCGAGGGACTGTTCCTGGCCACCATGCAGGGGACGGGCCGCGTCTGGCTCCAGTCGTTGCCCTTCTCCCGCCTGGCCGACCGTATCCTGGAGTTCGCGCCCTCGACGGGTGGGAAGGATATGGGTGAGGGTTCGATTGTGAAGGGGGCGGTCAAGATTTTGCAGCGTTAGCAAGTTCCAGGACTGGGCATGGCGAGGGCCTCCGAGAGTGTTCAAAGCCTCGGAGTCCTCGCGCTCGTGATGGTAGTCATCCACACCTTTTTCTGGATCACGTTGGTGTTGATGATGGGCACCCTCGTTGAATCATCGGGTGGAGTGATCGCCGTGCCTCTGGGCCTCTACTTCGGATTGTGGTTCGGGTCCGGTCTGATACCTGGCCTGATCTACATCTCCCCATTGCCACCGCGAGTACTCGTGGCGGTGCTGCTGACCTTTAGCCCTGACGAGACACAAATCAAAGGAGATGCGAGCATGAGAAATGCAAGCATTTCGGCTTTGCTTATAAACACCAGGCATTCATTGATGGCCCTCGTCGCTATCGCTGTTTTGGCAGCCTGCGGCGGTTCGGGCGCGACCGCGCTAAGAGATACAGCGTGGAAACTGGAATCCCTGACCGGGAACGATGTGCTTCCCGGCACGACGATCACGCTCGAGTTCTCGGGCGACCAGGTTTCCGGTTCGGCGGGCTGTAACCAGTATGGAGGAAGTTATCAGGCCGGAGAAAACAGCTTGAGCGTTGGCGATGTTTTCTCGACTGAGATGGGTTGCCTGGAACCAGAAGGTATCTTGGAGCAGGAAACCGCCTACCTCGCGGCTCTGAGAGCCACTGCCACGTATCAGATCGCCGCTGACCGGCTCGAGATGTTTGATGAGGCTGGCGCCCAAGTCCTGGTATTCGTCGTGCAGTAGGCTGATCTAGAGTCCCGCCTGTCTTTTGCCCACCGGCTCCGGTCGGGGTGAGGGATGCGGGGCGGGTTGCGTTTGCGCCAAGACTGCCGCGAAGGTATAATTGGAGCAAGTCACAGCGATGTCCTGAGCCTGTCTGTCCTGAGATGTTCTAAGTCTTGTCAAGAGCCTGAACCTTAAAAACCTGCGAAT
>CAZMOT010000222.1:0-3128 GCA_964568065.1 uncultured Anaerolineales bacterium
CGGACCCACTCTTGGTCTCCACCACCACCGACACGTCCTCGCTGGCGACGACGACCGCTGAACCGGTGAAGCCATAGGTAGGAGTCCTGGTCGCAGAGCCGTTCCCCGCAATCGTCGTCGTCTGATAACTAACCCACCCGCCACTGGTATTGTAGTAGTTGATGGCTACCTGCGCAGCCGACGTGCTGTTGTTACGGATGACGATCGAAGATGTCCAACCGCCTGAGTTCCTCACGTCGGGCAGGTAGACGATGTCGGCGCTGAACTTCATCGAGTCGGCGGCCACCCAGTGGCTTTCCTGGGGCTCGCCTGTGTAGTCGTGCAAGCGCACCCAGCCGTACAATCCAGCGGGGAACTCGAACGTGCCCAGCGACATCCAGCGCGGAGCGGTTCCGCTCTGGTCACGGATGCGTGTCTCCTGAGACACACCAGAGACAAGGTAGTTGGCGTGAGTTGTCCTGGAGTTGATAGGAGGAACGAAAGCGTAGATCTGATAGTATCCTTTCGCAGGGAGGCTCGGCGACCAGTAGGCGTAAGAGGAGGGAGGATAGGGCCAGGAGTAGGTGTGGTGCTCGCGATAGCCATTGCCATTGGTGCTGTACCACCACGTGCCAGACTCATACCATCCCGCCCCGTCATCCTCCACGATGATGTCGGCGCAACTGATGTCGTCGCCTGGCACGCCGGCCCACAGGCAGGAGGACTCCTTGCCGTTGTAGTCGAATAGTGGATCTCGTCCATCGCCGCGCCAGCCGAAGGGGTCAGTTGCGTAGGTGGTGTAGAGGTAGCCACCGTGACGCACGCCGAAATGCAAATGATAGGATCCTGGCGAACCAGTGTCCCCGCTCTCTCCTATATGCTGGCCTGCCGTTACCGAGTTTCCCACTTGAACCAAGCGTTGTCTCAAGTGAGCGTACATCGTGTAATAGTCGTTGTCGTGCGCAATGATAATCACGTGTCCGTAACCACCAGCACCCCAGTCATCCTCCGAAACTACGACCTCACCCGGAGCTGCAGCCAGGACATTGGTCCATTCTTCCATAGACCAGTCCCATCCATCGTGCCCGTCATACGGGTACGGCTCCCCCGTTTTGTTGGGGTAAGATGCAGGCACTCGCTCTCCGTTGTAAATCCAATTGTAGCCATCTGCCCCAACGCCATAGCTTGGCTCATCGTGGTCAAAGTATGCTGTAACGCGATACGTCCCATCGAATGGGGGGCGTAGCACGATCCCTCCGCCAGCGCGGGAGGGTTGGGCGGGCAAAACGGCAAGCACAAGAGCTGCTGCTATCAGAGTACAAGGCAGGATGAACTTGATGTGTGTTCTCTGCTTCATGGTCTTACCTCACTTCCTTGGCAAATACGGACGGCAACCAGGACGGGGCATTATACCACTTTGCCGTCTCCGAAACCGCGTAGAACTGGTTGCCGCCAACGCTAGCCACCCACATCTCCGCGTAGCGGGTTTGTTCGTCCACGATGGTGCTGGACACAAAGGCAACAAACCTGCCATCCGGCGACCAGGTAGGGTAGCTGACATCTCGTTTCTCGAACGCGGAGAGCCTGATGGCCTCCCCCGTGATCGTATCCACAACGTAGACATTGCCCCAGAGTTCGGAGGAGCTATAAAAGGTGGTGGGATCATCCAACTGGACAAAGGCAACCCCGCGACCATCAGGGGACCAAACAGGGCGGTAACGCCGTTCGCCGGGCATGGGCAAATCGGCAGCAAGGGACCTTTCATCACTTCCGTCAGCGTTCAAAAGTCTCAACTCGGTCGGCAAGTGACCGGATTTACCTTGGTAAACGTAGAGCAACTGCTCGCCAGTGGGTGACCACGAGAGGGCCTTGACCAGCCCCTTGACTTTGCGTAACAATTGTTTTTCCCCGCTGTCCATACGCATTGCCCAAACCTCACTGATTTCCTCGTCGTCTTCTGGATAGGTAATTGAGTAGGCGAGACTGGAGCCGTCTGGGCTGAGTGACACATTCCGAGCGAGCGAATAGCCCCATTTTGGTTGAATGGGCAAATCCAGTGGAGTATACTGGCCTGTCTCCAGATCCACCACGATGACACCTAGTGGAACCACGCCTTCAGGTGGTACATCGAATGGCTGAAACAGAAATTGATTATCTGGTGTCCAACCCGAAAAGCCTCCCCAACAACCTGTCGGCCCTTTGAGTGGGCACCAGACCCGTCCCGATGACCGTTCTATGATGTTGACTTCGCCATACCCGTCACCGAGGAATGCCAAAGCCAGGTACCTGCCATCCGGTGACAGATGGAGGCCCACCAGATTCCCAGGAAATCGCTCAATGATCAATTCGGACTCCCCCCACCTTTTGCCCTGCGCATCCATCCCAATCACGCGCAGCTCCGGGCCTCTGTCCGTATCAGCCACGTAGTACAACCCCGACAGGTCGGCCGGCGGCGTGCCTTCAGGAACAGGCGTCAGCGGCAGTGGAGGGCGTGTGGGGGCAGGCGTGGGAATCAGCGTGGGCTTGACCACCGGTGTCCCGCGCGGTGTCGGGCGCGGCCGGGTAGGTGGCGGTGTCACCGTGGGCCAATCCTCGGATGGGGGAGTTGGCTCCACATACCTCCTCGGCGTCGGCGTCGGCAGCGGCGACCACAACTGTGCCAGCCCCGTTATCGCTGGCCGCCCCAGTACCACGCCCAGCGCGGCCAGGAGTACCAATGCCACCAGTGCTACAATTACGCTTTTCTTGTTCATTGTTCAGCCTCCTCATGCTAGAAATGCACAAGCGCCGGGCAGTCCGCGCACGTTCCGCACGCGCGCACCACACCCGGCGCTCCGGTCCCTGAATACGCTCGTCCTCAATTTTGCGGGGGGGGGGCAGGTAGCCATCACATACCCTCCTAACTCTGCTACATTATACTCCGATTCCCCGGCCTGTCAAATCCACAACGCGCAAGAGCGCACGCGCGGTTGCTGGTGTCTCCACATCTCGAATCCGGCCGCCAGGCAGCCGATCACCCCCAACGGGCCAGCCGCTTCTCTCGTCGTCGCACCCATCACGATTACATTCTACCACAGGTTGGAGAGAGGAAAAGAAAGAGGCCGGCGGAGTTGTCCACCGGCCTCCGTTGTGGCCGCGCTGACAGAGGC
>CAZMOT010000223.1:0-3003 GCA_964568065.1 uncultured Anaerolineales bacterium
GCGAGCTCCAGAACTTGCGTTTCTCATAGGAGTATCAAGATGTGTGATCGAAGCACTCGTCTATGTCGCCGTCGAGCAGCCAGACGAAGCCGGCGTCCCGGTGGGCGCAGATGGCCTCCACCGCATCGGCCACCGAGCGCCCCTTGCGGTAGCCATAGCTGCAGGGCAGAAACAGGGGGTCGAACAGGTCGTCCAGGACGTTGAGCACGGCACGCTGGAGCACCTTGTCGGTCACGGTCAGGTTGGTCAGGTGGCGGCAGCCGCCGCTTTTCTTGGGTATGGTGTACCGCTCCAGAGGGCTGGGCCGGTAGGTGTTGGCCATCACCGCCCGGCGCAGGTCCACCAGCCGTTCCTCCCAGTTGCGGCCCCAGCGTTTGACGCTGACATTGTCGGAGCCGGCCGCTCCCTTGCGGGCACTCACGTCGTTCCAGGCGTCCTCCAGGTTGTGCTGGGCCAGTATGTGTTTGATCATCGTTCTGTCTCCCGTTGGTCTTGTTTGGGGAATATGTAGTTGTTAAGGTGCTTCATAGGGACCAGAAACCAGGTTTTTTCCGAAAAACCTGGTTTCTTTAGCTTCCCTCATCAAACGACAAGTGATCTATGATCCTGACATCCTGATCACGATACGATTCTACAAACTCTCGATAGGCCTGGCGAGAGGAAAACTGTGACAGAACCACATCGGGGACTGGCAAGGTGCCCTCGCGCAAGCCGACATAATCCCGATAGCTGGAAAAGATCCACTCTTCTGGCCGCGCTACCAGGCCGGCGGTGACCGGGTTCATGTGGGTATACCGTGACAGGTGCAGCAGGTACTTGTTCTTGTCCACCCACGTGGCTTGAAAGGGGCCCTGAAAGAGCGAGCCGACGCGTCCCTGCTGTCGGTTGATGGCTTTGTTATAGGATACGCCAAAGGGCTGCATGATTTGTTTGCTCAGGTCGTCAATTTTCAGATAGACTAACAGGTGATAGTGGGTGGGCATCAGGCAGTAGGTCACGATGTCTATGAGTTCGGGTTGGAAGTAGTGTCTGATGCGCTCGATGAAGTAGCCCCAGTTATCGTCGCAGAAAAAGATGGGCTGGCGATTGAAGCCTCGATTGTACAGATGGTAGTAATGACCAGCGCGGAATTCGATTTTGCGGTATGGCATGGTCATGCCTCCAGGAAACCAGGTTTTTCCAACCAGGAGAAACCAGGTTTTTTCCGAAAAACCCGGTTTCTTAGTGGACTGTGGGCCGGGGACTGATGGACTGCGTTTGTCCCATCCCCGCCGTGGTGCGGTACCCTGTCCCGGCCCAGAACCCGTAGCCTGCCAGGAGGGTCATCACGCGGGTCCAGTAGGCGTCGCCTACCAGGAAGCGGAAGCGGACCTCGCCGGTGAAGCCGACGTGCGCCCCCTTGCCCCCCCCCTCGAAGGAGACCAGGTGGCTGCGCAGTTTGAAGCGGCCCAGCGCGACGCACTCCTCGGCGTAGCGCCTGGCCTCCTCCGGCAGCGCCAGGGGAGAGAAGGCGTTCCATTTGCTCAAGTAGCCGTGGAAGACGAGGTGAGGCAGCGGCAGGGGCAGGTCGCGCCCGCCGGAGCGGAAGAGAGTGGGAGAGGCGAAGCGCAGCGTGACGTCTCGCGGATGCTGGCCAGGGGCCAGGGTGTACTGCTGCACCAGGTCGGCGCAACTGGCGCGGCCGGCCCACGGGTGCTGGTGGGCTTGGGTGGCGATCTCCGCCACGCGGAGTGGGACGCCCGCCAGCGTCAGGTGCTCCCCCACGGCTGGCAGCGCGCGCTCGATGGCCGCGCTGGCTTCCTCGGTGAGGCCGGTGAAGCGCAGCCAGCAGGGCCGTTCGGGGTCGAGCGTGACCTTGCCCCCGCGCGCTCGCTTGGGCCCCCAGAGGTTGGACGCGGTGAATGGACGGGGGCCGTCACTTTCGTGCAACCGGTCGGCCAGGGATGCGTCCACTCTCTCGATGCGGTCGAGCAGCCAGGCGTGGACAGCGCGTCCCAGCGCGGCCGGCGCGGAGGCCGGTTCGACGGGGGTCACGGTGATGACGGCGGCAAGAAGCATGCTCATCCCTCCCTCGTGACGTAGAACGTCGTATCCATCAACACAACCTGCTGGGTGCCTGGTATGACCTGGCCTTCGGCATCCCGCTTGCTCTCCACGTACTCCACGTCGCCACCAGTGGTTAGAGCGGCCAGCACCATCCCGGCGGTCATCGGCTTGGTGCCGCCGGTGATGTCGGCGATGATCTGGTCAGACTGCAGTCCTTCCTCGGCTGCTTCCCGTTCAAAGATCGCCCGCACCGCCTGGTAGGTTGCCTCCACGTCCGGCTGTTGAATGTAGAAGGGGTGTAGCTGGGTCGTTATCCCTTGCTCCAGCAACTGGTGGGATAGTTGGTTGAACGTCTCTCGCACCGGCCCGATGTCCTGCATCACCAGCCAGCAGTGGGTAGCGCCGCCGCCCTCGCGGTGGTGAGCCAGCGCAGAGAGCAGGTGTTCGAACGGGCCCGGCCCAAACAGCCAGACCAGGCCGGGGTGAGGCGGGGCCAGCCGGCTTTCGTCCACCTCCGCCTGCAGCGCCCGCCTTCGCTGCCGGTCTCGCCGGTAGAGCAGGTAGGCCAGAGCGGTGAGGACTACCGCAGCCGCCACGGGCCGCCAGGCCACGGCCAGGTTATCCGCCGGCGCGGTCAGCAGATCGTAGGTCACATCGCCCAGGAGGCTGACGACCAGCAGCCCCAGGGCGAAGGCGACCAGTAGTTCTGGCGAGGGGCCAGCGCCGCGCAGGAGAACGTCCAGGAATTCAGCTCGTCGTTTCATATCAATCTTTAGTCCTCAGTCCTCGGTCTTTAGTCTCCGGTCCTTTTGTGGCGGGCTGTGTCCCGCACGGTCTGTAGGTCGAGCACTTCGGCTACTTCGAAGCGAGGCGGGGTGGAGCCGGGGACAGGACGCAGGCGCAGGATGGTGGGGAAATAGCCCATACGCCCGTGGAGTTCCGCCAGCAGCGCCACGG
>CAZMOT010000224.1:0-310 GCA_964568065.1 uncultured Anaerolineales bacterium
GATGAAGAACGCGCCCCCCAACGATGCAGCGGTCCCCAGCCACGTGACGCCCCCCGAAGTGCCCACTTCGACCCGTCGGCCGGTGGTGATCAGGCGCGGGGGATGCGAGCTCAGTACGCCCAGTTCGGTGGCCCAGGTGTCGGCAGTGACGGCAGCCATCGCGCCAGCACAGGCAGCGAACCATACCTCCTCCCGCCCTCCCCCTACCAGGGGGAGGAGCTTGGAGAGCACCGCCAGCAGGGCCGTTAATCCTCCATTGGCCAGCGCCTGGCCCAGGTCGCGCCGGTGCCCCTTGGCGAACTTTTCTGCT
>CAZMOT010000224.1:320-2988 GCA_964568065.1 uncultured Anaerolineales bacterium
GTAGAAGGAGAGCGCGCTGGAAGAGACAAAAAAGGCAACGAGCAGGACACCCCACTCCCAGCCTCCCAGCCCAAAGATGAGTGTACCGGTGATGAGCGCGCCCACGACGCCGCTGCCGCTCAGCGCGCCACGCCTGTAGCCGATCACGCCAATGACGAGGGAGAGGGCAAACCCGCCGAGGAGTTCAAACAGGTCGAGTGAGCCAAGCATCGTGTGCCTCGCGCTAAGCCAGGGGGGATTCTCCTGAAACTGCCCCAGCATCCCAATAGTCGCTGTCAACACCAGCAATTGTATGAGAACTGCCCCGCCCCACAGCAGGTAACTCGCCACGCGTTCGCGCCGGTACGCCAGCCAACCCAGCACACCGTTGAGCAGGAACGTCAGCAGGCCAATGAGTGGGATAATAAAGACCTGAACCCGGGGAGCCAGTCGGTCAGAGCGACCCGCAGCATCAAAGTGCAGGGGCACCAGCCAGGGCAACGCGTGAAACTGAAAACATAGCAGGCTAGTGAGCGCAAGAACCGCCAGGAAACTGGCTGACAGCAAGGCCAGTCCCAGCCGATCCTGCCAAATCGTCCAGTCCAGAAAGCTCGGCCGCTTGGAGGACTGCTCCACGATCTGAGTGGGGCCCATCTGCAACCGTCTTTGGAACGACTCGAGGAAACCATCGCGGTCGGCAGGGGAGACACCGTACGTGAGACTGGGGGTGACGACGTAGATTTGACGACGCGGAGGGACAGTGGCGTAAAAGAGGGTTGGCCCCGCACCGGGGACCTCGCCATAACCAACACAGTGACCGGGCCACATCCCACCGTAGAATCGGATGTGCCCCTCAACCTCTTCGCCCGTGAGCACGAGCTCGATCTGTCCGGCAGGTATGGTCTGCTCCGTCGGCCCCCAATGGATGACCAGTGCGTTGCGGTCGAGAAAGTATTCCGAGCGGGCCAAACCGTACAGCCAGTAGCCGATCAACCCCAACAGGCCCAGGCTGAACAGTACAGACAGGCCGAGGATGAACGTCCCGATGGTGAGCGGCCGGGAAGCCGCCAGCCAGACCACGCCCACATCCACAAAGATGACGGCGATCATCAGGCCGATGCCTACAATCAGGCCTTGTACTGCGTTCGTTTCCCATTTCTTCATACGCCATGCTCCTCGCTCACAGGCAGCCCCGCTTTACCAGCGGGCTCTGCTTCGAGCAGGCATTATACCAGGGTGAGAGATGGGGGGCAAATCAGATAACACACAGCCAGCAATCATTGACAACGACTGGTTTCTCGACTAAAATGTAGATGAACTGAACAGGTCGAAAACCGTTGTGCTTTCTCTCCACCCAGACTGGTCGAGCTATCGAATAGCTCTGCCTTAGCCAGAGCCTCACTCGTGCACTCAAAACAGTGTCTCTCTGGGTACAGATTCGGATGTAAGAGTTGCCATGCCCATCATCCCGGGACAAGTAATCTACAGTCGCTATCGGGTCATCGCCCTGCTGCGTCGAGGTGGTATGGGTGCGGTTTACGAGGCGATGGATACCGCCCTTAACGTCCGTTGCGCACTTAAGGAGATGGTGCCCTATCCGGGTACTCCGGGAACTGCGCTGCCTCAGCTTCGCGAGCAGTTCCAGCAAGAAGCACTGTTGTTGGCAGAGCTTAGACATCCCAACCTGCCCCGCGTCACCGATCACTTCGAAGAGGACGGCAACGCCTATCTGGTAATGGACTACATCCACGGCAAGCGGTTGGATGAAATCATTGCCCAGAAGAGAAAGCTGACCGAAGATGAGATTCTTGACTGGACGCAGCAACTGATGGACGCTCTGGCTCATTGCCACGGACAAGGTGTGATCCACCGCGACATCAAGCCGCAGAACGTGATCATCACACCTCAGGGGCGAGCAATACTGGTTGATTTTGGCTTGGCGAAGTTGGTGGATCCCAGCGACCCTCGCACGCGGACAGTGATGCGAGGTCTAGGCACACCGGAGTACGCCCCGCCAGAGCAATACGACGCCAAGAAGGGATATACCGACGCTCGCACCGACGTCTACTCCCTGGGTGCAACGCTGTATCACGCACTCACGGGAGAGGCACCACCGACGGTGACAGAGCGAATTGTGGACCCCAAGAGCCTGGTGCCACTGGGCCAACGTAGGGATGATGTAAGCGGGGTGACCAGTCAAGCGCTTATGAAGGCCATGGCCCTGCAACCATCCCAGCGATTTCAAAATGTCGCAGATATGCACCAAGCGCTGTTCGGCTCGTTTCCATCCAGGGTGAAAACAGAAAGCATCGTACTCTCTGGAACTGACACAACTCTGCAGGCGGAGTCATCAGCGCCGACCGTATTGCTGCCGTGGATACGTACCGCATGGCCGCGAGTTGACCGCCGAGTCAGGGTCGCTTTAGCAGCCATCAGCCTGGTGTCTCTCGTGGTGGTCATCTCAGTGGCGGCTGATAGAATTGGTGTGGGGAGCATTCCCACGGCGACGGCGACGCCCACAGCCTCCGTCACTATGACAGTTACACCTCCCTCTACTGCAACACCCACGGCTAGCCCCACATCAATACCACCCATATACACACCAACACCCACGCGCAGGAGGGTGACACCAATACTCACGCTCACTCCGGTGACACCGACCGATACCCCACCACCACCCCCACCTTCC
>CAZMOT010000225.1:0-2761 GCA_964568065.1 uncultured Anaerolineales bacterium
GTACCGTGGATGGGGGTGGTGGTGTGGTGGTGGGAGCGACACTGGCCGGTGGTCTCGATGTGCCCAGCCTGGTATGCTGCGGTTTTCGGGTGTGATGGAGGGGGAGGTGGCAAGCGGAGCCCAAAGTGGTTGCAGCTTGAAACCTATGGTTGGGGAAGATAATAGCAGACTGGCGATCTTATTTCAAGCGCTATTCTCGACACAATAGGGGAATGAGGCTGAAGTATGGGACATCATGCTCGATGGTTGCGGTCGTAGCGCCAGAATGTTGTGCCACTTGTTTGATGGGGGAGAGTAGTAACTGAGTCTTGGTTACCAACTGCAAGAGCGCCTGGAACAGGTGCTCCGCCTGGCGCTCGGCTTTGCGCTGCTGGGCGCGAAACACGAAGGGCGCGAAGGGGCGCGAAACGCGCGAAAACCTTTCGCACCTTTCGTCCATTTCGTGACTTTCGTGATTCACAACTCCCCCCGAAACGCCCGGTGCAGCAGCGCCTGGAATAGATGCTCCGCTTGGCGCTCGGCTTCGCGCTGCTGGGCGTGGAAGCGTGTTGTCACTGGCTGTGTTGCACCCTCGACGATCTCGATTTCTTCCTCCGTCAGCCCATACAACTCACGTACACCAGCCGGTCATCTGCCGGTCGGTGGCCTCGATTGGGTGCTGGAGAGTTGCTTGTTCCTGCGAACTTTCCCCCTCTTCCCCCCACGCTTCAAGCGAATGAATTGCAGCGCGTGGTTTCGTGCGAACGGATCGCGGATGCGCGGGTTATGCAGCGGCTATTACCCAACCTTCACTGAATCATCAGCTACATCACTGATTCGCGAGCGTACCTTCTCTATTGTCATCATAGTATGTAAGGGAAGAGGCTCAAACCCTAGGAAGTCAATGCTAGAATCCGACTTGGTCTCGAAACGCCCGATGCAAGGGAAAGCATCGGGGAATGCTGATGTAACTTCATTGTCTAAGCCAATCAAAAAGCCCCAATAAGTTCCTAGACGTTTCAAGTTAATCTCTGCGGCTAGCATAGCAAGGTTGTCTATACACGATTTCAACGTATGAACGTGAGGCATTATCTCTATGTGCTCTGGTTGCTTCTCCAAATCATCTTTTACCGTTTTCCAATCATCGGTAGTCTCCCTATTGAGTGTTGGTGGGCAAAAACAGAACTCTTTTCACCGCCAAGACGCAAAGGGCGCTAAGATTTCTTGTGTTTTCTTCGCGTTCTTGGCGTCTTTGCGGTAAAGTCTGAACAGCATCTGTCAACAACACCCAAGAGGGGGACTACCCAATCATCGAAGTTGTTTATAAGACTATCACGATCAAAATAGGCAGAGAAGTGGCGAACTTGATTGCCGTCTTTATCCTGCTTTAGCGCAACTCTAAAACCTCCCAACGGTAAGCCGCAGTGTTGCACATAGTTACGAAGCCCCCAAAAGAAGCGATATGAGAAGTTGTTGTCGTAATGAAGTGCAGTTCGACCTTTGAACAGGCGAAACCAGTCTGTATCTGAAGACTGCAATCGTTTCAGTTTCTTTTCTTGATGGTCTATGAATGTCCGGAAACTGGATAGATAGTTTAGCAACCTCCTGTTCAACGTTATGACAACATCGTGAGCGAATCCTTGGTTTATCCCCACAGTCTGAGCAATCCGCTCATATAACTCTACCATCTCTTTATAGTTCTGATCACATATCTCGTACAATGAATAGCTTCCGTTAAAGGAGCCAACTAGTGCTAAGGCCGTCGAAAGCGTTTCGACCTCGTCTTCAGTTAGCTCACGGATCCCTGATAAATCGTGATGTTTCTCAGCTATCAGTCGATCTGCCATTAATACGTACTCAATCATTGTTTGTTCCTAATGACAACTGTAGTTGTGCGGGCTTCTCTCCCATAAAACCCCAAATGAACGCTGTCTCGTGTTGGCAGGTGAATCGAGGAATTTTTCGCCCGCCTGTCACCCGGCTGCACCCTCGACGATCTCGATTTCTTCCTCCGTCAACTCACAACTCCCCCCTAAACGCCCGATGCAGCAGCGTTTGGAACAGATGCTCCGCCTGGCGCTCGGCTTCGCGCTGCTGGGCGCGCAACCGCTCGAATTTGTGGACGATGTGGGCGAATTGTTGCTGGAGGGGGATGGGGGGCAGCGGTACTGCTACGCCAAGCAATTTCTCTTTTGAGATGTTGGGCATCGATCCTGCAGTCCCTGTAGCAAGTGACTGAACTGCTCTTCTAAACGCATTTTCGCTAAACAAACCCCATAGGTATTCAGGTCTGACTTTGATGTTTTCCCTGAATACGAATCGAAAAATCGTATCTGGAAGCATCAACCTTGGTGGTGTGGAGTGAACAAAGGCACAAGCCGCGACCAAATCGATTGTATTCTTCCTGGTAATCAGAACGTCACCCTTCTTGACTTCTAGCTTTGGGCGGGGCTCGAATCCGGGCAACAGCTGTTTGTTCTCGCCAGGCAGGTAAGTTCCGGTTGTAACAGCACCCAGACGAAGAATAGCCCACTGTTCTTCGCTGGTGCGAGTTTCTCCGCAAACGGGACTCCATCCACTATCAATATGCTTTACCTGTGATGTGAGCTTTGCAGTGTTCCACCCCCTCGGATTCGACACCGGATCCCCAAACATCTCCAGGAACACCGACTGCAGGTAGGTATCGCTCAGCTCGCGGGCGGTGCGGCGCAGGCGGCGCAGCCGGTCCGCCCGGACCAGGATGGCGGCGGTGCGCTGCTGGTCGGGGAGGGGGGGGAGGGGA
>CAZMOT010000226.1:0-2709 GCA_964568065.1 uncultured Anaerolineales bacterium
CCAGCCAGGCTTTGTAGACAAACTGAGCCTCGGCGGTGGCGCCGTGCTCCTCGAGCCAGGCAGCGATGGGGTGGCGCACCAGGTCTTGATCCCCTCCCGCATCCAGCCAGGCTTTGGCGACAAAGTCAAAGTGCCGCGCCCCGTGGAACTCGTATGCCCACCGTTCAACCGATGCGGAGATATCCTCCGGGGGAAAACCGCACCCCAGCCACGCCACTATCAGATAGGTCGTCTGGAATTGGAAGGAGCGAGTGAGAATCCAGTTCAGGGCAAACTCTCGGATAGCCTCTGGATACAATTGAAGTCCCCACGAGAGAATGTAATTGCTTTCCGTGACGTGCGGGGCCGCTCTCTCGATCCACGCTCTGAGGATGTCGTGACCTGCGGCATCGAGGCCCGGGTCAGCCTCTCTCTTGGCCCACCGTGCAAGCCAACCGACTGCGATCTGAATCTCTGTCTCCTCCCAGGCTCCATCCCATACCTCCACATGCTTGCCAAGAAGATGGATTCTCTGGAGCGGTGTGAGAAGTGACGTTTGGACCAACAGATCGCGCACCTCTCGCCACACCAGGGGGGCGTCCGCCATCTTTCTATCCAGAACGTCCGCCTGATCGAGGGAGGCCAATGGCGGCTGATCGGCAACTCTCTGTAGAGTGTAGAGGGCGGAGCGCAAGCCACCAGCCTCGCCGGCGAGAGAGAAAAGCTCTTCGATAAAGCGCTCCACGGTATACGGAATGCCCTGCAGGTAGTGGAGAATGATCTGGTCTGCCAGGACGTCGTGAGCGGCCACCCAGGCAGTTGAGCCTTCGTCTGTCGGTAACTGCTCGATCCAGCCGTCGGTCGCGAGGACGTCCAATAGGGCCCCAAATCTATTTTGATCCATGCGACGGAAGAGGTCGGCAGGCAGCGGCAACACAGAGACGAGCAGCGCCAGATCGCGACCGATGGCGGGTCGGCGGAAGCTGAGCTGGATCCGTTTGCTGACCCAGGTACCAAAGTTGGCCTCCTTGAGCAGCTCGGCCAGGTCGGCCTCACGTCCCGTGTTGTGAAGGTAGGAGATGAAAACCGCAAAGATGGGTACGTCCTGGCAGATGGCAAAGTGCTTGTCCGTTGCTTTTATACTGCTGTGTTCGAGGATGTGGCGTACGATCCCGTGCCGATGGCTCTGAAGCCAGCTCTGCTCTGAGCTCTGGACAAAGGGCGACAGATCGACCTTCTGCCGGCGGGACGAGGAGGGGAGGGCGTAGTAGTAGCTGGTGCGACAACTCGCGATGTAGCATAGCCTCAGAAGATAGGTATCGTCAAGATCGTTGATGACCTGCTCTACTTTAGCAAAGTCCTCCTGAGTCTCGATGTAGTCAAAGAGCAACAGAACGGGCGTGTCGGGCGTGACCTGTTCCGCTAGACGTTCAAGCGCGTCCCCTCGTAGCTGGCTCCGAACTCGAAAGACCAACCATTCTTTGGCTTCAGCCAGGCGAGCAACCTCCTGGGTCAGACGGGTCTTTCCGACACCTCCACTGCCGGTCACGACCAGGCCAGTCGTATTGTCGTCTTCGAATAGAGCAAGCAAGCCCTCTTCATCTGGGATCTCTACTTCTGCAGGAGAGGGCCTGGCTCCCAGGTGGCGCCTGCGACTGTAGTAAGGGAGTTTCTCGCTGGTCAAGTAAGAGCGGAAAGTGCCCCGGTCTGCTGATTCGGCGAGTGGAACAAGACCTTGAGGCCTTGCTACTGGGAACCAACGGAACAGGATGTGCGGCTGCCGATGCAGCCTATCGCACAAATCGCTCCAGTCCAGCACCTGTACTGAAAGCTCACCGAGATGTGCAAGATGCTCATGCTCCCGGCTCAGGTTGGTGAAGAACAGATCAATCTCTTGCCCAAGCTGGTCTCTCTGTTCCTGGTTTTTCAGCACGGAACTGATGCAGAAGACGAACTCGGTGATTCTGGGGTCGGTTCGATACCAGGGACCGTATTGAGCCTGGCGCTTGGTTGGGCCTTCTGGATCGGCCAGGTGGGTGGCAAGCCTGCGAGCGACGTCGCGCCAGCGGCGTTGTGCTTGAGCCAACCCATCTGTACCTATGAATTTACATTCGACGACAGTCCGCGTCTGGCCCTCGGTTTGACTCAGGTCTATTGCGCCGTCCTTGCCCCGGCCCGGGAAGAGATGGAGATCCGGGTAGTCGGTACGCAACACCTCGTACGCGAATGCCTGAAATGCGTCCCCGATATCGTCCTCGACGAGCCTGGGATTAAGATTGCGCCTTAGAAACCGTGGCATTGTCATGGTCTACATCCGAAAATGTGGAGATGAAACATAGCTTTTTCGTTGTCAAGAACTGCCGCAAGAAGGCGAAAGCCTCCCCAGTCTTGGCCCAGACGCCGAGATTTGCGTTGCCGCCTTTGTCGCCGGAGCGCGCAGCGAACACGCGCCCCAGCGGCGCTCGGACAGTCTTCGCTGCCGGTATCGAGGGGACGTTCACCGCCAGTTGGTCAGGTATCGGCGCGTCGGGCCTCAGGCCAGGGCACGCGGGCAGGCCAAGGAACTGGAAGGATGAACGATGAATGCCGTGGTCTTGCCAAAGCCGGCCGGAGCGGATGATGAAGCCGACGCTTCGCATCGGGGTGAGCTTGCGATGCAGGCCCGCGTTCAACCGTTCGATCAGGCGCGGGCGCGACACCAGCCCAACCCCCTGCGCCCCCCTATCTCAT
>CAZMOT010000227.1:0-2683 GCA_964568065.1 uncultured Anaerolineales bacterium
ACAGGCTCCAGGTGCCGGAGGGTACCCCGGAGGGCGAATACCTGCTTCAGACGGGCGCCTACTGGCTGGACACGATGGAGCGGTGGAAGGTGCAGACGGGAGAGGGGTCAATGGATGACCGGGTGGTTCTTACTACGGTGGAGGTGCTAAACTGAGAGCACGTAATCTGACACTTCCCCTGGGATTGCTCTTCCTGCTGTTTTCCCTGCTGATATTGGGGTCACGGCATAATTCTATCACTGCGGATGAGCCGGCCTACGTCGCGGGTGGGTATGCTCTCCTGGCGCGAGGCAAGGAGGCGTTCTCGCTTCTCCCTCAGCGTGGCTATCCTCCTCTGCTTGCTGGGATGGAGGCCTTGCTGGTCTATCTAGCCGACCCCAACGTTCCCCTGGAACGGCTAGCAGGCTGGCCAACAGCGTACGACTCCTTCATCCGGGCCTTTGAGTTCTACATGCTCCCTATGGAGCGGACGGAGATGGTGGCGCGGATGCCTGTCATACTGCTGACAGTGATCCTGGGAGCCGTTGTCTTTCGCTGGGGAAAAGACCTGTGGGGAGCAAAGGCTGGGTTGCTGGCCCTAGCGGCGTTGGTCTTTGACCCCACGCTTCTAGCCCACGGGCGACTGGCGACCACCGATGCAGGCCTTGCGACCTTGGGGACAGCGGCCCTGTACGCGGTCTGGCGTTGGACAGAACGGCCCTCCTGCCGCTGGGCGCTGGGGGCAGGGGGTCTTTTGGGATTGACGATGTTGGCCAAGGTATCTGGTTTCGTCTGGACGGTGGTGGCTGGCTTGATCGTGTTGGCGACCATAGTCCAGCGGCGACGGGAGGGCAGGAGCGTTCAACTCCTGCTCCAAGGTGTCGCTGTTGGAGTGATGAGCCTGCTTATACTCTGGGCAGGCTATGGCTTTACCTGGGGATTGGTACGCGATCGGATGCTGTTTATCCGCTTCCCCTTTCGCGTACCCGCGCCCGCCCATTGGGAAAGCTTACTTTACCTGGATCAGTATACGTCCGAGGTCTTTGCCTTGGGACAACGGAAGTACGGTCGTTGGTGGTGGTACTTTCCGCTGGCGTTCTTGATCAAAAATCCTCTGCCTTTGCTGATCGGCTGGGCTATTGGCCTGGTGGTGCTCTTGCGTCGCCTCTACCTCAGATCGCGCCTCCTGGTCTTTCCCATGCTTTACGCCGGCATAGCGATTTCTCGGGGGATGAACATCGGCTACCGCCACATGCTGCCGGTCCATCCCTTCCTGTACCTGATGGTAGGGGGTGGACTATGGCAATGGGGATGGGGTCGGCAGGCTCGCTCCTGGCGACGGTGGCTTTTGGCAATCCTGGGAGTGTGGTACATAGCGGCAACTGTTTACATCTTCCCCTACGAGATTGCCTATTTCAACGAACTGGTGGGAGCGGAGAGAGGATACCTCTACCTGGCCGATTCTAACCTTGATTGGGGACAATCCAGCAGAACCGTGGAGGCATATCTGCAGGCACATCCAGATGTACGCGCCGAACCTCCCCCCTCCAAGTTTCGCCCTCCACCGGGGCGCTACATTGTCGGCGCTTCTTACCTGCAAGGCCTGGGCATTGCCGACCCGTATGCCTATGAGTGGTTCAGACATTGGGAACCGCAGGAGGTCATCAACTATAGCCTGCTGGTGTACGACGTGCCTCCTTACGAGATGAACTGGATCGCACAGTGTATGAGACCGGCCGTACCTTTGGATGAGGTCCCTATTGCTGGGGGGACAGGGCGGGACGACTTACGCCGGCTGGAGTTCGACTGTACGCAGGCCTGGCTCTATCCTGGCGGCGGGGCAGAACTTGGAATCTATGCTTTACATCACGCTTTGGCTGGGGAGCAGGGGCTTTGCTTTCCCTCTCTCCTGCGTTGCCCCACTGTGCCTGGCAATCCGTTCATGGCGCGCCATCTAGCCCAGGCACGTCTCTCCTTTGAACAGGCATATAGCAGTAACCTACCGGCTTTCATGCTTTACGAGACGACATCAGCCTTTGTAGTACCAGATTTTCCTTCAGTGGTTTATGCCGCACCTGCAGAGATATCGCCCACTACACCAGGCGGTTCTGCGTTTTTGAGCAGCCCGCTTGCGCTTGACGGTCCCTTTACTTTTCTGGGTGCGGCCGCCTATCGTCAGGAGGAGACACTGGAGGTGGAAACCTGGTGGCGGGTGACCAAGGGCTCGATCCCCCGCTCCTTCTCCGTTATGGCGCACCTTCTCTCGCCGGAGGGGGAGAACCTGGGCGTAGCCGACGGGCTGGGAGTCTCGCCACTGGTGCTGGCGGCCGGGGACGTAGTGGTGCAACGGCATCGCTTTCCCAGGCCCCTGGAAGGGCCAGAAGAAAATGAGCTCTGGCTGCGGACGGGCATCTACTGGCGAGACACGATGGAGCTGTGGACTGTGCATGATGCGCCGGGATCCAACGTTTTGTTTGTGCCGCTGGAAGGGGAGTGAGGAGCTTGTGAGTGAACTGGTATCCTTCCCGGTGAGACGGTAGAATTACGGACCTTACATTAGCTGGAGAAATGTAAATCACAGTAAACTCATACCACCCTGTAAAATTAGGAAAAATTTTACTGGGTAAAGTATTTATCCAACCCTAACCAGAACAATGGCTGATAGAAAAAGTCAGGGAGCAATTCAAGAGCGTCTAGTATGAAC
>CAZMOT010000228.1:0-2674 GCA_964568065.1 uncultured Anaerolineales bacterium
TCCACGTCCACGTCCCCCAGCACCACGGCATAGGTTTTCGAAATACCCACCGTCTGGCCGCTGTCGCTAAAGATGCCCGTGCTGTCAACCACGGCGGCGCGGAACTGCCAGGCGTAGGGGAGCAGCCCGCTGTCATCCATTGCCTTGATGCCATCGCTCAGGTTGACCACGATCTCTTCGCCCGGCTTGAAATCGTTCGCCGCGTCGAATTGCACGGAGCCAAACGTGTAACTTCCCGTGTAAACCCCCGTCTGTCGCCCCCGCACGGCAAAGGTGCGCGTGTTGACGGTGCTGCTGCTTACCACCTGGCCGAACGTCGCCGAGATGACCCCATCGCGCGCGATCACCAGGCCGTTGCCCGGCGGGCTGGTCGCGGTCACGGGGAAGGTATTGACCCACACAACCAGGGGGCCAGCGATGTTGTTGTTGGGTTTGTCGTCACACGCGCAAGAGGCATCTACCTGGGCGTAGATGGCGTGCTGCCCCACGCTGACAAAGCCGGGGTGAGTAAACGTCAGAATAGCCGAGGCTCCTGCCGTCAAAGAGATGGTGGCTGTAGAAGCCCAGCTACCCGCGCCGCCGTCACACGGCGACGGCACGTGATCGCTATAGACAGCAGTGCTAAAGCTCGTCAGTACGTCACCTGTGCTCTGGTTTCTGATGGTCACGGTGACGGTAAAAGACTGGTCTAGTTTTGGAAATGCAGGCTCTGCTACGATGCTCTCGACGGCGAGATCGCGCAGGTCGTTTATCCAGACCACGTTGGCTTGACTATCATTCCCCACGAAACCATCGAGGTCGCCGTCACCGTTCACGTCCCCCAGAGCCACGGCATAAGTGCGTGAACTGCCCAGGCGCTGGCCGCTGTCGGCGAAAACACCGGCTCCATCGTTCAGCCAGACTGTGTTCGCCTGGCCACTGTTCCCCACAAAGGTGTCGAGGTCACCATCGCCATCCACGTCCCCCAGCGCCACGGAGTTGGTGTCTGAACTGCCCAGGCGCTGGCCGCTGTCGCTGAAAACGCCGGCTCCATCGTTCAGCCAGACCCAATCGGCTCCTCCCACAATACCGACGAAGGCATCGAGATCACCATCGCCGTCCACGTCCTCCAGCGCCACGGCCCGGGTGGCGAAGTAGTACTCCAGGCACTGGCCGCTGTCGGTGAAGACGCCGGTGCCATCGTTGAGCCAGACCTGGTCAGCCTGAAGGTAATTCCCCACGAGGGCATCCAGGTCGCCATCCCCGTCCAGGTCTCCCAGCGCCACGGCACTGGTATCTTCGAGGCCCAGGCGCTGGCCGCTGTCGGTTAAGACGCCGGTGCCATCGTTCAGCCAGACTGTGTTGGCTTGACCATCATTCCCCACGAAGGTATCGAGGTCGCCGTCACCGTCCACGTCCCCCAGCGCCACGGCACTGGTGTCTTCGACGCCCAGAGCCTGACCGCTTTCGGTAAAGACGCCACCATCGTTCAGCCAGACCCGGTTGGCTTGCCCATTATTCCCCGCGAAGGCATCGAGGTCGCCATCTCCATCCACGTCGCCCAGCGCCACGGCTGCGCTCCAGAAACTACCCAAGCGCTGGCCGCTGTCGGTGAAGCCGTCTCCCCCGTTCAGCCACACCCGGTTGGCTTGCCCATAGTTTCCGGCAAAGGCATCAAGGTCGCCGTCACCGTCCACGTCCCCCAGCGCCACACCGCTGGTGTCTGAACCGCCCAGGGTCTGACCGCCGTCTTCAAAGACGCCCGTGCCGCTCACCACTGCCGCCCGGAACTGCCAGGCGTAGGGGGTCAACCTGCTGCCCTCTATCGCTTTGATGCCATTGCTCAGGTTGACCACGATCTCCTCGCCCGGCTTGAAATCGTTCGCCGCGTCGAATTGCACGGAGCCAAAGGCATAGCTTCCCGTGTAAACCCCTGTCTGTCGGCCCCGCACGGCGAAGGTGCGTGTGTTGACGGTGCTGCTATCTACCACCTGGCTGAACGTCGCCGAGATGACCCCATCGCGCGCGATCACCAGGCCGTTGCCCGAAGGGCCGGTTGCGGTCACGGTGAAGGGATTGACCCAGAGAATCAGGGGGGCAGAGATATTGTTGTTGGGATTGTTGTCACACGCGCACTGGACATCTGCCTGGGCGTAGATGGTGTGCTGCCCTACGCTGGCAAAGCCGGGGTGAGTGAACGTCAGAATAGCCGAGGCTCCTGCCGTCAAGGAGATGGTGGCCATAGAAGCCCAGCTACCCGCGCCGCCGTCACACGGCGACGGCACGTGATCGCTATACACAGCGGTGCTGAAGCTCGTCAGTACGTCACCTGTGCCCTGGTTTCTGATAGTCACGGTGACGGCAAAAGATTGATTCACTTTCAGAGATGCAGGCTCTGCCACGAGGCTCTCGACGACGAGATCGCGCAAGCCGTTCATCCAGACCCGGTTGGTCTGATTGTAGTTCCCGACGAAGGCATCGAGGTCACCATCCCCATCCACGTCCCCCAGCGCCACAGCCACAGTATCTGAGATGCCCAAGGTCTGACCGCTTTCGGTGAAGACGCCACCCTCGTTCAGCCAGACCGTGTTGGCTTGACTATCATTCCCTACGAAGGCATCGAGGTCGCCGTCCCCGTCCACGTCCCCCAGCGCCACGGCATCGGTGTTTTCGCTGCCCAGGCTCTGGCCGCTGT
>CAZMOT010000229.1:0-2666 GCA_964568065.1 uncultured Anaerolineales bacterium
ACAGCCCGGTACGGAGCAGATTTTGTGCGAAAAACTGGGTGTTCTTCATTGCTGTGGCACTTTTCAGAGTTTTGTGAACCATGCCAAGAAAACCCTTTCATCCCTCCCCCTTTGCGATATGACAGCGCATCGTTTATATTTTTGCGACAGCGAACCGTAGACACTTGGTACATCAGTTAGTGACAGCATAGCGTAGACATTTTGTATAACAGTAGTGACAGCGCATCGTGCACTCGTCAGTAGCTCAAAATCGCCATATGTAAGGCTGTGCCGAGCCAGTTGCCCCCACATATATGGGTAGAATAAACGAATCGCTGGCAGTTCTTTCCGCCAAAATGTACACGATGATCTGTCGGTTGTCTCTGACTTAATGTCAACGATGCGTTGTCACATCAATTGAACCGAATGTGCACGGTGATCCGCTGTCACATCGCACCCTTTATGGGTAAACGAATGATACCACACGGAGGAAGAGAGCGCAATTTCGACAATGAACCTATCGGTCTCTCTCCTGAGAGGAAGGCAGCGGCCTCGAGCCTGGAGTCAGAAACGAACGCCAGAGCCGAACTGGAGCGCAGTGCAGCCACGGCTGATAGCACCGCCGAAGCAATGGCGCGAGCAGCAGAGTCATTGCGGCGGCACAGGAAAAAACGGACTAGCCTCAGGCGAAGGATCGCGGTCGCCACCATCGTTTCTCTCTGTTCCTGTCTAGCCGTAATCGCGTGGCTGATCTTTCGACCCTGTAACGGCTATTGGGACGCTGTGCGTGGCATTCAGTGTTTGAATAGGCATACGGCCTCAGTGCGAAGCGTGGCTTTCTCTCCCGATGGGACAATGCTGGCCTCGGCCTCGGAGGACAAGACCGTGCGGCTGTGGCGAGTCTCTGACGATACGATCCTGCACACACTGGAAGGGCACACGGGTCCAGTGTACAGTGTGGCTTTTTCGCCTGACGGGACGATGCTGGCATCAGGGGCGGATGATAAGGCTGTGCGGCTGTGGCGGGTCTCCGACGGGAGCCTCCTGCGCACCCTGGAGGGACACACGGGCGCGGTGCAGGACGTGGCCTTCTCCCCCGACGGGGCGATGCTGGCCTTAGCAGTGGGGGACAGCACCGTGCGGTTGTGGACAGTGTCTTAGCCCTCTTTACTCCTGTTTCGCTATCGTTCAGAGGTTGACAAAGGCAATTAGCCGAATTCGAGGGAGGTGTGAAATGTCTCAAGCAATCGTCAATCCAGAGGAACTACGCCATTTTGCCGGCAACCTGAAGCAGTTCGACGCCGAACTCCAGAGCAATATGGCCCGCCTGCAGGCCCAATATCATCGCCTGGGCGATACCTGGCGCGATCAGGAACACGCCAAGTTCGCTCACCGCCCCCGCCACCGAGACCTGCGCTGCTGCCTCCTGCGCTGCCTCCAGGTCGACGCGGCTGAGGACCTGGGCCACGTTGCCTGTCGAGCTCGTGAGCATTCGTACGAAGTTGCCAGGCTCCTGGATGTAGCCCACCTGGAGCCGCACCGTGAAGCGGTCCCACAGGGCCTCCAGTTCTTGCTCGCTGGTGGGTATCTCGTTGGAGGCCCCGATGACGCCTCATCGAAGTCTCGATGACGCCTCATCGAAGTCTCGATGAGGGAGACCGGTGGTACCGGGGTAGGTTGCCCGTCGTTGTAGAACAAGCGCTCCTGCATCACTGACAGGAGCGTGTTCAAAATGGCCGGGCTAACCTTGAAGACCTCGTCTATGAAGGCCAACTCCGCCTCGGGCAGCTTGCCGGCCGTCAGCCTGTCCTGAGCCTGGTCGAAGGAGCGGCGGTACTGGCCCTGCTCCAACGCCGCGATGTCCAGCGGCCCGAACAATTCCTCTGGCACACTGAACTCGGTCAGCAGCCAGGAGAAGAAGCGCAGGCCACCCAGTCCGGCCGCCAGGTCACGCACCAGCGACGACTTGGCGGTGCCGAGCGGGCCGATGAGCACTGCGTGGCGGCGGGCGATCACCACTGCCACGAGCGGCTCGATGGTCTCAGACCGCTCGACGTAGGTTGCGCATAGTTGGTCAATCAGTTGCTGTATATGCATTCTTGCCTCCTCATCTTTCCTATCTACTCGCAATACAATTGCTTTTGCACCGGGGACACAGCACCGGCTCCAGCGAACCCGTGCTGGCCCAGACGTGGCGGCAGCTCAGGCAGATGCTGCGCCAGTGCTGCTGATGAGCGTCCTCCGCCAGCAGTGTCACGGCGCGACGCGCTTCTTGCCCGGCCGCGATCAGGTCCCTGATCTGCCGCAGTACCACCTCCAGGGTGGCGACTCGGGCTTCGGTCTCTCCGGCATCGTATCCCCAGACCAATCGTAGCAGCTCCTGGCAGGCGATGACTTCACCGGCGCGCTCAGCCAGCGTCAACAGCAGGCGATACTGTATCGGAGGCAGGGTGACCCAACGCTCGCCCAGGCGGTTTTCGCCTACTTCATCTATTGGACTGGGATGACCAAGGACGAGAGCTCGCCGGTACAGGGCATCATTGAGTGGGAAATTGCCGGCTCCCGCCGCGTTTAACAGCCCACATAGGACGATCTGGTCGTGACCTGGCAGGGCCGTGCGCTCGTCGTTGAGGATGACCCGCCCCGGGGATGGATACCAGGCTTTGACCCACCTGAAGCGAGATGCT
>CAZMOT010000230.1:0-2625 GCA_964568065.1 uncultured Anaerolineales bacterium
CCAAATCTGGGCCGTGCCGGTGTGATCGGTTGTCAAGGTCCAGGTATCAGCGGGCCCGCCAACAGAAGCTATGCGACGAGGCCCTCTCAAGAGCCGACTACCCCCACCGCTCGCTGGGTCCGGGTCGCCCTGTAGCAGGATCAACCTGGCATTTGGGCTCAGTGTCTTGCTGTGCTGGTATCCCGGTTCAGTCAGTCAAGCCGGGCCCATGGTCTTCAGGTTCTATTGCCTTTGCTCGAGCGCCATCCTGACCGCCATTTTTGTCCGCCTCGGTGGTTTTGGTCTTTGCACGTCGCGCGAGGTTAAGCAGGAATCGGTACACGGCAGCGAGTTGCCCCTGTACCTCATCCCTGTCCGGAGCGCGAGGTATGTCCCTCGTGGTCATCGCTCACCTCCAAGCATGCACGCCGTAGCCCAGAAGCAGAATGGGTCTGACGATGATTATCCTGGTCAGCGTGGGATTCCTCCTGCTCGGCCTCGGAAACCGCGCCAGATTGCCTGGTCGTCAATTCGTGGTAGACCATTTTCGCGAGCACATCGACTAATAGTTTCCGAGTGACCTCGTCGGATGGAATGAGATTAACTTTCTGCATGCCACATCTCCTGTATTACCAGTTCGTATCTCATACTGTCCTAATGAACTAATAGACCGGCCGTCAGCAGCCCTAATACCAATCCCATTGTCCAACCATAGTGCCGGGCCTCTTCAAGGAGAGGCGCAGCCTCTGGCAGCCGACCGATCAAACGATTCACAAGTAGCTCAATCCCCCCCTGGTACAGGAAGGCCAGGAAGCCTGCCCAGATCAGGTAAGCGATGAGCCGCTGCACGTCTTACCTTGCCTGCTCTGCCCGCCTGCGCCGTCGCTGTGCAGCACTGCGACGCGAGTGGGCCTGTGTCTCCCGACTCAATGTACCCAGGTCCAACCCTCGCTGTGTCCCCGGCGGCATGCGGCCCAGCCCCTCGAAACACCAGGTGAGCGTGTTGAAGTCATCCACTCTGCGCCAGGCTCGCAGCCCCGGCCACATCATCTTGCGCGCCGGTCGCCCAGTCCCGTCACCGTCCCCCGAGCGCGGCTGCACAGTACCATCAGGCAACCGCTCGGGCTCTCGCCAGACGTCGTCCAGCGTGGCGATGTACGCCCGAAGTGGCCGTTCCCCTCGCTCACGTGCCAGGTCCACGATCACCTGCCGAATCTGGCGAGCACGCCCGAGTTGCCGCGTCACGATCAGCAGGCGCGGCATTCTCCCCCCATAGATTGCATCCGGCCGGCGACGGTAGAGATAGTACCGCTCGTACTTGCGCCTGAGTGCCTGGCCATGCTTCCCTCCCACGCTGTGCCCCCGATCCACCTCCAGCCAGAACTCGTACACCTCCTGCCCGATCTGATATACGCCACCAGCGTCCGGAAGCAGGCGCTGCCTACCTCGCTCGTCCCAGAACCAGCGTGCGCACTCCACGCTGTCCCAGATCAACAACTGATGGTTCCTGTAGAGCCGGTGCCACTGCTCCTCAGCCAGACGTCGCAGACCGAGGAAGAACTCGTTGATGAAGAGCGTGTGCTGGTAGGCCAGGAGATAGCGGGCTATGCGGAGGATTACCACTCGCTTGCCATCAACCTCTTCATACCCCACCGGCCACAGGCGAGCGCGCCCGTAGGCCAGCGGCGGCATGGCGCGGGTGGCGGCCAGCAAGTCCAGGCCGAGATGGGAGATCGCATGGCGCTTCTCCCCCTGCCCCTCCTCGGGCAGATCTCGCAGGGCGCTCTCAACCTGCACCAGGCGCTTTTCCAGCTTCTCCCTGGACACGTCCTCCGTCGCCTTCGCCAGGCGTCCACGCAACTGGGCACGTTGCAACTCTAGACCACGCCGGATGGCGTCACTTTCCCACACAACCTTGACGAGCCCCTGGCCCTCCAGCTTTTGCACGGCTCCGGCAACGAAGCCTTTCCCACCATCAGAGTGCCCGCCCAGGAGCGCCAGGTCACCGCTCCGCAGGAGGGGCCAGCGGGCAATCTGTTCCAGTACACCCCACTCCTTGCCCGATAGCGCCAGGAAAGCGCGCACCAGGCGCCGCAGACCGTGCTCTCTCTCCTGTAGCCAGGCGTCCAGGTCCTGAATCCGCACGGGACGGGAGCCGGAACGCGGAGCCAGTGAGGGCCACGGGCGCGAGATGGCCACCCTGCTGCCGTGGCAGCCGCTCCACAAAGGCCCCTGCTCCGCCATCCCTCCCCGCCACCATCCCACCGGATTTCCTGCCAGTTCGTCGAAGACAGCCACGAACATATCGAGGTGCGTGCTCTCTAGTCGCCAGGTCACGTCTCGCCACAGAACTGACAACTGGAGCGCCCGCCGCGTGTAAGTGGTCAGCATTACCAGTACCGGCCGGACATCCCCGGCAAAGCCGGCTCCCCCTGCCCACCGGCTAAAGCTCCTGAATATCCCACCATACCCCTCGACCGCCAGTCCCCCTGGGTCGGCCAGGACGACGAAAGGAACGTAGCGCCCCATCCAAAGCATACAACCGTAGGCGTCGAGGCGAAGGATCGTGCGACCGGAGCGCACTTCCCAGGGACTAGTACTCGCTTTCAAAAGTCTTTCGACCAAACCTAGCCCGGTTTGGTGGTA